>JBELIG010000008.1:0-39870 GCA_042091035.1 Sphingobacteriales bacterium | reverse complement strand
CAATTATCGGTGGCGCAGAAGATACAGCAGAAGCTAAGATGAAAATCATGGCTGAGTGTGGTATCCACGTTGTAAAATCACCAGCACATATCGGACAAACGATGGTAGATGCTCTTGCTGCTATAAAGGCATAAGCAATACCCAATCAATAAAATTTAAAAAGGCATTCCGATCATTTGATCGGAGTGCCTTTTTTCATGCAGCTGTATAAGCCGGATTCTGTTTCTTCCCAAAGGAAGCTCCTGTCATTTATCTAGGTCAATGGTCACCCATTAACTCAATCTGCCTACCCTTCCCATCGTTCCGAAGAACCTTATGCGAGCAACATAAGTCCGAAGAATGAGATTTACATGGCATTTCAACCCACAAGGTTTATCCCAACATACTGTCGCCAGCATGCTGCGTGCGCTCTTACCACACGTTTTCACCCTTACCCAGCGAACTGGGCGGTTATTTTCTGCGACACTATCTGTATTCCAGTAAACTGAAACCCCATCCGTTAGATGGTGCGGTGCTCTGCGTTGTCCGGACTTTCCTCATACGGCTAGCGCATGCGACAAGACCAATTACATGAAGGGACAAAATAACGTAAAATTCCTTTATTTGTCAAACCTCTTTTCCCAAATTCACATCTGTACTTAGCTTATATAAAGTTTTTTCGTAAATTAAGCTCAAATAGACGCCAAACGATACATGACCATTTTTAAAGAAATATCAGACTCTGTTAAAGGATCATTCAATGTAGAACTTCCCGAAAAAAGTTCTCTTTCAGAGTACCTTGATCTCATCTTACCCCATATCCAAAATTGGGGAGAGGATATAAATGAGGTCAAATTTTTTTCCTCTGCAGGTGGTAAACCTTGGCTTGAAATACGTGATGGCGATAATTTCAACTCCACCATCATGCATTTTTTCAACGATAAAGGGGAGTATCTCCGATCAACCAATGGAGATATTTTAAAAGGGAGATGGCGACTTCTTCCTGATACCAATAAAATCATTATTGAAGCTGGCTCAAGTGAACTTTATGATTTAGCCTACTTAGATTCAGCCTTTTTCATCCTTAGAAAGAGCGGTGCTCCAGGCGGTAGGAAATATTTTGTCATGGGTATTGAGCGCTATGTAAAAGGACTTGAGTGGAGAGAATTCGTAGACTTATTATTCAGTATATACCTCCAAAAACACAGTGGCACAAAATGGGTTAGGCAGCTATTTATAGCAGTTGTGATAATCTGTATCCTCGTATTTTTTGTATTACGTTAAAAAGAGGGAGCAAATGCTCCCTCTTTTTATTCTATAGTCCGCTCCAAAATTAAAGACTTAGCCAAATCCAATTCTAAGCGTTCAAGTTTAGAAGACTCAAAAACAGCTTCTTGAAGCACTGTTGTTGGTCTCAATCTGTGGAGGTCCTCTCCTAGTTTCACCCAGACCGAAAGAGCAAAGTCATCCTCAACTTCCTCCCACCGATAAGACAAGATCTTTTTATTTCCTCGCTGCTTTACCGAGATGGCCAATACAGGCAAATCAGCCTTGTATAAATAATGCCTAATAATAGGCTCTAATACCTGACCAGTATATTCTTCTGCAAATCTTATAAAGTCTGCAGTCTCAATATGGCTTACTGCAAATGTCTTGTAAAAGGATTTGATTAGACCAAACCACTGCTCATCACTATCCAGGTGATGCCTTAAAGTATGTAAAAACCATGCTCCTTTATAGTAATGATCACTTGATTTCCAAGCATCAAAATTCACACCCAAGGGAGCAATAATGGATTGCTTATTCTTTATAAATTTTCTTTGAATATCAAGATAGCGCTCTACAGATGGATAATCAAACATATATTCTACATAAAGTGCTTCCATATAAGTTGTAAAAGACTCGTGGATCCACATCTCAGCATGATCTTTACAAGAAATACTATTACCAAAATATTCATGGCCAGTCTCATGCACAATGATATAATCCCAATGCATATCTCTTGGGATCATGCCACCTAGATAACCTCGCATATATTTATTCCCATAAGCAATACAGCTTTGATGTTCCATACCCAAATAAGGAGTCTCCACTAAAGCATATCCATCATCCCAAAAGGGGTATTTGTCAAAATAGTATTCAAAAGATTCTAATACGCCATGCACCTGTTCAAAGTGTTCTTTAGCAACATCAATATTATAATCCATCACATAGTAATCACACTGCAGGGTATCCTTATCAAGGGACACATATTGATCTTCAAAATGGGCATAATGACCAATATTCAAAGTCACGTTATAATTATTTATAGGATAACTTAAAAACCATTCAAATGCATGCGTTCCATCATCATAGCTTTTAGATCCTCTTAGATTTCCATTGCTCACAGCTGTGTAAGCAGTATCAACTCTTATATTGATTCTCATACTATCAGGCTCCTCCGTGAGGTGGTCTTTATTTGGCCACCACAGACTAGCGCCGATACCTTCGCAAGAAACACCCAACCAAGGTCTACCCTTTTTGTCCTTCTTCCAGCTAAAGCCACCGTCCCAAGGAGCATTCTCTGCCTTTATCGGTTGTCCCTTATAAAATACTTTGATTGTAAGTTTTGTCCCTTTTAGCTGTGCAGGTAAATCAAGAAAGAAAGCTTTGCCCTTCCGAATGACATTTAATTCGATCTCCTCCTGATCACCAAAAAGAACAACACGTTCAATTTCCATGTTCTCAAACAAATCCAACTGAATCTGAGAGAGATCTTCTAAAACATCGAAATCTATCCCAACAGAACCACTAATTGATTCTGAATCCATATCTACAGTTAAATCAAGGTCATAAAATCGCACATCATATGAAGATCGCAAAATGCTTAAGCTGCCTCGAAGCGAATCTTGTTCTGTAAATGTATAGGAGTCATATCCCTCCTGCCCCATTAAATTGACCGAGCATATCAAACAAAAAACTGAAGTAACACTTAGAATTTTCTTTAGCATATCTAGTGATTTCTGATAATTAATAGTTTGAGGCATTTACTTATGTCTATAAAAAGCATGCGCTTGTATAAAGTTGCCAAAAAATCGTCGAACCATGATAGTTATTATTTGTTCTTTTTTAAATTCCGCCCTAACAATTATTATACATGAGATTTTTGATACTTATTTGCGTATTCCTACTAACTGAATATTATGCCTTCCAACTTTTTTTGTTCTTCTTTAAGGACAATAGCCCAAGTGGAAAAAATATTAGTCTAGGTATATACGTAACATGCACCCTTATCCAGCTTATTTTCATCATACTTGCGATGACAGGTCTAAACGATAGCCTACCTAAGCAAGTCAATGTAATATGGGGCGCAATGACTTTTATTATTGTCCTATCCAAATTCATTGGAGGATCATTTCTCCTTGTTGATGATCTACGGAGAGCCATTCTATTTATCGGCACAAAATTAGGCATGGAACACAGCTTCAATACAAGCAGGTCAAAATTCCTTAGCCTAGCAGCTCTAACCGTTGGAAGTATTCCATTTTTAAGTTTGACTTATGGAATGATAAAAAATCCATATAATTATAAAGTATTCAAAATAAAGCTGCCGATAAAGAATTTAGCTGCGGATCTTAAAGGTTTCAAAATTCTTCAAATATCAGACATCCATTCAGGAAGTTTCTTGTTTAAAGAACCTGTAAAACGCGCCATTGAGCTTATCAATAATGAACAAGCAGACTTAGTTTGTTTTACGGGAGACCTGGTCAACAACAAAGCCAGTGAAATGGATGAATTCATTGATATTTTCAAACAAATAGAAAGTAAAAATGGTGTATTCTCCGTATTGGGAAATCACGATTATGGAAACTATGAAGCCTGGCCAAGTCAAGAAGACAAGAAAGCAAATTTCCAAAGACTAAAAGATGTGCATAAAGAGATGGGCTGGCAGTTATTGCTCAACGAGAACAGAAAGCTTCAGATTGGATCTAGTGAATTAGCGGTTATTGGCGTTGAAAATCAATCTGCATCTCCTAGGTTTCCTCAAAAAGGAGATCTCCCTCAGGCAGCGAATAATACAGAGCAAGTGGCATTTAGGTTACTCCTATCCCATGATCCTTCGCATTGGAATCAAGAAGTTACCAAGTCTTTCAAAAATATTGATCTAACCCTTTCTGGACATACACATGGCATGCAATTTGGTATAGAAATACCTGGATTTATAAAATGGAGTCCTATTAAATATTTGTACAAACAATGGGCAGGCTTATACAAATCCGAAGATCAAGCACTATATGTAAACAGAGGCTTAGGCTACCTTGGCTATCCGGGTAGAGTGGGAATAATGCCAGAGATTACAGTTATAGAGTTGGTTTAAAAAAGCTTAATATTCATAAAGAATGTTATTTTTGCATATAACATTTTCTTTCAAAGAAGAAAAAGAACTTTGATACTCATGTATAAATATTCAATCCTATTATTATTGAGCATTGGAATGCTACTAAGTATTTCTTGTGAAAAAGAGCCTAGCTCACCGGAGCAAAAGGATCAAATCATAGGAACTTGGACACTTTCTAATGCACTTAGAAATGGCAATACCACAGAAACACTCAACAACTTCAAACTAGAATTTGATAACGATACACTGTTGTTTTCAAATCTTTCTGGTACTAGAGAAAAACAATTGTATAGCATAGATGAAAACTTCATCAAAACGAAAGGTGCTCGAATAAATCCAGAATATCAAATCATAAACATTACAGACAGCACCCTAACTTTAAAGATGCTTATGAATAACTTAGAGTTTGATTTTGAGTTTGTTAGATAAAAATATTCTATTTTTTGAAAACTGACTATTGGATATAAAAAATAAGCTCCACATTTGATTTTGTATTAAATTCAGATCATGAGATATATAATTTCTTTTTTATTCCCTCTTTTTATAAATGGACTATACGCCCAACAGCTTCCAGATTCGCCTAAATTAAGCGCATATATCGAACAAGTTGCCTACCAAGCAGAGGGACGCCCATATTCTGAAGTACACCTATCTATTGATGCAAACACGATAAATCATACCCAAATTGATAGTTTCATTCAAGGTGAGCTAGAAATCACAATAGCATATCTTCAAAATGATACAGTTGTGCACTTTAATAAAAGTGTTGTCAGTACGCCACTTACCAAAACACCCACAAATTTTTTCATAATCAAAAGGACAGGTATAGCCAAACCGGGTGAATACGACATGCAGATTTTTATAAAGGATCTGAAAAACACGTCCAACACCTTCAATCATAATGAAAAGATAAACATCAAACCAAATATTGCTGGAATAAGTGAACCCTTGCTATTAGCGAACAAGCAATTTTCAAATACAGGTGGTGACCTTGAAAAGAATGGTTTTATACTAGAAGCACTACCCTATAATTTTTATTCAAAGGACAAGTCTCAACTACATGCCTATCTTGAATTATACGACCTTAACACGGTCTTTGACAAGAGTTATATTGTGAGCTATATGATAGTAGAACAGACTGATAAAAATGCTACTAAACCGCTTATCATACAGCACAAGAACATGATAGCAGATACTTACTCACCGATTCTACTAAAGCTAGCAATAGATCAATTACCTTCTGGCAATTATAAATTCATCTGTTCTGTGAGGGGTAGGGATTTAAAAGAGTATTATAGTTCGAGTATAGAATTCCAACGATCAAACCCCTACCTTAACTTAGAAGAGCAAGTAGAGCTTACCAATGAAGATCGTTCGAAATTTCTTGATCAAGAATTTGTAGGAAAGCTTAGCGATGAGGAACTTCATTTTTCTATACTTGCAATAGCTCCCCTTGTTGATAAATCAGACGGCGATATTATAAACGCTACTTTATCTAATCCAGATAAAAAAGCAAGACAATTGTACTTATTCAATTATTGGGTAAACAAACAACCAATCAATCCTGAATTGGCGTATGATGCTTTTATGGAAGTGGCGCGAGCAGTAGACCAAACCTTTCGATCTGGTTTCAGAAAAGGTATAGAAACAGACCGTGGATATATCTATTTAAAATACGGCCAACCAAACGATGTAATTAAGGAATACAATGAACCGGATGCTTTCCCTTATGAAATCTGGTCCTATAATGGACTTAAAGTTAAAGGACAAACCAATGTGAAATTCCTGTTTTACAATCCTTCAAAAGCTTCACAGGACTTTCTTCTGCTACACTCTACCTGCTATGGTGAAACTCAAAACCCTAGGTGGGAAATTGAACTTTACCGATCAGTTAGTAGCACTCAAATGGAAGGATCTGATTATAGAAATGGAACGCGGATGCAAGACAATGGTTTCAGGAATGCAAGAAGATACTTTGAAAATTAAAAAAAGGTTTACCATAACAATGGTAAACCTTTTTTTTTTACTGCTCTTCAGCAGCCTCTTCAGTAGCTTCTTCTTCGCCAGCTTCTTCAGCAGCTTCTTCAGTAGCTGTTGAATCTGCAGCCATTTCTTCAGTTGCTTCTTCTGTAGCTTCCTCAGTTGCTTCTTCAGTTACTTCTTCTGTAGCTTCGGTATTGTCAGCATTTTCTGCAGCATCTCCTCCACATGCAACCGCAAAGAAAGAAAATACAACGAAAGTCAACAAACCAAAAATGTTAGTACGTTTCATTAGTGAAAAATTAAATAGATTAAATAATATAGACTTAGTTTTCTACCCAAAAAAGGGTAAATAAACAGATTTAGTTATCCTAAAGATATAATTTAATATTACTTTTAAGAATACGTAAAGCTATAAAGTTCAATTAAAATAGTAGTTCTTTAATTATTCTAGTAATAAAACGGAATAAATTATTAAGTGCTCAAAACTGAATTAGCTCACAGGAACCGGTGGTTCCATCACTGCATTGCATTTCCCGCAAGTCCGTTTTTCCACTGAACTATAAAATGAGTTCATGATGACAGGCAGTTCCGTAACAATATTCTTAAGGCTGAAATTCTCCTTGTAGAGCTCATTTCCACAAGACTCGCAAAACCAAATGCATGAATCTATTTCTGTTTCTTCCCGCTTACGTTCCACGACAAGACCTACAGTATTAACTCCACGCTGCGGAGAATGAGGAACCTTCGGTGGCAGTAAAAATATCTCTCCTTCCTTGATTTTAATATCCTTCTGTTTTCCATTCTCCATAACCTTAAGCGTTATGTCACCTTCCAGCTGAAAGAAAAACTCCTCCCCTTCGTTATAGTGAAAATCCTTTCTACTATTCGGCCCTCCTACAACCATAATAATAAAGTCAGTATCCTCATAGACCACCCTATTACCAACCGGTGGCTTTAATAAATGTCTATGATCATCAATCCATTGCTTAAAATTAATAGGAGGTAACATAGTCTTATATTTTAGTCCTTCAATTCATTTTTCCATTCAAAGAGAATCTCTTCTCCTTGCAATATAATAAAACAGAAGGTCTCTTTTATACTCCTTTGGTCAAAAGCTAAAGGGTGCAAGCTCTTTCATTGGAAATAAGCGTATTTTAAATTACTTTTGGAAAAATTTTCAATAATGATTATCAGAGTTACTAAGGAATTTGATTTCGAGACGGCGCATGCCCTTGATGGGTATAATGGAAAATGTAAAGATATACATGGTCATTCCTATCACCTTACAGTTACCGTAAAAGGTAAGACTATAGATAATGCTGAGGATCCAAAGGACGGTATGGTCATTGATTTCAAAGATCTTAAGAGTATCATCAAAACAGAAATTGAACCTATCTTTGATCACAGACTGATCCTAAGACACGACTCTAGATTCAAGGGTATAGAAAAACTAAATGATCGGGTTAGATATGTTTCCTACCAACCTACCTGCGAGAACATGCTTGCAGAGATTGTAGGTATTTTCCAAGAATTCCTTCCTGAAAACATTCAATTGTGTAAAGCTAGCCTTCGAGAAACGGCTAATAGTTTCTCGGAATGGTTATTGGAAGATAACCTCTAAAACTTTACTCTTTAAGCTTACTTATTTCATAAATTAATTGGTGCAATAGCCCTGGAAGCTGGTTATTGCCCATGAAATGTTTTTCTCCTTTAAGTACTACTGCTCTTTTAAGATTAGGAATAATAGACTTAGCTGTTGAAAGCATATGTTTTGAAGAAAACAAAGGATCATCCTTTGCTACTACAAGATAAACAGGTGTGCTTATACCCGATGCCATTTCACGATCCATACACACCATCTCTGGCAAAGTAAAGTTGAATCTATTGATTAGGTATTCTAAATAATCAAATGAAATACTATCAGAATCGGTAATTAAATCCTGAATTAATAGTTTGGTTTTTTCATTCCAAACTAAATTTGCATTCAAACCAATAGATTTTCTCAATCGCCACCTAAACTTTATAGAACCCCATTTGACCGTTAGTCCTCCTGGAGAATAAAGAATGGCCGCCTTTATTTTTCGTGCGTCATAAGAGAGTGAGTTCAAGACAGAAATTGCTCCCACCGAAATCCCCATTAGGGTGACATCTTTTACATCTAATCTTGCCAGAATTTCAAAAATCCATTGTCCATGCTCGAAATTTTCACCATTTAGGGCATTTGAATAGTTGAGACTTAGTTCTTCAAAGTTATCGACTATTATAATTCTACATTGACTTTCTAAAGCTAGAAGATTCTTTAAGAAAAGTGGGCCTGCTCCTCTTATTCCATGGATTGCTACTACTACAGGTAAATTTTTATTAGCATTTACATCTATGATATTCACATTGCCAAAAGAAGTTTCTATTTCATAATACTCATACTGAGGTATTAGCCTTTTTAGGACACTGAAATAAACATTCTCAAACTTCATCTTTTCCTTAACAGAAGAAAACAACATATTTTATATATTGGTGGTTCTCATAAAAATAGGCATTGTACCTGCCTGAATAGTTCTAAATTATAAATCAGTCCTTCTTATTTACTTGTTATTTTTTATCCAATCACGAGGTGAACATTCTTCTATCTTTTTAAAGAAAGAATTGAATGAAGTCTTTGAGCTAAATCCACTTTCATAGGCAATTGCCAATATAGTTAGATGCTGATTGGAAGGTTCAAAAGCATTCGCCTTAAAGGCTTTTAACCTGTAATGATTTGTAAATTCATTGAAATTCATCTTAAACTTTTCATTTATTAACCAGGAAAGCTTATTTGGATGAATAACCATTTCAAGGGATACATCCTTCAAACTTAAAGATGGATTTAGATAACATTCACCTTCATCATAGGCCTGCTCTAACTTTTTAGTGTAATAATCCACTTGTTCTTCACTAAGAACTTGTTTGACCTTTGGAGATGGCTCTTGCCTGCTTGGTTTTTTTTGTTCACTTTCTTCAATCTCAAAAACACTACTCATCAGGTTATTGAATGCATCATACTCTTTCAATGAATCTAGAATAGGATTATCTTTTATGAAGATAAATTGCGACAAATGCGCTCTAATCCCTTGCTCAATAAGATTTATAGCAAGACTATGATTGCCCTGAAACAAAACTTTGTAGGTACTGAGTAACAAACGCTCTCCATCTACTCCAGAAGCACCCGCCTCACTATCGTCTTCGAAATTAGTTTCTGCTGAATTCTTGAGGCTAAAAATATATTTCATCATAGGTACATGCTCAAATGAAGCATATTGCTCTGTAAAGCTATCGAAAGCCTCCTTATCCCCTGTTACTAAATAAATTTCAAAGAGATCAAACATACCCATTTTAAAATTTGGCTGCATGCTGATTGATCGCTCCAAATTCTCAATTGCTTTTTTATAGTTTCTCTTCAAAAAATAAATTCGGCCCCTATTGTAATAATGAAAATGATTATTCGGGTCAAGCGCTATACACATGTCGGAGTGAATCTCAGCTTTATCGTATTGTCCAACAATTTTATATGCAGCAACTAAAGTATTTTGAAGCTCGATAAAAGCAGGAAATTGGCGAACGCCGTCTAGTAGTTTGTCTAAAGCAGGTTTAAAATCCCACTTTGACCAAAGATCTATCTGAGCTGCTGAAAGATAAGCTTCTGGTAATCTAGGTCCCAAGGTTAGGCCCTTCACAGTGACAACCTTTATGCGCTCAAAGGCCTTAGATCTTGATATCCAACCTTTAGTCCATAAAAATCCATAACAATGCTGTAATTCAAAATAGGCTTCAGCAAATTGAGGATCAATTTGAACCGCTTTCTCAAAGAAGGTAATGGCCTTTTCATAGTCCTCTTTAGTCCATCGATTCCTAAAGAATTTGCCTTTAAGGTAGTAATCGTAGGCATCCTCACTTGCTGTTTTATTCTTAAGGAATAGAGATTCAAAATCAAAATGACCATAATTATCTCTAATTGCATCAACTACTTGGGTTATCAAATTTGTGTAAGAAGCGTTAATATCGAATAGGTACTCATCAAATGACCCAGTCCAAATTTTATCTTTAGAACTTATATCATACAAACTACACTGAATACTTACTCCTTTACCATTTTTGCTAAATGTTCCCTCTAGAATCGAATTGACTTTTAGCTCTTCTCCTATAACTAATTGTTCTAAATCGGAATTCTTATACTGCAAGCTAGAACTGTGCGAAATAACACTAATCCCAGGAATATGTATAAGAGCATTTATAATTTCTTCTGCCAAACTAAGCCCAAAATAGTCTTCTTCAAGGTTTCCAAAACGATTGTAAAATGGAAGAATAGCAATTTTTTTGTTTAGATCACCTTGCATCAAAAATTTGAATTATTTTAGGGTAGACTTTGCCTTTGAAAACAAAACTCAACGAAATTTTAAAAACAAACCCAAAAATAAATTTAAATCCTTTAAAAAAGTAGTATCCGTGTAAAAGATCACTCATATTATGAGTAAGAAATCTAATTCAAAGCAATAAACCATAAACATTTCCATTTGTTTAAACCTTATTTCTTATTTATTATAATTAGATCTAATCAAAACCTTACTTATAAAATTAAAGGTACAATGAGCACAAGGAGTATAAAAAAAATCCTAAAACCGCAATCACTTTTATTAGGCGGCAAAACAGTAACTCAATCTCTACCAGCGGAGTCTATGGAGAACCACGATCCATTTCTACTACTCCATCATGCAGGACCCTATAAACTAAATCAAGAAAATGCTCATTTTTATGTGGGTCCTCACCCACACAGAGGATTCGAACCTATAACATTTGTATTTCAAGGGGGGGTGAATCACAAAGATTCACTAGGTAATGATAGCAGTGTTGAAGCGCCGGGTGTTCAATGGATCAGTGCTGCTAGAGGTATTATTCATTCAGAACAATCCTCAAAAAAATTCGAAGAACTTGGAGGTGATTTTGAATTGATTCAACTCTGGGTTAATCTTCCAGCAGAGCAAAAAATGAAACCTGCAACATATATTAAAAGTGATGCACATGCATTGAAACAAATCCTTGTTCCAAACAGCTCAAAAAGTAAATTGTATCTCGTCTCAGGGAAGGAAGGAGACTTAGAAGGTCCCATCAGCAATCGAACAGATATAAAGTCTATGATGGCTTTCCTGGAAGCTGAGGCTGAAGTACACATTAGTCTGGCATCCGAAAGCTCAGCTATGGTATATGTTTTGGGTGGACAAATTGAAATCGATGGGCAGCTTGTAAAAGGGCAGGATTTAGCTATATTAGATCATAAGGGTGAAACACTACAAATAAAGACTCTTGAAGATAGCCGCCTATTAATCCTAGAAGGAAAAGCACTGAAAGAAGAAGTAGTTTCTTGGGGTCCATATGTGATGAACAACCAAAGAGAAATAATGGAAGCCATGCGTGACTATAACCAAGGAAAAATGGGATTCTTAGCTCCCTAAATCAAAACAACAAAGGTGACTTTAAAGAAAATATAGATTTCTTAAAGTCATCTTTCATCTTTGGATATTTATCTTCAGGAATATCAATTTCTAGAAAGTCACAAATTCGTTTCCACTTATTATGTTTACCGTATTCCAATATTAATATATCTTCATCCTTTTCTGCAAAAAAGTCTATCACTTCCATATTGTGATCCATATAATTCTGAATCGCCTTTTTCTTTTTTTGACTTTTCTTGAGTGCCTCCATATCTGAAAAGACCTGCTTAAGTATATGTTCATTCTTTGACTTATTAGCAGATAAAATCTCCGAATACCAATCTAATGGATCCCTTACTGTAAGGATAATTTTACACTTGTCGTCAAAAATATCTTTAAAATTCTTGTAATGATTCGAGAATGGCAAACCTGCAAAAACATCATAAGGAGCAAACTTTGATTCAAGCTTCTTATTGGACTTGTCAAATAATCCAGATTTTGGATCAACGGGCTTCTTCCATACTTTTTTGCCAAGTATTTCAAGCGCTTTAACGGTTGTGCTAATACCAGTGCCATGGCAACCTACAAGTATAATTTTGTCCTTCACTTAAGCGTGTTTGTTTCGATTCCTAAATATAGGAAAACTAATTACATTAAATTAACATCAGAAAAAGATTAATACATCTTATTAATCCATATGTTTTCAAGGCTAAGATATTGTTTCATCAAATCCGCTGTCATACAAGAATGTACGGGTAATATCCCAATACAGTCCCCTATATCTATAGTACCATACACCTCTTCTGTCACTTTTAAAACACCATGCTCCTGACTGATTCCCGCGAGATAATTCGCCTCATCTAGTAGCCTCCAACCTTTTTCTTGCATCATTACTGGCCGACCATATATTCGCTCCCTCAAGGAATCAAGCAGCACATCTTTGGACAAATGAACACCTCCTGCATAAAGAATAATAGTCTCACCATCATCTTGCTTTCCAACAACAGGACAAAGCAAAGCAACAGCAATATTCTCCATATTGCAAGAGCCTATTCGCTCTTGAGTTAGATCGTAAAAAACGTAATTACCGGGCCTCAATTCATCCACACCGGGAAAAGAATCCGCAACACTACAGGTAGGTGTATCGCCATATGAAAAAACAAGCTTAGGAAATTCCGTATCCAACAAATCATGTAATAGCACTATCTTATCCATGCATTCCTTATGCACTTGAAGTACCGCAGACTTTCCACGACATTTGTAACTATGGCCAGCATGCATGAGTAAACCCTCGAGGTTTAATTTAGAACAGGATTGAACGCTTCTGCAGAACTCCAAAATTTCATCTGATGCCTCAGGTGGATATCCGGCTCTATTATTTCCAATATTGATCTTTAAATAAACTTGAACGGAGTGCTTAAGGTTTTTTTCCAAAAACAGTAAAGTCTCTAGGTTATAGACTGTAAGATTGAGCTTGATTTTTGCACTTAATGCATTAATCAAATCGATTTCATGAATATTTACCGGAAATGCCAAGGTAATATCGTCCCATTCTTCAGAAAAGTAATTCGCCATGCTCAAAGAGGATACCGCGATTCTATTACAACCAACTGCTTTAAACATTCGACCTAGCTCTAAACTTTGATGGGTTTTAAAATGAGGTCTAAGAGGAATACCCAGCGCATCAGCTTTCTGCTGCATCCGCTCAATATTTTCCATTGCTATGTATGAGTTCAATACAAGAGTAGGACGTTTGACGAACATCTGTTAGAAGACTATAAGGATTAACAAGTCCTTTAAATTAATCTAAAATCTAGTGAATCAAACGAAACGGATATCTATTTATTAAAGTTTGGCGATTAGAAGCATTGGCGGACCAAAATCCTAAACCAAAATCATCCATACTTTTCATTTCTAAATGAGATGTATATACGTCCATTAAAACATTCCTAAACGCATCTTTAGTTGATTTATCAACCTGACTTGGGTATTCAATTCTCAAATAGCAGTTCGCCTCATAAAACCGAGGCAACTCTTGCCTTAGAATAGCCCATGGAATAACCTCTCCATTCCGAACTACAAATACTGCATCCAAGGGTTCTAGGTCAATAATACCCCCAAGTTCTGTTTTGAAAGGATTGTAAGGCGGCATCATTAAATACATGAATTCTAAATAAACCCAGTAGTTTAACTTATAACTTAGGCCTTCTTCAGAAAAAGCATCCAAGAATGGGTCAAAGCCAAGGTCTTCAACCTTGTAATCCATATAATTGATGAACTTCCACTTTTGAATAAAGTGCCTAAGCTCCTTAACCTCCTGAGTCCCTTCAGAGCCCAAGTGCAAATTGACACAAAAGTCTGTGATATGAACGAGATTTGAATTCACCTTTTTATCATCTAAGTTTCGGTGTATGGGCACAAAGCCATAGATCTTAAGACTATGATCCAATAAACGTTGATAACTTGATTTATCTTCTTTGATCAGAGATTTCTCTTTTAATTCTTCTTCAAAAGAGTAAAGAAAGGATTCAAAGTCAACACCCACCTGTTCAAAATTCTGTTCGATGCAATTACATACCGTATGGCTTTTACCAACATCGATCTGAGCCTTAGAATAGGGTGTAAGGAATAGTACAAACACCAGGGTGTATAAAAATTGGGATGTCTTCATTGGTTCTCGGTTATAAAATTCAATCGAGACATAATATAACCCAAGACCTCATAACACTCTGTCAATCAAGCTACAATTCAAAGCCAACAATGACCCACGTACGACCATTTTGCTCCTTATATCTTATAATTTCTTCAAAACCAAATCTTGAATGAGCACGCAAAGAAGGAATGTTTACACTATCAATTTCTGTAATTAACAACTCAAAGGTCTCCTTAAACTGTTCCCTCAATTGGGTATACATAGCCTGAAGTAGGCCCTGCTTTCTGTATCCCTTTGCAACACATACTTGACCGACAACAACAAAATCACAATCTATTACTAAGCGATTTCGCCAGCTTTGTACCTTAAACTGTTCAACCATCGTTTGCAGAATCGGATAAGATTCAATAGTTGAGCCAAGCATACAAAGTGCATATCCGCAAAGGACTTGATCCTCCCAAGCTGAAACATGCTTCCAAGCACCACACATAGTCCTCAACATTTGGATATCATAAATACAAGTTACAAATCCTTCAGAATTTCTGTCTTCTAAAGAAAGTGCCTCTTTGGTATTCAGGGATTGGAGCTTTTGTATAGCCCTAAGATCCGAATCATCCGAATGGTACCGTATTTGCATAATATGATCTAATACTTATTCTTGTAAAATAATGCAAATTCAGCTAAGGCATCGATATTTATCCAATCTACCCCACTTTCTAATAGCACATCCCAACAAGCTTCTGTTTCTGGAATTGCCCAGAATCGAATTTTATACCCAGCAGCATGAGCACTTAGGACGAGCTCATCTAAAAGTTTTTTTTCATCAAGAGGCATTGTGCCATGACCATTCCAGGTAAACAAATCTTTCCAAGCCGCTGATCGTCTAGAACAAAAAACTACTTGTTCCTGGGAGCTATACCTGCGTTTTACAGGAAGATCGGCAAAGAAAAAGCCTTCTTTCTGGCGCTCTATAAGATGTATGGGGGGACCTCCACTGATTACAAGTTGGAGCGGAGCCCATTTTGCTTTGACTCCTGTTTGGTGAAGAAATAGATGCTTGTATTCCAACAAAGATTCTTGTAATGCTTGGATCAATGCCTCCCGCTTGTTCTTTAAATCAATCATCAAAACAAGTATGGTACTATCTCCATATATACCATTAGGCCTATTAGCACAAAGATTTGATAAAGGTTGAATATAAAGCGACTCAAGAGTCTTGGATAATGGCAATCCTAAACTGGTGTGGGCAACCCGAATTTCTCCTTTATACAGAAACACGTCTACTTCCAAACTTGTGTAGCCGTGAGAAAGCGCTTCAAGAAGTGGTGTCTTTTGCTTGTAATCGTTATGCGAATGCCCCGAAGTAATTACTTGCTGGGCAAGGATACAGTCACTTAAAAATAACAGAATAAGAAACAGACTTGATCGCATAAACACAATTTTACTTACGCAATAAATGATAGTTTTTGAATCCTCCTATCTGCCTGCCTCCAAGTAAATTTTGCTCCAGAAAGGTTAATATCCTATACTTTAATCGCTCATGCTTATGAAGCTTACGGCCAGTATCTTCAATCTTGTTCGTATAATTCAACTTATCCTGCCAATCAAACTTGCGAATCCAAGACTGCATGACAGCAGGATGCGTTTCCTTAAACTTACCTAAAGAACCTAGAGGCCCATAATTAAATTCATTGGCTGCTTTACGATATAACTCCTTAACATTGCTAGCTCCTTTATGGATGGTATCCAATGCCTTTTTCTTGTTCTGCATGTAATGAGGTGGTCGCACCCAACCGTAATGATAAATAAATGCATCTACACGAGCTACCTTCAACTTATGAGTACCTTCCTGCTGCCTGTAGTTTACACCATCAAAACCAGGAATTCTTCTGAATGATTGAGCAGACTCCCAAGAATGAATATCAGGCCTATTCCTTACTATGCGGATCTCATTTGGATACCAACCATGTGATATATGATAATGCTCATAGTCTCCCCAGAAATGTTTATACTGAAACAAAAGACCTTCTACTGTCTCATCATCAAGTAGTTCTTCACACCTTTTTCGAATCGCCGGCAGGTATTTCTCGTGGACAACTTCATCTGCTTGCAAATAAAATAACCAGTCACCCGTGCACGCTGCTTTTGCAAGGTCCGTTTGATGTGCATTCTCCATACCTCTTGGGTATTTTTCCAAATCCCAAACCGTATGGATGACTTTCAATTTATCAGATTGGATGGAATTGATGATTTCAAGTGTTTGATCGCCCTCTTTGCAGTCGCCAAGAGCTAATACAAATTCATCAACTAAAGGTAAGATAGATTCAATAGCCTCTTTGATTGGATAATAGAGACTATCTGCATTTTTGACCATACTAAACCCACTGATTCTCATAAGTTGTTTATTTGGCACTAAAATAAAGTATAAAAAATTAAAAAAGGGCTTTTCCCATGTAGGAAAAACCCTTTTTTAGCTTTTATAAAGGCTAGATTATTTCTTAAGCAACTGACGCTCTTTGATTCTTGCTTTTTTACCTACAAGATCGCGTAGATAGAAAATTCTTGAACGACGTACCTTACCTCTCTTCAATACCTCGATGCTGTCTATATTTGGAGATGCAAATGGGAAAATACGCTCAACACCTACACCTGAAGAAATCTTTCTTACTGTAAATGTTTTGTTTTTACCCTCACCCGCTATCTGAATAACATCACCACGATATTTTTGGATACGCTGTTTGTTTCCCTCAATAATCTTGTAGCTAACCACAACGTTGTCACCTGCTCTAAATTCAGGATAATCCATTTCTCTCGCTAGCTGATCCTGAACAAATTTAATTGCGTCCATTTTTCTTGAATTTATCGTAAAACTTCTCTTTTTCTAAATCATACCCTATTGGTATATCTAATGGTCGTGCAAAGGTAATGTAAAAAAATGAATTTCTAAACCTTCTTCAAAATATTTTTATCTAATTATCGTGATAGAACCCTGCAAGTTTTGTTTTTTCCCTCTAGGCTCTGTGTAGTGCACAAAATACTGATATACTCCAACAGGAACGTCACTTCCATTATTTTGGTGACTACCATTCCAACCTTCACGAATATCTGTAGTGGAGAACACTAAACCACCATATCTATCATAGATTTCCAACTTATAATCCCGCAAGCCCAGGTAAACCCCTTTAGGCAGAAACTCATCGTGCTTAGAGTCCCCATTTGGTGTAAATGCATTGGGAAAGAAAACCCTGTTTTCAGGTTTCACATCAATAGATCGTACAATAGTATCCACGCAACCTAAAGGATGCCTGACTGCCATCAATATTTCCGTATACCCTGTATCCGGAAGTTCGTACTCTAAGATGTCTTGAGAAGGAAGCCAAACACCATCTACATACCATTGATAGCCAATGTAATTAGCAGCTTGGTTTTCGAGTACCAAAATATTATTGATATTTGAAAAATCTGATCCTATAATTTCAAAATCTGCAACAGGTGGTTCTTGAATATTAATCAAGCCTTCAAATATTGAATCGACTTTACAGCCAATAGGTGAAGTTATGTTTACAGATATATCATACAATCCAACTTCTTCAAATATATTTTGAACAACTATACCAGTATCAATATTGCCATCTCCAAAATCCCAAATCACTTCGTAAGTGCTATCTACAGGAAAAGACAGGTTATCTATTTCAATTTCTGCTGGTGGACAAAATTCTTTCACAGATGGTCTCACTACAATTACCGCAGGAGCGGGCTGGTATAAAATATTACCTTGTAAAGAATCTGTGCAACCGTTTTCATCAACTAAAACAAGTCGAACATCTTTTGAGCCAGGAGTAGTATAAAAATAACTTGGTGACTCTTGATCATCAATAATTTCATCACTCAAGTTCCAGATAATCTCCGAAAACGGCGCATCTCCAAGCGTACTTGCATTATCAAAAAACACAGGACCTGCTATACAACTATCATATAAATATGAAAATTCAGCAATTGGATTATTAAAAACATCCAATTGGATAAATGCCGTATCCGTACAATCGTTTTCATCTTTTACATAAAAGTATCCTTCGTAGTTACCAGGAAGAGTTACCTGAAAAACAGGATTCTCATCTTGTGAAATAAAATCTTCTGGGCCGTCTAAGAACCAACCTATTTCATTCTGATCCGTATCAATAGAGCCAAAAAATTCAAACATGATTTGCTCTTCATCTAAACAAATGTCATACTCATTAACCCCATTTACGATATTTCCACCCTCTAATTCAGCAACAACTGCAGGTTCACAAAGCACTACATTGAATTGTATATCTCTACGAGTCACCCCAAGAAGCACTCCATTTCTGAATTCTTTTACACATATCCCAAGCACAAATTGTCCAAGAAAATTGGGTGCACCTGATATAAATCCACTTGAAGCCTCAATCTCAACTACGGGATCTCCCAACATTGGCTGACTCAAGGTATAGGGTGCTATAAATGAAACTTCATCAAATGGTGGAGGACATGGAGGATTTGGAATAATACCGAAACAACCATTATTTGGCGTATCACCTCCACCAGCAAAAGGAGCACAAAATTCATAGACTAATTGGTCTCCATCGTTATCCAAAGCCATTACAAATTCATCGATATTCTGGTTAGCACAAATAATAGTAGGCGGAAGCCCTTCAAAATACGGTGAACTATTACAAACAGCCTGCGATGCTGGACTAATCTCTGTAGAAAAACTAATACCAGTATCTTCTGGACTTACAATATTAGAAATTGTATTATTTCGGCAACATCTTTGATAAACAAAGGTGTAAGGCTCATCTGATGGCCAATCATCTATGGTATATGAAAAGTTATAGGTTCCAATTTGTGTACAAAAACCAGGAGGCGGAATAGCACAAGGATCTGACTGCGTGGGCAAAAGGTTATCAACATCTAACAAATCAGTAGTAAAAACATCAACCAATTCAGCATCATCACCAATACCTTTATATACACCTATGATTGCTTCTTGATCAAAAAAACCTGCGTTTGGATTAGAACAATCCCTATACATATTAAACACAAAATCATAATCCCCACCTCCTTGACATGTATAGGTAATTTCTCCTCCTATAATATGTGCTCCAAATACCCAATAAGGAAGGATCAAAAGGAGTATAGTTTGTGTAGCTTTTTTAAAATTCATAATAGTAGCAGATTCATAGTTAACTAAAGCCAACTTAATAAGTGACCCATTTTTTGAGTCTCAAGTAATTAAACCACTTTGAGTCAATTTAGTTTTAACCAAAAAAACTCAAAGAGGGTACTTACTCAAGTCAGGCATCCTGATACCCCAATAAGAAAAGCCAAGATACATTTTTAACAAAGGTATCTTTATAGCCTAACTATGAAAAAATAAGGAAAGTCTATTTTTTTTCAATTCAACAAAAAATCAAGCCCTATTATGAATTAAAATCAAACTTCAAAAGACATTCAAATGCTTTAACGCAGCAAAGTAGCATAAGATCTGAGTTCAATCGTCTCATTTCTTGGGGTCACATATTCTACAAAGACCATGTATACACCTTCTGGAGATTCTTGACCAGAATTATTTTTTCGACCATTCCAACCTTTTGTATAATCATCTGTCTCGTAAACCATTTCACCATATCTATTCCAAATAGTCATATTAAATGACTTGATTCCAAAGGTTACTCCTTTACCTTTATACTCATCATGAAGACCATCTAGATTTGGAGTAAATGCATTTGGCAAAAAATAAGAGACCTTGGGAATGATATCTAGAATGACAAATGAGGTATCTCTACAACCACTTTGATGGGTCACAATCTGAGTTACTACTACCGTACCTGTGTCAATAAAGGAGTGAACTGGATTTTGCTCAATGCTAAAATCTGAATTGTTGAAATTCCAATAGAAAGCTGCAGCATCTACAGATTCATCAATAAAGGTAACCTCCGGCTCAAAACTAGTGAGCTCATTGGGATTGTAATCAAAACCTGCTACTGCAGATGGAAGCATAGTAATCAAATTCTCAAAGAATGTATCTGTTGTACATCCAATAGGAGAAGTTAAATCCAGCGTTACAGAGAACACACCGGTATCCTGATAAAAATGATAGGGACTAATTCCCTCACCTATATTTCCATCTCCGAAATCCCAATTGATCTCATAGGTATCATCAATCGGCACAGATAGATTTAAAAAGAAAATTGAATCTGGTACACAACCAACAAAACGACTGGGCTCCAAAATCAATAAATCTGGTACAGGGAAATAAGGCACAACTTGGCTTAAGGTGTTCTTACAACCGTTGATATCTTCTATAACAAGATTCACATCAAGATCGCCAGGTATCTTGTACAAATGAATCGGATTTTGATTATCAGAGATTTCTCCATCTCCAAAATCCCAATCCCAACCAACTACTGTATTTGGCCCTGCACCTGACTCAGACAGATCGAAAAAGGTCACTGGTCCATAGTCGCAAGTGTCATATTCAAACTCAAAACCCGCTTCTAGACCAGGGAATACTTCAATGATGAAATTCAAGGAATCATCACAAAACAATCCTGGATTCAAGACAAGATTCCCAGGATAGATACCTTCGCCTGGTAGATTAAAAGTTGGATCAAAATCTGTTGAATTTTCTAGCGTATCGTTGCCTACATCTAAGCTCCACAAAAAATTATCTATAAAATTAAGCTGGTAACTTATGTTGTCTATCGTAACTACAGAATCGCCACAAAGCTTTATTAGATAATTTCCATTATCATCAACCTCTGTTATATTCAACTCCGCTTCCACTGTAGGCTGACAGGTCGTTACATTAAACTGAAAATCACGCGTTACTTTACTCAACAATTCCCCATCTCTATACTCCTCAACACAAACTCCTACAACAAATTGACCTAAGAAAACAGGAAAACCTGTCAACAAGCCAGTATTTGCATCTATGCTTAAAGGAGGAGCGCCTCCCATAGGATTCGAAGCAGAAAATTGTCCAGGAATAAAAGGAACTCCATCGTAAGGTGGTGGTGATTCTGGATCGGGCGCTACCCCAGTGTATATTGTTGGATTCTGTGTATTGTTTCCTCCACCTGTCAGCGGTGTACAAAGACTGTAAACCAAAACATCTCCATCCACATCTGTAGCACTAAAATCAAAACTCAAGTCTTGATTACTACAAATCACTATTGGTGGCAAATTCTCAAAAACAGGGCTAGAATTACATAAATCTTGGGCCTTAGGACTTAGTTCAATGGTGTAAGTTGCCCCAACATCGCCTGGCGCTTCAAGATTAGATATAGTATTATTTCTACAGCATCTTTGATACGAAATAGTATAGCTTTCATTGATCGTGGGTAAGTTCTCTGTCCAAATATAAACACCAGACTGCACACAGATACCTGATGGCGGAATAATACAAGGATTGGACTCTGCAATTGGGATACCCGCAATAATTGGATTTGATAAATTTGCCGTACTTAAAGGTAGTGAATTGGAACCTTTAAAAATTGAAACAGTTGCAGGGAATGGAGAATTGGGTGCTCCATCAAAATTAGCTCCTCCCCCATTACAATCTCTATACAGCTTCAAAGTAAATTGGTAAGACCCACTGCCCAAACATTTGTAGGTTAACTCTCCACCAATAATGTGAGCTGCCCAAAGTGGCGAACTAAAAAAAAGTATAAATAGGGAGTAAAATATTTTTTTCAAAATCGTACTATTTTTCTGATAGGAACTGTAAATAGAATACCTTAATTGAACATATTATTACTCAACTTGGTTTTTTTAATAATTTAGGGATAGTTTATCTTAATCCAAATTAATCATTGATATTATAGCACTTTAGATTTCAAAATGCTATTTTTTTAATTTTCGCTATCTAATTTCAACTAAGTTAAAATAGAATCAACCATTATGAAGTTAAAAGACTAGGAATCGAATATTAAATCCTAGATAAAATTACACCTAATGGTTCAAGCTTACAAAATGGAGGACACGATTGAGGCAATAAAACAAGGAAAAATAATTCTATTACCATCCGATACAGTATGGATCATTTCCTGCGATATCAATCAATTGGATATGGTACAAAGAATACACACCTTTAGAGGGGGAAAAGAAACTCCTCTAACTCTTATTGTCTCCTCGATAGATATGCTCAAGCGGTATATTGAAGACCTGCCCCCAAAGATAGAAACGCTTTTAAACTTTCATACCCACCCACTTACTATGATTTATGAGCAAGGAAAAAATCTTCCTCAAGAAGTGCTTGGAGATGATGGATCAGTTGCTATTCGAATCACTTTTGACCCTTTCCTGAAGCATGTTTGTGAACAACTTGGCGGACCCATCCTTGGCCTTACTGCCAACAAGCTCAATGAAAAAATCCCGTGCAATTTTGGGGAAATACAATCAGACATCATCCAATCAGTTGATAAGGTATTACTCGTAAGACAAAATGAAAAGAAGAAAAAATTACCTTCAGTCATTGCAAGAATGGGTTCAAACGGCGAACTAGATTTCATCCGTGAATAAGAACAAATCAATGGAATTGCTTAACTCATCTATCTGCCAGATTCAAATAAACGGGGTCAAACACTTTTTAGATCCAAATAAAACATATCGAACAGATCAGTTCTACACAGACTACAAACATTCTGAAATAGAATCGGACTTCAGTAAAATAAACCTTACGCTTCATGTCAAAGAAGCTCTGACTTTAAATCGCGTTGAAATAATATTAGACCTCTCTAAGGAGCCGCTAAAAGCAATGTTATGCAATGGTTTTCAAACATGGACAGGTAGCAAATATTACAGCCCAGATGAAGAAATCCCAAGCCTCAGCAAGATAGCCCGGCCCTTCTTTAAGTATTATGGTGACTATTATTTAAATAGCCCCTACATCGGTAAGCAGTACCTGCATTCTTGGACTTACACTAGACTCCAAAATAATAATACCGCCCAAGAAATATTTATAGGATCTAATAACGATCAGCTAGCCTTCACACTTTTTTCCTATTGCAAAAAGACCAACAAATTAGTTATCACCAAAGAATTGAATAATTTCAAAATAAAGCATTCTTTCTCCCTCTTTGACCTGATAATAGGCTTCGACTCAAGCATCCATAATACAAGCCCCTGGAATAATCATAACCTGTACCCTAATACAAGGCCAAAACCGCAATTGGATTCGGCTTGGACATCTTGGTATAAGTATCAGCAGGATATCAATGCCAATATTCTTTACAGAGAACTCGACCAAATCAAGGAAGATGATCGGCCAGACCTCTTTCAAATAGATGATGGATACCAAAACTATATTGGAGACTGGCTCGACTTTAAGGATGACCTAAAAGCTGAACTAAAAAACATAAGTGCCAAGATCAAGGAAAAAAATATGGCAGCCGGAATTTGGCTAGCACCTTTTGTTGTAGAACCTAAGTCTACCCTATTTAAAAAACACCCTGACTGGATCATAAAAGATTCAAATGGGAAGCCATTAAAGATGGGATATAATGGAGTTTGGAAATGTTGGTATTATGGCCTCGACATCTACAAACAGGACGTCCAAAATTATATTTCGAAGGTTTTTCATGTATTGAAAAATGATTATGGATTTAATTTCTTCAAGGTAGACTTTCTATTTGCTGCGTCTATACATCCTCCAGAAGGAACAAGCAAAGCCCAAGCGATGACATTCGGAATGGAACTCTTAAAACGAGCTGCGAAAGGAGCAACACTTCTATCTTGTGGTGTTCCACTAGCCGCTTCTTTTGGCATTGCCGATCTAAGCAGAGTTGGCCCTGACACCCACCTAAAGTGGGATTTCAAGCTTCTAAAAAGACTCAATAAAAGAGAGCGACCAAGTAACTTCCTTGCTCTACATACCATCATATGCAGGTTTGCACTTAGACAATTCTCTGCCCTTGATCCAGATGTTTATCTCCTAAGGTCTAACAATAAGAAGGAAGGACTCTTACTTAGCTTTGATCAAAAAAGAACCCACTTAGTAATAGCTAGTTTATTTGGGGATGTGCAATTCACTTCAGACACAACGGCTCTATATACTGAAGAACAACGTTCTGTGCTAAACGAAGCTCGCGCGCTCAAAAACAGCCGGGTTTTACGATTAAACAGACTTAGCAATGATTGTTACCGAGTGCATACGGAGGCAGCAATTCTCTTTATAAACCTGAATGATGCAAGCAAAAAAATAAGCTTCAAAGGCAACTTATTTACCCTTGAAGCTTATGCTACGAAAATCATTTATACAGATCAGTAGCCTAACATAAGATCCATTTGTTCAATGTCCTTAACAACAGAAACCGCTTTTTGAATTGCTGCATCCTGCTCTATAAAATAAGCTTTCAGATCATTCTTATCAAAACTGCGATCTAACAAAATCAGCTTAAGATTATTTTTGAGCTTATCCAAGTTCTCGTTGTAAAAGCTTCTCTCCTCTTTTTCTGCAATAAAATCACTTAGCATAAGATCTATTGATTCATCGAGATTTTCATTTAAAAAAGATTTTGGGTCTTCAAGATTCAAGACTAGATCTATCTGCTTCTTATTACTTGCATAGAACAGACTCAATAAAGATGATCCATACATATCTTTTTTGAACATGAATTGATTTTCAATAGGTACATCTGGCACTATTCCTCCACCGCTGGAAACAATACGCCCAGTACTTGTGAAATAATTCACGGTATCTTTTAGAACCTCTTCTTTATCAACTTCTTTATATGGCCTCTGGATAGATCTCCCTGATGGAGTAAAATACCTAGCAACCGTAAGTCTCAAAGCAGATCCATCGCTTAGATTATACTGTTCCTGCACTAAACCTTTTCCATATGATTTTGAGCCAATAAGTACTCCCCTATCATTGTCCTGGATAGCACCAGCAATAATCTCAGAAGCAGAAGCGGAGCCTTCATCTATTAAAACAGCTACTTGATCTACATCAAACAAATTTCTTCCCGTTGTAAAATAGTCTTGGCGCTTGGATGTTCGTCCCTCCGTGTAAACAAGTAAGCGACCTTCTCTTTTAAATAATTGATCAAGTATCTTAGTTGCTTGTGTAAGATATCCTCCGGGATTCTGTCTTAGATCTAATACCAAATGTTTTAATCCTTGAGAACTCAAAGTATCTAACTGGGTCATAAATTCATAATAGGTCTTTTGGGCAAAATGATTGACCTTTATATACCCTATAGAATCCGAAATAAGCACTCCTTCCTCTACAGATGGTAAAGCTATATCTTCTTTAAGTAGCTTGGCAGATATAAGTGATCCATTTGCACTTAAACGATCGATATCAAATGCATCACCTTCATGCTCAGAGATCACATCTTCTACAGCTCTCAATTTCATATTCACTCCTGAAACTTTCACATCATTGATTTGTAGGATCTTATCTCCTACCCTAAAACCATTAGACTTAGCAGGCCCAGACTCCAAAACATTGGTGATCAAAATAGTATCCTTATTCATCAAAAACTCTAAGCCTATACCCTTATAAGAACCGTTTAGTCTGTGCTCAATCTGGATAAGTTGCCGATTATCGATGTAAGAAGAATGAGGATCAAGGCTTGACAACACTCTATTTATAGCATTATTAACCAAGGTATCTCTTTCTAAATCCTCAAGGTACTTGGCGTCGATATAACGGATAAGTTCATCCACTTTACCTACAATTAGACCTTTATCACTATTTTCTTGATTAATGATGGTAATGGAGGGATTCTCCTTATTGAATTGCATGCCTAGGAGCACACCTACTGCCAATATGATTGCCATAAGCACGGGTGTCCAACTTATGCTGGTCCTAGATTTATTCTCTTTAGAGTAGTGTGTCATAATTCTTGCTCCTCAATTTTATTAACACAATAATAGAAAACTTATTAAAATAAATGGTTCTGCTTATGTGTCGCTTGAGTAAAAATATGTTCATTTAGCTCTACTTCGGTTTTTTTTCACTTATTTAAATAAAAACCACAGCAAAAGTCTATATTCTCTTAACTTAACATTAATCAGTCTCCGATTCAATCCACAAGTCCAAAATTGTCAATTTTATGTCCAAACAATATGAACTAGACGACCTAGACAAAAAGATCCTTTCAATTTTGATGTCCAATGCAAAGACAACCTATGCAGAAATCGCTAAAAAGCTCTTTGTATCTGCAGGTACCATACATGTCCGAATGAACAAACTTAGCAATGTAGGCATTGTAACAGGCTCCCAACTCACAGTCAATGAAGCCATTCTCGGTTATGACATCTGCGCTTACATTGGCGTTTATTTAGACAAAAGCTCCATGTATGAAGGTGTTGCCGATGCCTTAACAGAAATCCCAGAAATCATCGAAGCACATTACACCACGGGACTCTACAATATTTTCGCCAAAATCATCTGTAAGGATACCAAACATTTAAGAACTGTTCTACATGAAAAAATTCAAAACATTCAAGGTATTCAAAGGACAGAAACATTTATCTCGCTAGAAAAGGCAATTTACAGGCCGATTAACTTATTAAAAATCCCCTAAAGGCTGAGGCCAAAAGGGGATCTATTTTATATTGCTAAACGAATGTATATTCTAGTAATAAACTTTACGTCGCACTCCTGCAACGTATTTCGCTAAACGCATCACCTGACAAGTATATCCATATTCATTATCATACCAAACATAGATCGTTGCGGATTTACCATCCTGCGAAAGAATGGTAGACTGTGCATCAAAAATACTAGTAGCTGTCATACCGATCGCACTAGTAGATACGAATTCAGAAGATGTAGAGTAATCTAATTGCTCAACAAGCTCTGAAAACAATGATTTTTGACGGATAAGCTCATTCAGCTCCTCAACTGTTGTCGCCTTATTTAGACTCAAATTCATTATAGCAAGAGATACATTAGGTGTTGGAACACGAACCGCATTTCCTGTAAGTACGCCCTTCAGCTCAGGAAGAACCTTTCCTACTGCGCTTGCTGCCCCTGTTGAAGTAAGCACCATATTTACAGCTGCTGCTCTACCTCTCCTTGGCTTTTTATGAAAGTTGTCCAATAAGTTTTGATCAGAAGTATAAGCGTGTATAGATTCGATATGTCCCTTTTCCACACCAAATGCTTCATTAAGGACTTTTAGAACAGGGCTTATCGCATTAGTGGTACAAGAAGCTGCACTGATCACTTTTTCCTCTTCAAGATTTAGGGTATGCTGGTTCACACCATGCACAATATTTGGGATGTCATTACCGGGTGCAGTAAGCATCACTTTTTCAATACCAGGACGCAGATGACCAGAAAGTCCTTCTTTATCTCTCCATACCCCAGTATTATCAATCAAAAGGGCATCTTTAATGCCATAAGATGTATAATCAATATCTGCTGGTTTGCCAGCAAATATGACCTTGATCTTATTACCATTTATTGTTAATTCATCATCCCCAGTCACCTCAACTACTCCGTGGAAGTCTCCGTGTACAGAATCCGATTGCAAAAGAGAAGCTCGCTTTTCTAATTCCTCACGAACATTTTTCATCTTTGGTCTAAGCACAATCGCTTTCAATCTCAGTTGCTGCCCTTTACCCGTCATTGAAATAATACGACGAGCAAGCAAACGACCAATTCGACCAAAACCATACAGAACAACGTCTTTGGAAACTCTTGATGTGTTTTCACCTTGAAAGGTTGCTAAACGGTCCCCAACAAAAGAATGGATTTCAGATTCCTTTTTGCCAGATTCTAGCCACTCGACACTCATGCGACCTAGGTCTATCTTTGCCGGAACTAATCCAGGAACATCAGCAATTGCACGAATAAGACCAAGTGCTAACTTTACTGAAACCTCCTGCTTTACATAGTTTTGAGATTTCAACAGGATATTCATCAGCTCACTAGGCCTACTATCATATATATCACTGCGGAAAAATACAATTTCTACGCCCCTATCGAAGCGTAATTCTCCAACAATTCTAAGAAGCTCTAATGCCATCATTTCATCTGTTCGCCAGGTTTGAAGAGATGCATCAGTAGCAGAACGTAAAAGCATTTCTTTTTCGCTCATCTTTTTATAATTTGGTTAAGTTTTCTGTTAGAACAACAGCGCAAAAGTAGCTAAAATTATATGATTGAATAAAAAAAAACAGCCAAACTTTCATTTGGCTGCTAACTCTATAATTAAAAATTAATTTCCTAAGAAGTTTTTCAAAAGCTTACTTCGATTTGTTGACCTTAATTTATTAATTGCTTTGTCCTTAATTTGTCGGACACGTTCTCTAGTCAATCCGAACTTCTCGCCGATATCCTCTAAGGACATCTGGTGAGCTACGCCGATACCGAAATATAACTTTATTACATCGCGCTGGCGATCAGTCAATGTAGATAAAGAGCGATCAATCTCTCTTCTAAGTGATTCATTGTAAGCCAAAGAATCATCCGTGCCTGGAGTACCGCTGTTCTCCAAGACATCTAAAAGAGAGTTGTCTTCACCTTCAACAAAAGGAGCATCCATGGATACGTGTCTAGCAGCTACACCAAGTGTGGTCTCAACTTCATCAACACCAATTTCCAACAACTCAGCTAACTCATCAGCAGATGGCTCTCTTTCATAAGATTGCTCCAACTCTGAAAATGCTTTGTTGATTTTGTTCAATGATCCTACCTTGTTCAAAGGTAACCTTACAATACGGGACTGTTCTGCCAATGCTTGCAGAATAGACTGACGAATCCACCATACGGCGTAAGAGATAAATTTAAAACCTCTTGTTTCGTCAAAACGTTGAGCAGCTTTGATAAGCCCTAAATTCCCTTCATTAATAAGATCCGATAGCGATAATCCTTGATTTTGGTATTGCTTAGCGACGGAAACCACAAACCTAAGGTTTGCTTTTGTAAGTTTCTCTAATGCTTGCGCGTCACCCTCTTTGATTCTTTTTGCTAAAGAAACCTCATCCTCAGGAGAAAGTAGATCAACTTTACCGATTTCTTGCAGATACTTCTCTAACGATTGTGATTCTCTGTTAGTAATCGACTTAGTAATTTTAAGTTGCCTCATGTAAACTTATTGTATAATTATTATATGCTTTAAAGTGGATTTTCTGCAAAGTTTTGTGTTGGCTTGATGGTATGTTGTGTGGATTGTTAAGGGATTTGCAATGAAAACCGAATACAAAGTTAAGATTATAAGCGCCATTTGTCAAGGGTATGATAAAAAAACAAGTAAAAAGGTAACATATTTTTTTTTTGAGGTATTGCAATTTTAAAATCAATTTTCTATCTAGTAATAGCATTTATTTTTTGGAAATATGAACTATTTATTATTTATTGCGATTTGACAAGTAAATGAATGCCTTGGGCCTACAAGTCCATTTAAAGCGTCAAAATCGATAAAGAAGAGAACGAAGATGAAAAGAGTATCATTCAAAATGGAGTTCCTATTTAGAGCTTCTCCATCTATTTTATACCAATTTTTCACTACACCAAACTGTCTAATACGTTGGTTCTGTGATGAAGTTGATATCACAGGTGAGGTTTATACATTCACTTGGGAAGGTGCAGATGAAATAGCAGAACTCGCTGAGGATAAAGAAAATGAGCGTATCCGTTTTAAATGGGAGGACGCAGATAGTGATGACGAATATCTTGAATTCAAGTTTGAAAAATCACCAGTCACAAATGAAACGATTCTGATTCTAACAGACTTTTGTGACGATGATGAAATTGATGATCAAAGACAACTTTGGGAATCGCAAATGAAACAACTTAAACAAGAAACCGGCGGCTAAATTTAGCTAAATGAAATTACACTTTGGTACTGCTCTAGATAACAGAGCATACCCCCACTCCACTAGTCAAAACCAAGGTTCATTAATAGCAGGTCCTACAAAATTATTGACCTACTTAGAAGAAATCTGTCTGAGTCCGTATCATGAGACATCTGAAGCTTATGCTCATATTCGGCTCGAATTCACGAGAAAACTCCTTCAAGACATCCTGACTGATCAGGATGATGCCTTTTTCAAAGACTCTTTTGTTGCGGATCCTTATGGAAGCTCCAAAAAAATACTCGAACTTAGAGACGAACTTTTATTAGCAGGTCATGACTTTTGCATGGCAACTAATCTAAATCGCCTCCATGTTTTACACCTTCTCGAAAAAGCAATAAAAAAACTAGGTAGTGATTGGCCTAAGGGGTTTGCAGATCGATTTGATTTTGTCCGAAAAAAAATAAATACGGTTCAACTTCCTGTTCGAGAAATAAAACTTGCAGAACCGAAAAGCTTACTACCTGGCCATTTCAAGAATCTTATAGAAGATATTATTCGCGAAAATCCCCACATTAAGCTCATAGACGTCAATCAAGAAGGATCTGCAAAAAAGACAGATTCTGATCTTAACAAGATACAAGATCTGTTCATTAACAACAGAATGAATTGTACACTCAAAGGAGATGGTTCTTTTCAGATCTGGAAATTCGAAACAGAAAGCGATGCTAGTCAATACATAGCACAAGTATTAGATAATAAAGAAAGATTACTCTATATCCCAGATCAATCCAATGCATTAGATAGAAGCCTTAGCAATTATGGATACCCTGCTATGGGAGTTCCGTCATCTGCTCCAGTAAGGCCAGGCCTAATGTTACTAAAATCTATTTCCGTATTCCTTTGGGGCCCTTTAGACTTATTTAAAGTTGTTGACTTCCTTAAGTTACCCGCAAGCCCATTCGATAAAGGTCTTGCGAGAAAACTAATTCAAAAATTCTCCGATGCTCCTGGATTTGACCATGAAGAGTTCGAAGATACAGTACGTAAATACCTCAATGAAAAAGATAGTTATAGCAATGAAAGAGAACAAAAAATACTAACTGAATACAGCTTTTGGTTCAACAGAGATCGTTTCGATGCCAATACAGGTTGCCCAAAAACTGAAGTATTAAAAATTTACAAACATCTTTCTAAGCATATCTCATCAAAGGATCTGGAAAACCAGCACATAAATCTGCTTCATAAACTCTGCAAGCAATTAATTGACCTACTAGAGTCTTTTGAGTCTGAGAAAATCACTCAATTGCAACTAGAACAGATTATCAACTCCATATTCCAGGCAGCTCCATTCCTACTAAAGGATCGTATGATTGAGGCCCCAGCTTACGTCAGTAAGGCTACTGCTATTCTACAACCCTGCAGGCAAATTATCTGGTGGAATTGCGTACAAGGGAATGAACAATATCAATTCTCGGCTTGGTCCACTAAAGAATTGAAATTCTTAAATGAAAAAAATTGTTTTCCAGACGCACCATCACTTGAAACCAAACAAAAACTTTGGAGACGATTATGGCCATTACTTCAGGCTGAAGACCAACTCATCCTAGTTGTGCCACAAAAGATAAAGGGAGAACAAAAAGAAGCTTCAAATATAATCACAGATCTAGAAGAAAGGCTTGAAAACTTAGAGATTGCTCAACACAGAGTTGTAGCAGATTTCAAAGCATCTGGCTTCGAAGCAGCAGCACTCAAGACAATTGAACCGATAAACATTGAAAGCAACAGGGGCTTCACACAAGTCAATCAGTTGAATAAGCTGTTGCAAAAGTTTTCAGCGGAAAAGAAGTGGAGTTATTCTTCTTTGAACAAACTCTTTTATCACCCGTATCAATTCGCATTCAGTTATTTGCTTAAACTTAGAAGAAGTTCTATTGAAAGCATTAAAAATGAAAACAGAATAAAAGGAGTAGTTGGGCATTATGTCTTTGAACTCCTATTCAGTATCCCGGATATACTAAACCTGGATGAACAAGCATTAAAAACTCATTTCGATACCATATACGCAAATGCACTTGCTAAAAAAGGTGCAATCTTCTTACTCTACGGAAAAGAGTCTGAAAGACAAAGCCTGAAAAGAACTTTGTTTGAAGCTGCAAAAAGTTTCCGACTTAAAATCATAGCTAACGATTGGAAAATAAATCGAGATTCCTGCGAAAGAAAAACCAATGGAAATGTTCTTGATGACTTGCGATTCTTTGGAATCATGGATATGGTTCTAACCAGAGGTGATGAAGTCCTTATCCTAGATCTAAAATGGTACCAAACCGCCAAAAAAACAAGTGAACTTAGCTCTAAGGAGGATCTTCAATTAATATTATATGCTCTGTTAGAAGAAAAGCTGAGCGGAAAGAAAGTACATACTGGCTATTTCCTATTCAAAACTGCTGAATTCATTGCAAGAAATGAAAATGCATTACAAGATATTACGGTAGTAAGAAACAAGGATAATAGCTTGGCAGATGAGACTGCAATACGTAAAGAAGTTGAAGAACGTATGCTAGCAACCTTTGATTGGAGGACTAAACAACTTTTAAACGGAGAACTAGAGATGTATTTAAATTCAACGAAAGAACAGATTGAGGCTCATTATGAAGAAATGGCACTAAATCTTCTTCCAATGTTAGAGTTAAAGACCCCATATGAAAGGTATGACGATTACAAGAACTTGATAGGTCTATTTGAATAAGCTTACTCCACGTCTGCTAATTTAACCTCTAATCCTTCTAGATCCTCTGTAATCGGTATCTGACAACCTAACCTTGAATTATCTTCGACAAAGAATGCCTGATCAAGCATATCCTCCTCGTCATCAGAAGGCTTACTCAAGTTGTGTTCAGAAAGTATATACATGTGGCAGGATGCGCATAATGCCATACCGCCACATGTACCTTCTACGGGTAACTCATAACTCTTACAAATCTCCATCAGATTCATATTCATATCTGTAGGAGCTTCAATCTCATGCGTTACGCCTTCCCTATCAGTAACTTTTATATTTACTATACCGTCCATTTCTTTTGTTTATAAACCATCGATACCTGTAACGGTAGTATACTTAAAAGATAATTTTTTATCCGGGTAAATATACTTGAATGCAGACTGAACCATAATTGTTCCTTCATGAAATCCACAAAGAATAAGTTTTAGTTTACCAGGATAAGTATTGATGTCACCAATAGCGTAGATACCTTCTACATTTGTACTGTAATCCAATGTGTCTACTTCTATGGCATTTTTAGTTACATTCAATTCCCAATCAGCAATTGGTCCTAATTTCGGAGATAAACCAAATAAAGGTATGAAGTGATCTACATCCTTGCTTATCTCACCAAGTTCTTTATGTTTGATTACTACCTGCTCCAACTTGTCAGTTCCATTTAAAGCAATGATCTGAGCATTAGTAACAAGCTTTACTTTTCCTTGCTTATCTAATTCAACAACTTTGTCTACAGAATCTAAAGCACCACGGAATGATTCCCTACGATGCACTAAAGTAACCTCCTCTGCGATCTCTGCTAAGAGTATTGTCCAATCTAATGCAGAATCTCCTCCGCCTGCAACAAGAACCTTCTTACCTTTATAGAAATTAGGATCTTTGATTATATACTCAACACCTTTATCCTCAAAATCAACGATGTTTGACAAAGGTGGTTTACGTGGTTCAAAGCAACCCAATCCTGCTGCGATTGCAATGACATTTGTCTTGATTAAAGTTCCTTTATTTGAAGTAACAAGAAAAGTACCATCCTCTTGTTTCTCTATAATTTCTGCACGCTCACCAAAGGTAAATGTCGGTTTGAACGGTTCTATTTGTTCCATTAAATTGTCCACGAGGTCTCCTGCAAGCACAGAGGGGTAGCCTGGAATATCATAAATAGGTTTTTTAGGATAAATTTCCTTTAGCTGTCCACCCGCCTCTGGAAGAGCATCAATAAGGTGGCATTTTAATTTCAACAAGCCCGCTTCGAAAACAGTGAAGAGACCAACAGGTCCAGCACCGATTATCAATATATTTGTTTCAATCATTTTTAAATTTCATTTAGGCACTCTTTAGCATTGTCAACTAAAAAACGCTGCAAATTTACATCTTTATCTTCAAATTTGTGAATATGAATCCAACAGATTGATAAGAGACATTGCAAGAAAAAACTGAAACACCTAACAAATACAAATACAAATGGATGTGACAAGCATCACATCCATTTAAATTTTTACAATTATTTAAGATTTACTTTCCAGTAAATCGAGGTTTTTCTTTATTGATAAAAGCATTCGCCCCAATTTTAAAGTCTTCTGTGCCACAGACATCTTCAAAATAAGATACCTCAGCATCAAAACCTTCCTTTGTATTATCAAAATATGCATTGACCGCTTCTATGACCTTAGATATTGCTACAGGTCCTTTCCTAGCGACCTTTCCAATAAGAGCATTTGCTTTATCCATTAGTTCCTCAGCAGGAACTACATAGTTTACTAAACCTAATTGAAGCGCTTCATCTGCTGAAAGCATACCTCCAGTCATTAAAAGTTCAACCGCTTTAGTTTTTCCAATGTACTGAATAAGTCTTTGGGTTCCGCCATATCCTGGAATAAGTCCAAGATTCACCTCTGGTTGCCCAAACTTTGCAGCAGGTGTTGCTAAGCGCATATGGCAGGCCATCGCGAGCTCACATCCGCCTCCAAGAGCAAATCCATTAATTGCAGCTATTACCGGTTTATCAAACTGTTCTATCAAAAAGAATACTTCTTGACCTTTACGAGCCATATCTGCTCCGGCAGAAGCATCTATTGCCAAAAACTCTTTAATATCTGCTCCTGCAACAAAAGCCTTATCACCAGCGCCTTTGATTATTACACCTTTAACCTCATTCCCTCTTGCTGCATCTCCTTTAAAAAAGTGCTCAAGCTCAGACATTGTCTGCTTATTCAAAGCATTCAAAGCACGCTCCCTGTTAATGGTCAGGACAAATATACCGTCCTGCTCCTCTACCAATAGATTTGTATATTCCATGCTAATATCTACTATTATTTATTTATTTCTTTATACAATAATTCTGCCAAAACAAAATCCAATTCTACATCAATATCCTGTGCCTCCAGCGCAGGCATCTCCATCATATACGGCCGATCTCCTATACGATTATGCTTATTTCTAAGAATCTCTTCTGAAAAGATATACATGCACGAATTCTCCTCATAGACAGGCGGTAAATCCTGTGTTCTAAGCAATATATTCGGATTGTGATTAATCGCTCTAGAAAGTGGATCCCACAGTCTAGTCTGCAAACGAGTCACAGAAAACAAGGAATCATAGATCGGAAAATTATTTAAAAAAGCATCAACACCTTTTGCTACTGTATCAGCAGATAAAAGTGGATTTGTGCTATGCGTTTGTAAGTAAAAATCTGAATCGAGTTGAGCAATTGTGTTCAAAAGAACATCATTCATTGGCACCTCACCAGCCCTTAGATGCTCAGGCCGCTCAAAAAGGCGAACACTAGGAAACTGCTTCGCAGCATCTTCAAGAATAATTGGACTATCCGTATCAATAACGACCTCGGCAATTTTATCACATGCAATAAGACTTTCTATCACCCTATGATAAAGGGGCTTGCCAGCAAAATCTCTATAATTTTTCCCTGGAACACGTTCACTGTTGTGACGCATAGGAACAATGGCTGTTATCTTTTTCATACTGCAAAGTTTGTGGGCGTAATTTACAAAAAATAGGCTGCTGCTTAAGTTTTGCGTTTCTTTTTCTTGGCAGCAGGAAATAAAACATTATTTAAAATAAGCCTATATCCTGGTGACTTGGGGTGTAAACTAAGATCAGTCTCAGGATCATTTACTCGGTGTTTGTAATCCTCCGGATCATGACCACCATAAAAGGTCCAAGTACCCTCCAATAATTTGCCATGAATATAGCGAACCTCATTAGCCGGTTTATTCTCACCAAGGATGAGCACTCCTGATTTTACAAACTGCTTCTTAAAAGCTGTTGTTTGTCCCATGAAACCTTTAACCGTGCGGGTATGATTCTGTGTAAGCATAGTTGGCACAGGGTCCCACTTTGCCGAAAAATCAAACAATGTGAAATAATCCTGGTCTGCTCTAACCTTTCTTCCTCGCTGATGATCTATGGTAGAATATTCATATTCCAGAGGATTCTTAGTCAATTCAAAATTTGTAAATGCAAGGGTTTTACTGTAATCTAAGGTAATATCTGCATCTACTCCATCTCCATCATAATATTTTGCGCAGATATCTTGTCCTTGAGCTGCAAGTGCAATATCATAGGTATCTGTAGCCGAACACATGGCAAACATAAATCCACCGCCTACAATATATTCCTGTATTTTCTTTGCTACCGCGAGTTTTAATTGAGAGACCTTTGCAAACCCATTTTCAGTAGCCAAGGACTCCATCTTTCGCACATTTTCCTTATACCATTCATAATTATGGAATGCTGCATAGAATTTTCCGTATTGTCCTGTAAAATCTTCGTGGTGTAAATGCAGCCAATCGTATTCTGCAAGCCTATCTTCCAATACGTCTGTGTCATATATAGTTTCATAAGGAATTTCTGCATAGGTTAAAACCAAAGTCACAGCATCATCCCAGGGTTGTATCTTCTCACCTTTTGCATTAAAGTCCGGTGTGTAAACTGCTACCTTTGGAGCAACTTCAAGCTTCACCGCCTCCATATTTGCTTCAGGATTACTAATCTCCTCTAGCAAGTTATTAAACGCTCCATCGGAAATCACCTCATAGGTAACTCCTCTAGTGAGACATTCTTTTTCAAAAACCTTATTGTAAGGAAAAGCAAAACTTCCTCCACGATAATTAAGTAACCACCAAGATTCAACTTGATTATCCAAAACCCAATAGGTAATCCCATAGGCCTTTAAGTGGTCTTTTTGGGTATCCGCATCCATTGGCAAAAGCAAATAGGAAGCTTTTAACGGTGCTGTAAACCCTAAGAAAAGTAAAATGCAAATTATTCTATTCATACTCCTTAAAAATCTTATTATACGATTCCTTAATATCAATCAAAAATAAAAAAGGCTATTTATAAAATTAGTCCTTATTTTTGTTTGTTTCTAAAAACAAGTAATTTGACAAATCTGTTAGACTTACGTGTTTATTTAACACAATAATATAATTTACCGACCTATAATGACTGAATTTTATCTTAGTACTCCTCAGTATTACTTATTCTTCTGCTTTCTTGTCGCTTTTGGGATAAGTGGTATCTTATACTTTAGAAACAACAAAGAAAAGGAATTCAGTAAAACACTCAAACTAATTCTCGCTACTATCCGTGGCCTTGCTACAGCAATTGTTGTTCTTCTATTATTACAACCATTTATTAAGAAGATTGTCAACAAAAGCCAAAAGCCAATTTTGTTTCTAGCTCAAGATGTATCTACGTCTGTTAAAAGTGAGCTCTCAAATGAAACTCTGCTTCAATTTCAGCTCGACCTAGATGCTATGGCTGAACGTTTAGAAAAAAAATATGAAGTAAAAAAGTATAGCTTAGGTGATCAGATAAGGCCAGGTTTTGACACCAGTTTTATGGATGAGTCCACTAATTTATCAGCGATCTTCAAGCTTGTAAAAGAACAATACAAGGATGCAAACAAAGCAGGCATAATTATTGCTAGTGATGGTATTTACAACATGGGCAATAATCCAGTATATGCCAATCAGACCGGTTTAAAAGTTCATAGTATTCTTTTGGGTGATACAACAAACAAAAAAGACCTACTCATCAAAAGAGTTTTTCATAATGATATCGCTTACCTGAATGACAAATTCAATGTATTAGTTGACATAGCAGCGAAAAACATACAAGTCGGCGCATCAAAACTTAGCATATTCAGGCTTGAAGGAAAGAAGAAAACCTTGATTGAACAAAAGGAAATTGAAATTACCCGCTCTAATTTCTTTATGACAACAGAATTTTTCATTGAAGCCACTGTAGTCGGAAATCAAAAGTACAGCATTGAACTCTCTACACTTCCAAAAGAGCAAAACAAAAACAACAACCAAAGAAGCTTCAATATTGAAATTATAGATGCCAAACAAAAAGTGCTGCTGCTTGCAGCTGCCCCCCACCCTGACATCTTTGCTATACGCTCAGCCTTAGAAGCCCAAGGAAATATCGAGTTCAACGTGCAGTATCTCAATGATATTGAGATGAGCAAATTCAATGCCAGTCCTGATCTTTTAATACTGCATCAATTACCCAATGAGAATAAAGCAAAGCTTAATAGGATTGTAGACCCCTTGAGACAAAAGGAAACTCCTATTTGGTATATAGTAGGATTGGATACGGACATAGCCACTTTCAACAGCGCTCAGGACCTTGTATCTATAAAAGATTACATAGGAGAATACAATGAAAGTTTTGGAATCACGAGTTCTACCTTTAATCTATTCAAACTTGATGAAGAAATCAGCAATGAATTGCCTCAATACCCTCCATTGACTGTGCCTTTTGGCACCATAAACAATACAGGAGGATCAGTGCTATTCAAGCAAAAGATAGGAGCAATAGACACGGATTATCCTTTATTAAGCTTTAAGGACAATAAGGGTCAAAAAACGGCTGTATTATTAGGTACAGGCATCTGGAAATGGAGGGTTTTTCATTACATGCAAAATGGCAATCATGAGGCATTTGATAAACTCATTCAAAAACTTACCCTCTACCTTGGCAGCAAGGAGGATAAAAGAAAATTCAGGGTTCGGCCAACCAAGAATAAATTCATGACAAATGAAGAGGTGCTCTTCGACGCAGAACTCTTCAATGCCAATTATGAGCGAATCAATGATCCCGAAGTATCCTTCACATTGACAGATGACGAGGGAAATGACTTCGATTACATCTTTTCACGAAGAGGAGATGCTTATGCGCTTAATCTGAGAAAATTGAATGAAGGAAATTACAGCTTCAAAGCAAGCACAGCATTCAATGCAGAGAATTTTGAGCAAATGGGTTCTATATCTGTTACCGATTTGAATCTTGAAAATTTAGAACTTACAGCTGATTATAATCTAATGAACCTAATAAGCTCTAAAAGCAACGGAACGATGAATCAAGCCTCCGAGTTGAAGGTTTTAGAAAACTTATTAATGGCTGATGAGAGCCAGAAACCAATGATATATAGTGATAGTAGAACAGCTCCTTTGATTGATTATCGATGGTTGTTCGCCTTAGTATTTACCCTTCTTGGAATAGAGTGGTTCCTGAGGAGATTCAAAGGCAGTTATTAAATAAAAAAGGCGACTAAAATTAGTCGCCTTTTTTATTATCTGATTGTGGTAAAATTACCACGAAAGATCATCTTCTGTAGCTTCTTCACTTGAATTTGAAGAAGAATCTACTGCCTTTCCTTCGCTTTTTTCCTCACTCTCTCTTTTGGACTCCCACTCCTCTTGACGACGAGTAAACTCATCGTAATCGTAATCTGGCATCAACTCCGTTTTTACGTAAGAAATTGCCTCCTCTAGACTACCGATAAAGCGATTAAAATCCTCTTTGTACAAGAATATCTTGTGTCTTTCATACC
>JBELIG010000149.1:0-8108 GCA_042091035.1 Sphingobacteriales bacterium | reverse complement strand
AACTACAACGACCACCTTAGTTTTAATGGCGTAGATCAATGGCTTTACGATGCAACAGCAAGTGGATTACTCTTACCTACCGGTGGCGCACTATTTTTAGTATCCAAGGCGGAAGATGGTAAGCCACAAATGAGTTACGGACATTCAAGTACTCTAGATATAGATATTAAAGGGGATCGAATTGGTATGACTGTTAATAATGGCTCTATAAGTAAATGGCAGACCTACTTTTCGTCTAGTCCAATCTTCGCAGCAAACTCTGACATTGTTCATGAAGTTGCCATAAGAATGGTTGAAGTCTCAACATCACCTGATTGCGAATTGAACGGTGCAGATGTTACAAATGTAAACACCACGATGTTTGGGTCAACAGGCCCTAATGATGCAATCACACTTGGATCTAATGGAACAACATCTCCCAGCTTTTATAGCCAAACTAAGGTTGCTGAAATCATATCTTATGATGCTGACCTTAGTAATGCAGAAATTAATCAAATCACTTCATACTTGTGCATGAAATATGGAATCACAAAAGGAATCAATGGTACAAGTGAAAATTATAAAAATTCAGCTGGAACAATTATTTATGACAAAACAGTAAACGCTGGATACAATTATGACGTGATTGGAGTAATTAAAGACGATGGTTCCGGTTTGGATGTAACTAAAACAGCTACAGTAAATGGATATGGACAGCAGTCTCTGTCATATAGAGACCCAATAAGGCTTGAGGTGCAAAGTGGAAGTCCTTTATCCAATGGTGAACATATCTTTTTTAGCAATAACAACGGAGTACTTTCTGGCACAACACTTGGATCACCAATAGCTGATGGAGGAAATCCATCTATCGAGGTATTACTCCAACGCAATTGGAAAATCCAACACAACACACCTGCTAACGGTGTCCGCTTTATAATTGACTATACAGACTTTATACATGGAGGAACTGTGAGTGATTTACGAATTTTATTAGATGCAGATGGTGATTTCACAAGTGGAGCAACCATAGCAACGCTTGCATCCAATGGAGGAACTGAATTATACTACGACATAGATCCTTCATTAATAGCTAGTGGATCAATAATAACAATAGGCTCTATTGATGCAATGCAAACACCTATGCCGCTGGAGCTACTCAGTTTTACACAAAGAGAGACGGATACAGAATCTGAATTACTCTGGTTAAGTAGTAATGAGGAAAACTTTAGTCACTTCGAACTACAAAGCTCATCTGATTTAACGAACTGGACAGCAGAAGCGAGAATAAACGGTAAGGGAGGCAATCAAATCAATACATACAACTATACATTAAGCAGACCAGCAAATGTGCACAAGTACGTAAGATTGAAACAAATTGATTATGACCTTAGTCATGAATTCTCAACCATATTGAGGATCAATCCGCTTAGTAAGGAAGATCCATTTAGTATATTTCCAAATCCAGCAGTCCATCAAGTAAATTATAAATTAAAGGGCCCTTCAGGTAGAATAGACATTTTTAATCTGCAAGGTCAAGCTGTCTTATCGATGAAACTAAAGTCGGGAGAAGGTGTCATAAATTTAAGCCATTTGGACAAGGGCATGTATCTAATACAATTTAATTCCTCAGGTCATATAAGCACTGAAAGGCTTATTCTAAATTAAATTGGCGCACTACTAATTATTGATATCCAGGCAATTTTGAAGACTAAAAAAAAGGCTTTAAACCTTGCGTGGATATTAAATAATATATGTCTGCTGCCTGCCAAAAAAAGACTATAATCTACCAAAAAAAGTCATATTTATACCAATTAAAGTACAAATGGTTGGTTTTATAGATTTTGTTAGACCTTAGAATAATTTCAATCTTAACTTAGCTATACCTTTCACATACCTTTTATACCAAGGTAGCTTTACAAACCACTTCACTAATTTATTAAAATTCAAACTAAGCCTTCAAAGGTTAGTTTTATAATAAATCGCTACACACACCAAATAAAGATTGAAGTTTTCATTTTTTGGTTAGTTATGGATATTCGGACGAAACTCATATGGATAACACCAATATACAGAATAACAGTTTTGCAACTGAATATCTTATAAGTTTTTAATGGTATTGAAGCCGTTGACCCTTGGTCACGGCTTTTTTTATGGATTCATTTTTGCAAGGATTCTTTGCATAAGTGAGATAGACTCTGTCTGTACCTTTATTGTTGCTTGCATCCCAGGCTTTATCTCTAAGTCTTTCTTCTTGCTACTTTGAAAGGAGTCCAAGGACAGGTTAAAAACATAAAAGCCATTTTCATTTTGCGATTTAAACTCCCCTACTTCTGTGCTTAAATAACCAAATCGCTGTTTAGGAAAATCGTCAAGATAAATCTTTACAGTCATACCCATTTTTACCTTATGGATATCCTTTGCAGGAATTTTAAATCGAATAGTAGGATTCAAAGGATGAGGATATAACAAGCCAACAAGCTTTCCTGTTTTATGAAAAGAACCTAATTCCACATCGCTGCCCCATTGAACACTGCCGTTCATGGGCGCAATAATATTCATATTAGCAATTTGAAGAATCAGACTATTTCTAAGATCGTTGACTTGGTTTTCAAACTCAATCGCTGCTAAGCTCTTATCCAAATGCAAGATTTGCTGCTCAGAGTCAAGCAATTGCTTGAGCGCTTTGTGCTCAGAGTCTAATTGAACTTGTTGCACTGTCAGTTCAGCAATTTTTTGCCTGACATTAAGCACCTCCTTTCCCCAGCGATCTAACTCTTGCTTACTCAGTTCTCCCATTTCAAATAGTTGCTTACTTGATTGAAAATTACTATTTACAAGATCGAGTTCATTTTGATTAAGCCGCTGCAGGTCAATTAATTTTTCACGTTCACTATTGAGATTTAATAATTTAGTTCTGCTTTGACTGGCATTTTGAACAAACCTTAGTTTTATTGGATCAAGCTTAATATTTTGGTAAGATGCCACCACCGCATTCCACGCGTATTGAAGTTCACCTAAATTGCTGACTAAATTTAAATCTACATGCCCCTCTTGACCTATGGAATCCAAAAACGACAAAGCAAGTTTCAGGCTTTGTACTTTAACATCATCCTCTACGACCAATAAAGTCTTTCCATTTTCTACCATACTAGAACTGTCAAGAAAAATTATCCTTCCTTTTGTCTTTAACTCCAAGGGGTACGACGGCTGCATCGTACTGATCTGACCAGTAGTTAATATTCTATTAGGTAAGGGAAGGAGAATAAACCCTAGAACAAAAATCATCAAGACTATTAAAATAGTCCAAAAACTTAATCTAAAACTTGATTCGCGCGCTTCAAAAGAACTAAAAGGGTTTGGTTTCTCTTTCATAACTAAAAAATACTAATAAAATACACTAACAATCCAGTCCTTTGCAGTCAGATTTACTGAAAATAAAAAAGCGAGTGATATACACTCGCTTTTTGTGCCCACGACTAGAGTCGAACTAGCACGTCCAAATAGGACACAAGGCCCTCAACCTTGCGCGTCTACCAATTCCGCCACGTGGGCCAATATTAAATTGGAATTCCAAAAATAATCAAATTTTTCTTATTCGGAAGCAGCTAAAGCTGATTTTAAATAATCAATTACTTGTATCTCCATGGCATCAACACCCCTCACATCAGCTAAGTACACTGACACCCAATCAACTAAATGAACAAGATACATAGACTGTACAAGCAAGGAATCTCCTCTTGAATATAAATCCATTACTGCACCAGCATAATTTGAAATAATCTCTTTATTAATCTCTATCCTGCGCTGATTTCTACTGTAGTCACTTCTATTTCTTAGGAAGATCACAAAAGCATTGGAGTTATTTGTTCGCCAACCTACAAGCTCATTGTGATTCATCTCTGGTATCACATGATGCCAAGCTAGGATCTTACTGTTCTCATTAAGCTGTTGACGAAATCGTATAGCTACAGGCTCTAGCTCAGAACAAGCATATATGATAGGAAGTCTCCCTTCTAAAAGATTAGCGATGTGCGCTGCTTTTTCTTGGATCTGATCCTGCTCATTACTAAGAAGCCTTGCAGCCTCCTCTACTTGATCCAAAAAAGAAGCATCTGTAAATCCAAGTTTATGCAGTATACCGAGTTGCTGCACCATAGAATAGCCCAAACAAGCCCTTGGTGCGGGTTTACCTTCTGGCAACTTCACAAAGTCAAAATCTTCTGATTTACTTTTTTCCTGCAAAAGCCCTCCAGAAGAAATTCCAATAACATGGGCACCTGCTTTTAAATATTGATCCAGACAGATCAAGGTTTCTTCTGTTCCTCCAGAATAAGAGGATGCAATCGCAAGCGTGTTGGGCCCAACATAAGCAGGCACTTGATAGTCCTTCGTTACAGTAATTGGAACCTTACAAACAGAGCGCACAAAAGATTGCACAAAATTCGCTCCAATACCTGATCCTCCAAGACCAACAATATGTATATTTTGAATTTCTTGCTTTGGCTTTTTTATTTCAATTGCTTGCGCAAGTAAAAGCGCTTCCTGCAATTGCTTTGGAAAAGATTTTATTTGATTCTTCATGTATAACTTCTAAACATTAGGTTTCCCTAACAATTTAAACATATTTGATTTATATGTTTCAACTCCTGGCTGATCAAATGGGTTCACATCAAGCATATAGGCACTTACCCCACATGCATATTCAAAGAAATAGAACAGATATCCCAGATTGTAGGTGTCTGCCTTTTCCATTTTAACAATTATATTTGGCACTCCCCCATCATAATGTGCTTGAAGAGTTGCCTCCTCAGCCTTCTTATTAACGTAGTCCAGTGTCTTACCTTCAAGGTAGTTCAACTTATCAAGATCATCTGCTGTACCTTTGATGACCATTCCAGCTGCACTATCTTCCACATGCAACAAGGTTTGAAAAAGGTGACGCTCGCCATCCTGAACATACTGACCAAGGCTATGAAGGTCGGTTGTGTAGGAGGCAGATGCAGGAAAAATCCCCTTGTGCTCTTTACCTTCACTTTCGCCATATAGTTGCTTCCACCATTCAGCAAGAAAATGCAAGCGTGGCTCATAGTTGATCATCATCTCAATTTTGAATCCAGACTGATATAGATGGTTGCGCACAACAGCATATTGCAACATTGGATTTTCATCATATGGGTTATCCACATCCTTCATAGCAGCCTCAGCACCTGAAAGCAAGGCATTGATATCAACCCCAGCAACTGCCAAAGGTAGAAGACCCACTGGGCTTAAGACGGAAAATCGCCCACCTACACTTGGATCAATAACTAGCTTTTCATAGCCTTCATTCTTAGCCATCCCCGTTAAAGCTCCTCTATCAGGATCTGTAGTAAGGAAAATCCGATCCTTCAAATCTTTACCATATCGCTTTTCAAGTTCACTTTTTAAAAACCTAAATGCTATAGCTGGCTCTGTAGTCGTACCGGACTTTGAGATCACATTTAAACTAAAACTTCTATCCCCGATCAGATCAATAAGGTCTTTTAAATATTGTGGAGACATATTTGTTCCCGCAAAGAAAATAGCGGGCCCATCGCGTTTTTCAGCTGGTAATTCATTGTAGAAATGGTGCTTAAGAAAGTGTATGCCGGATTTAGCACCGAGATAGGAACCGCCAATACCTATGACAATTAATACCTCACTATTCGATCGAATGCTTTTAGCAAGGGATTGTATTCTTTCCGTCTGCGCTTTCATTCGACTTGGCAAATCCATCCAGCCTAAAAAGTCATTTCCTTTTCCTGTCTTAGCCTGTAAGGATTTCGAGGCTGCAATTGCCTCATTCTTAAGTCTTACCAATGCCTTTTCGTCAATGAATTTTTGACTGTACTTAAAATCTAGGGATAGTCTCATCTTTTAAGAGTATCTAATCTTAGTTTGAAGAAAATTGTGTAACAAAATTAATCTGGTAGGACATGAGAGAACAAGATAATAAATTAAGGGCACCTCACCTAAAATTGGGGCAAATTGGCGAAGAAATAGTCGTAGAATTTCTAGAAATGACGCAGCACGAAATCCTTGAGAGAAATTGGCGATCTGGACGTGCTGAGATAGACATTATTGCAAGAACGAGTGACTCCACGCTTTTATTTATAGAAGTTAAGACTAGATCTAAGGCAGACTTTGGACTTGGTTCACAATCTATTGGAAATCGAAAAAAGCAACTTATACTGGATGCTGCGGTTATTTATTCTGAGCTCAAAAATCACTCAAAAGATATTCGTTTTGACGTTGCAAATGTTATAATTGATGCCAATGGAGAGGTAATATTAGAGTATGCTCCCGATGCATTTTTTGATGAGTTTTAGTTTATTGAATTAATTCTGCACTTCTCCTTATATTTGCCTACATTTTGTAATTAGAAATTCAGCGATGTCAAACGAGAAGATCATATTTTCAATGTCTGGAGTGAATAAATACTTCACCTCTGGAAAACAAGTTTTAAAAAATATACACCTATCCTTCTTCTATGGAGCAAAGATTGGAGTTCTGGGTCTGAATGGATCTGGTAAATCAACATTGCTTAAGCTTATAGCAGGAGTAGATCAGGATTATCAAGGTGATATCTTCTTTGAAAAAGAATTTAAAATTGGTTACCTCGAACAGGAACCACAGCTTGACGAAAGTAAGACTGTGCGAGAAATTGTCGAGGAAGGCGTTCAACATATCGTAGACCTAGTTAAAGCGTACGACGCACTCAATCTAAAATTCAATGACCCTATGTCTGACGATGAGATGAATAATCTGATCGTAAAGCAGGGGGAGATGATGGAACAACTAGAGCATTTAAATGCATGGGAACTCGATCATAGACTTGAAACAGCAATGGAGGCGCTTAGATGTCCTCAAGGTGATGAAAATATTCAGCATTTATCTGGAGGAGAAAAAAGAAGAGTTGCCCTATGTAGACTTCTGTTAAGTAATCCAGATATTCTTTTATTAGATGAGCCAACTAACCACTTGGATGCCGAGTCGGTGCACTGGTTAGAGCAATACCTTCAAGAATTCAAGGGAACTGTAATTGCAGTAACCCACGATAGATATTTCCTAGACAATGTTGCAGGATGGATACTTGAGCTTGACCGTGGAGAAGGAATTCCTTGGAAAGGAAATTACTCTTCATGGCTTGACCAAAAAGCAAAAAGACTTGCTCAAGAAGAAAAGCAAGAGTCTAAAAGAAGAAAAAATCTGGAGCGAGAATTAGAGTGGACTAAGATGTCTCCAAAGGCAAGACAAACAAAATCCAAAGCGCGTCTTAGTGCCTATGATAAATTAGCGTCGGAAGAGGTTAAAGACCGTGAAAAGAAACTACAGCTCTTCATTCCTAATGGTCCAAGACTGGGTGATGTAGTAATAAAGGCTGAAAACTTAAAGAAATCATTTGGGGATCGAATCTTAATCGACGATCTTAGTTTTGAAATTCCTAAAGCAGGCGTGGTAGGAATCATCGGACCCAATGGTGTCGGAAAATCAACCTTATTCCGTATGATTATGGGACAAGAGCAACCCGACTCAGGAAATATGCAAGTAGGAGAAACTGTAGAGCTTGCCTATGTCGATCAATCACATAAAGACTTGCTCCCTGAGAAATCAATCTTTGAGGTAATTTCCTCCGGAAATGAATTCATAGAATTCGGTAACCACTCCCTAAATTCAAGGGCTTACATCAGTCGATTCAACTTTACAGGACAAGACCAACAAAAGAAAGTAGGAGTCCTATCTGGAGGGGAAAGAAATAGAGTTCATCTAGCTATGACACTTAAAGAAGGCGGAAATGTGCTTCTTCTGGATGAGCCGACAAACGATATAGATGTTAACACGCTTAGAGCTTTAGAAGAAGCTATCGAGAACTTTGCAGGCTGTGTACTTCTGATATCACACGATCGTTGGTTTATTGATAGACTTGCAACACATATCCTTTCTTTTGAAGGAGATTCTGATGTTCAATTCTTTGAAGGAAACTTCTCCGATTATGAAAAAAATAAACGTGCTCGTCTTGGAGATGTAACTCCTAAAAGACCGAGATTTAAAAATGTAATCAATAAATAAGAACTCAAAAGTGGCCATTCAAAATGGCCGCTTTTTTTTAT
>JBELIG010000148.1:0-8165 GCA_042091035.1 Sphingobacteriales bacterium | reverse complement strand
GGAGAAAGGTTGACTTTGAAGTTAGAATTGAAGTTAATATAGAACTCCATACAACTAGCTACCACGTAGGCATTATTGCGATCAGACTTAGGAGACTTCCGATTTGGCATCATATAACTTTTTAGACTCTGCTCTCGCATTAGCTCTTTAGAACTACTGCCAATGTCCTCCAAGACGAGCATCATCTCTTCAATTTTAGCTTGATCCGTTATACCGATAAGCTTATGACCTGACTTCTCCACTTGGGCATTTAAAATATGTATACTAAAAACTAGACAAAGGACTACAAACAGTTGCTTAACCATAGATTCACTTAGATTTACGTTTATATTCGAACGACTAAAAGCTCATTTTCTTATACAAAAAGAGATAAGTCGATAGAAAAATACATATTTTTATTTGTCATATTAAAAAAAGGCGCTTGCAAATGCAAGCGCCTTTTAATTATACTTTTTCTATAGTGGAATATTTCCATGCTTCTTCTTAGGAAGCTTATCCACCTTCTGCCTTAGCATATAGAAGGCTTTTATTAATTTTCGTCTACTTTCTGCAGGATCAATCACCTCGTCAATAAATCCTCGAGAAGCTGCTCTGTATGGGTGGGCAAACTTCTCTGCATATTCAGCCTCTTTTTCGGCTAATTTAGCAGCAGGATCATCTGCAGCTTGGATTTCTCTTCTAAAGATAATTTCAGAGGCGCCCTTTGCCCCCATCACTGCAATCTCTGCAGTCGGCCAAGCAAAATTAAAATCGGCCCCAATATGTTTTGAGTTCATCACATCATAAGCCCCACCATAGGCTTTACGGGTAATTAGAGTAATCCTAGGAACGGTTGCCTCGCTAAAAGCATAAAGTAATTTAGCGCCATTTGTTATGATACCATTCCATTCTTGGTCAGTACCAGGTAGGAAGCCAGGAACATCAACCAAAACTAATAAAGGTATATTGAAGCAATCACAGAAACGAACAAATCGAGCTCCCTTCTTAGAACTCTCTACATCAAGTACACCTGCAAGACTCATCGGTTGATTACCAACGATACCGATACTCTTCCCTCCTATACGTGCAAAACCAACTACAATATTATCTGCATATTGCTCATGTACCTCATAAAAAGAATCTGTATCAACTAAGCCATTGATCACTTCTTTGATATCGTAAGGTTGATTAGCATTCTCAGGAACAAGATCCCTAAGTGCTGGTCTTAGTTCATCTTTCAACTCAAACGGCAAATCAAAAACCTGCTCTTCACAGTTTTGAGGCATATAGCTCAACAACTTTTTTATCTGATTGATACAATCAACATCATTCTGAGCGGTTAAGTGTGTTACTCCGGATTTGGATGCATGCGTTACTGCACCACCTAAGTCCTCCGAACTCACTGTTTCATTTGTTACGGTCTTCACTACATTAGGTCCCGTTACAAACATATAGGAAGACTGCTCCACCATGATTATAAAATCAGTGATTGCGGGCGAGTAAACTGCGCCTCCTGCGCAGGGTCCCATAATAGCAGAAATCTGAGGCACCACACCGGATGCTCTTACATTTCTGTAAAAAATATCGGCATATCCACCAAGGGAAGATACACCTTCCTGAATACGAGCACCTCCTGAATCATTCAATCCGATCACCGGATTTCCTGTCTTCACTGCTAGATCTAATATTTTACAAATCTTCTCCGCATGCGTTTCCGATAAAGAACCTCCAAAGACAGTAAAATCTTGAGCATATACATATATAGTCTTGCCATTTACTGTTCCGTAGCCAGTTATAACACCATCCCCTAGGATCTTTTGGTTTTCCATCCCAAAATCTGTAGAACGGTGTGTTACAAGCTGTCCAATCTCTTCGAAGGAGCCTGGATCAAGCAAGAATTCTATACGCTCTCTTGCTGTTAGTTTACCTTTTGCATGTTGTTTTTCTATACGGGCAGATCCTCCTCCCAGTTCTGCTTCAGCTCTTAGATCAGCTAACTTTTTCAACTTGTCTTCCATGCCTGTTCTTATTTTTTTCTCAAAACCATTCCTCTACCTACTGAATAGGTCTTTCCGGTAAATAAAATCCTGTCTATACGTATAATCAGATCTGTCAAGGCTACAAGTGCCGGAGCCTTCAAACTCGGACGCATTGTAAGTTTATGATCGTCGATCTTGCCATCGTTTAGGTTCTTAGCGTTGCTTTTAAATATAGATTGAATAATGCCTGTCCAGTACATCTCTAGCAGACCTATAAGGTAACCGCTTAAGCCAAAATTCTGAAGAACCTCAAGATCGTTTTCTTTAGCCCATTCCTCTACCTTTTCCATATCCACAAGATACTCATGTCCAAAAGCATAAGCACCCTGAGCTATATTTTTCTTTCCTTTAAAAAAGGAGAGCAGCCGATTTATAGGATCGTAAGTAAATGGAAATTTTAATTGGGGATAGGTTAAAAAAACCAGCCCATTTGGCTTCAGCACTCTAGACATTTCAATAAGCATTTGTTCTGGATCACCAACGTGCTCCATAACATCTACAGAGATGATAAGATCAAATGATTCTTTGTCAAAAGAAAGATCTAATGCATTTTCGACCCTGTAATCAATATTTCCATATGCCTTATTTAACTCCTGCGCAAAATTAACATCTTTAGGATTAATATCACAGGAAACTAGGGATTCTACTGATTCGCTGATCATAGGATCATAATCACCTTCACCCGTTCCCAGATTTAAAACATGGTTTAATTTGCGGTTACCATATGTTTTAAGCCTGGACTTGATAAATAAATATCGGTTTCTGTATGTAGGAAATAAAAGTTTGTAATTCATTCAATTGCTCTTAACTACTAGTTCTAGATGCTCTGTTCAACATGTCTACGGCGTTATTATTATCACCCATAGCTCTGTAAATTTCGGAAGCCAAACGATATCCTTCTTTTGAATTTGGATTGGCATTCAAGTGTTTCATCACCGTATTCAGGGCTGCATTATTGTCTCCAATCCTTAGATAACAATATGCCATATAGTAATAGGCCAAATTGTAATCTGGATCGATGGAAAGCACTTGCTGAAATGATCGTACTGCTTCTGTAAGTTTCCCGGAATTTAATAAAGCATTCCCTTTGAAAATATAAATCTGAGAATAATCGGGCGCTAATTTAATATATTCATCAGCATATTTCACAGCATTAGCCCAATTCTGTAGCCCCAGGTTCACTCGTGTCAACCCAAGTAAGGCATCCGGATTATTTGGAAAATCCTTCAAGTCAGCTTCAAAAGCAATTGCTGCCGAAGCAAAATCATTGTTACGCAAAGCATTTTCGGCTACAAATATGGAACCCCCACCCTGCTCTACAGACAATAGTGGTACATTATCTGCATCAATGGTGAATAAACTTCTTGAATTCGGCCAGTTACCTGAACGAAGTTGTCCTGAACGAATATATCGGGTAGGAAAAATACCGTAGTCCCAATTCTTAGCATACCTTGAATAGTATTTCACATAACCCGTCTTAACACGTCCTTCATACTTATTCTGAATATACTTCTGCAAACTGTAAGAGAAATGCGAAACCACCATTACTGTATCTCCCTCTGGGAAGTAGCCCTTTGCATCCATTTCTTCAATAGCCTGTTTTACACTAACACCCCAATAGTCTGTTTCATAATTCCCATAAGCACCATCTACTCCCCCAACCAATACATTAAAGTAAGTGTATGGGTAGGCAGCATTCATAACTATATATCGAGCAGGATTAATTTGTAAGAGAACAAAAAGTCCTAAAACACTGTAAAGCACTACTTTATTTGATTCAAACTTTTGCCACAACAAATCCCAACTTAAGGCAGCTAGAGCAACCAAGGTAGGATATAAAAATATTAGGTGTCTCCATCCATCATGCAGCGTCGAATCCTTATACATCACATAAGCTAAAGGAAAGACAAAGCAGAAGAAAAGCATAAATGTCGGTAGCAATTTAAATCGATTCAAAAAGCTTCGACCGAATGCTACACTTAGTATAAAACCTAAAATAACAGCTGGTGGTATAGTGATCAGCACCCATTTCAAAGCGTAAGTGAGTGCGGTAGTATCAGACATAATGTTCGAACCTTCAAACAATACTCGAATCCGAATGCCTAATTTTGAGAATTCCGTTAAAGCCTCTAAAGGATTGGCAATTGGAGCTTGCAAGGCAAAAGGCCAAAACAATACAGCAAGGATATAACCAGCTATTGCTCCTACCCCTAGTTTTAAAATAGGTCCCTTAATTGTCTTGCCCCAATCCATCTGTTTTTGTGATCTTGACCACAAATAAAGAAATACCAGGGAGAACAAGCCCATGTAGGCAAAAAGTAATAAACCACCTGCTCGTGTTGCAATGGCGATTCCAATACCCGCAGCAAGACCAGCTATATCTTTCCATTTGATATCCGGCCAAGTCAGATAACTCCTATATAAAAAGTAAATCGCCATGATATTTCCCATAGCAAATGGTATATCCTTAGGATTCATAAGTGCATGTCCCAAAAACCTTGGAGACAAGAATAATATGCAAGCGGCAAGCACTGCAGCTCTTACACCACCTATTAATTTAGTGAGTTGAGCAGTAAAGAAGATTCCAAACCAACCAAAGAGCGCTATAAAAATATGCCTGACATGTCTGTACCCTGTATCCGTTTGTTCAAAGCCTAAAACCTTATTCACAAAACCGGTTAAGGTATCAAATAGCCCACCATAATAGTGCATATTGCCCTTTTCGATCTTTAAGGCTGCTGCCTCTTTACCAAAAGAACCATAGTATTCAACCAGTTTCTCTGAATAATCATATTGAAACTCCTCATCGGCGTTTAAGCCACTGTTCAAGGCCATAAAAATCATAAGTACGGCAAAAACAGGTAAAATGAGCTTGTAGATTTTTTCCCACAATGAAGTATTGTAGCTTACATTGAGCTGTGGGAATAGCGAAGCGCTATTTCCAGATGTATTCTTGGAATCCTTTTTCAAATCGGAATGTTTTGATTTTTTAGAAGCACTCATTCAAAAGTAATTTATGCGAAAGATAAAATTTTTTTATGCCTTTTCACTTTCATTTACTCCCTAATATTTACTTAAATTGTCCAATAATTGGCTTTGGAAAGCACTTGTGCTATCAAGCCCTTATATTATTGCTTCATTTATTAACCAAAGGCTTCATATCAGCTTTCATATGAAATCAACTACAAGTATCTCGGACAGAGTCCTAAACATGCAAGAATCTGCCACTTTAAAGATGGCTGGCCTTGCCAGAGCTCTTAGAGCTGAAGGAAAAAACGTTATCAATCTAAGTTTGGGAGAGCCAGATTTTGATACACCGGAGCACATCAAAGAGGCTGCTAAAAAGGCGCTGGATGATGGCTTCACAAAGTACACTCCAGTACCAGGATTACCTGAATTAAGAAAAGCTATTTCTGATAAATTCAAAAGGGACAACAATCTTGCCTACAGTGCAGATCAGATCGTGGTATCCAATGGAGCTAAACAATCTTTAGCAAACCTCAGTCTTTCTTTGTTGAATCCAGGAGATGAAGTAGTTATTTTGGCACCCTACTGGGTATCATATTATGAGATTGTAAAACTCTCTGGGGCTAAACCTGTAATTGTCACTACAGACATAAGTACAAATTTCAAAGCCAAGCCTGAACAATTAGAAGCTGCGATTACAGATAAAACGCGCTTTATTCTCTTTTCTTCTCCTTGTAATCCGACTGGTTCTGTCTACACACAAGCAGAGTTGGAAGCAATGATGGAAGTCATCCGTGAACGAGAAGACATCCTAGTAGTAGCCGATGAGATATACGAATACATAAATTTCGAGGAGAAGCACTTTAGTGTGGGAGCAATTCCATTCTTAAAAAACAGAGCCATTACAGTCAATGGATTCTCAAAGGGATTTGCAATGACAGGATGGAGATTAGGGTATATCGGTGCGCCTGAATGGGTAGCAAAAGCATGTATTAAAATACAGGGCCAAGTCACCTCTGGAGCAAATGCCTTTGCCCAAAAAGCAGCTGCGCATGCACTTAATGCCGGCTTAGAATCCACTGTTATAATGAAAGAGGCTTATGCTAAGCGTAAGATTCTCATTATGGATTTATTGAATGAGATCGAGGGTATGATAGTCAATGACCCAACAGGAGCCTTCTATATATTCCCAGACATAAGTGCCTTCATAGGAAAAAAGGCAGGTGACTTTATCATAAATAACGATGTTGACTTTTGTACCTACATCCTTAACGAAGCTCACGTAGCTATTGTCCCTGGATCAGCATTTGGTTGCTCCGGTTGTATTCGAATTTCCTATGCTGCATCAGATGAGGAGATCAAAGATGCATGCCACCGAATCAAAACCTATCTGGAGAAACTCACTTAGAACTAAAAGACTGTCCTTTTGTAAAAAGCCGCTACTCATAACTAAATCCAGAAGACTCAACATTTTGATTTTGCTTATGAGTAGCTGCTTTGAAATTGGTTAATCGACTTGAAAAGGCTGCAATACATCCTTCATGGATGTAGATACTAAGCCATCAAAACCCATCTAAAAACACGTATTTGATTTAAGAAAAGGAAAGGCTATCGAACACAGGGTGACTTAAAAAGAAGGTTTATACCTTCAATCCATGCCAGCGTTTGGTCTTGAGATAGACCACACAGGCCAAAAGAATCAATCCCCAATATATACCTTCTGCCATCCAGGCCAACAAGAGGTCTCCCTGTCTGTAATCAATACTCCATTCAATCAATACCACATAGATAATTGCTTGAACAAATTGAATAAGCAATGCCAATCGAGTAGCACCTGTGCCACTAAGTCCATTATAAAAGACTGCCCCAAAAGCGAACGAAGCCAGTATAAAGGGTAAGACATTAAAAATTGGTCTAGCTTGGTCGAAGAGAGACATGTCAGCGGCCCCTAATATAGGATACAATATAGTTTTTGGAAAAACGACCATCGGAATGGTAAAAACCATAGTTACCAAAAAACAGAGTTTTGCTGTTTTCCATATGATAGGAAAAACTGCAATTCGTTTTTGCGCACCAATGAAATTAGATACAAGTGTATTGATGCCTGAAGCAAATCCCCAGCAGGGAATTGACAACAATAAATATACAATACGAACGAGGTTCGTCATCGCTAGTTCTTCTTCTCCTAAGTTTTCTACTTTGGCGAAAAAGAACAACCATGCTCCCAGTCCAATTATACTTTGTAAGACAAGTGGAAAAGAGATGGATACTATATTTCTTATATTCTCAATATTGAACTTTAAGACAGAAAAGCTAGAGAAAAGAACTTTTAGTTTTTGGTCCCATAACATGTAGGCGATAAAAAAGATAAAAGCCACTCCTTCTGCAATACTACTAGCCAAACCCGCACCTGCAATACCCATTTCTGGAAAGCCCCATTTACCGTAGATCAATAGGTAGTTAAGGCTAATATTAACGAGTGCAAGTACAATAGTATTGAAAATAATAAAGCCTGTCCTTGCTATTCCAGTGTAAAGAGCAAAGAAAGCAACACCCAAGTAAGAAAAAAAGACACCAAAGGATCGGTACCTAATATAATCCAAACTCCGCGTATAAATCTCTTCAGAGTCTAGCATCAGGTCAAACAAATATGGTGTGCCAAAGAACATCAAAAGAAACATGATGCATGCTAGAAAGAATTCAAAATAACACATAGCAACAAAGCTCTTCCCTGCTCCTTCATAAGACAACTCTCCCATCCTTCGAGCTATGATAATCTGCCCACCTTTTGAAAAACCATAACCGATAGCTGCTATTATCAAATAGAATACGGATACAAAACCTATGGCGGCAAAGTCATCATTTGATTTGTGGTAAAGGAATACACTATCTGAGAGGGCAATTACATTTTGAACAGCAGAACCTAAAATGATTGGCACTGATATTGAAAGGATTTGCCTGTATGAGGTCTTTAATTGCATAAAATCCAAAGATTATATAAAAATCTCTACGTCATTTGATTTCTACAAGGATACAGATATTCTTTTCAAAACTGAAATTAAACAAATGATGATTTATGATTAACTGCAACCCTAAGACCATTTAGATTGTCCTTGATTTAAACGAAGTTTTAGCTATTTTGCACCTATAAATCAATAATAAACATGATTAAGCAATCAC
>JBELIG010000147.1:4330-8191 GCA_042091035.1 Sphingobacteriales bacterium | reverse complement strand
AAGCGAAAAGCTTCCTCAGTGCTCTTATCATCTGATTTTGAAAACGAGGACCTTGCAGAAGGCACAGCAGCAGTAGGCAAGAATAACACAACTGCTCAAGCCATAAACAATGAATATCCCTACTCAAAAACATTTACAATAAAAGATATCCCTCTAGATAAAAAATGGTTGAGTATTCAAGCAGATTACTTTACGGACCAAAAAGAATATGATATTTGGAGCATGGCTGCACTGGTTGTTGAATTTAGAAAAGATGAAAAGAATATAAAGTACAGGCATATCAAATTTCCTCGCTTACTGGACACTGAAACTTGGAAGCAAATTGAAATGACCTGCAAATTTCCAGAAAAGGATATTGATGAAATTCGATGTTATATCTTCTTACCCAAAGAAACGCCAAAAACCTATCGTTGGGACAACTTATCCATCTCAGCGTTCAATGAGTACTAAGTCATAAGCCTCGCTTTTATTTAAAGTAGCTGTATCCTCTTTTTATGTCAATTGAAATCATAAAAGCCAAGTTTTATCAAAAACTTGGCTTTTATTTTGAAATCTCCCACGAACTTACAAGCACAAAACAATTCTATTCCTTATATTATGAAAACCAGCCTACCTAATAAAACCCTATAGATAAAACACAATAATAACCGTCCAATGAGGTCACAGCAAAAAGTCAGTCAATATGAGAGACTGGTAGAAAAGAAATTCAATCTATACAACGCGATATTCTTAAGTCTTCCATTCAAGAACATTCAGCATACAGGCAACCTTCTGCCCTTGTTGTATCAAGTTTGTCTGGAAGGATATGAAACAGGAAAAAATCCTTTAGAAATTATTCAAAGCTTTTTCCAAACACATACCAATTCTGAGGATGAGCAAGAACAAATTGACTTCTTGTTTAGAGTAATACAATATGTCGAGAGACAAGTTGTACTTTTTGATAGTATTGAAGACGCTACCTTTTCAGAATTAAATAAGCTGAGTGACAACTTTAGTATCCGAGAATTTCTAAACATATTAAAAGCGGACCAATCACAAGACAAAGTGTTTGAAAAACTTCAGGATTTTAGTGTGCGCATTGTATTGACTGCCCACCCTACTCAATTTTATCCACTTGATGTCTTGAACATAATTTTAAATCTTCGGTCCTTCATAACTGAGAATAAAATAGAATCAGCAGATTTAGTATTGCAGCAACTAGCATTGACTTCTTTACTAAATGCAAAAAAACCTACTCCTATCGAGGAGGCAAAGAATATCATCCACTACCTTAGATATACATATTATGATGCTATTGGAGCGTTCTATTCCAAACTAAAAAAAGATCTTTCTTCTTTGGGGGAATTAGCAAATCCAAACTTAATAAAATTGGGATTCTGGCCTGGAGGTGATCGAGATGGCAACCCCTTCGTAACAGCTGATGTAACTAAGGATGTTGCCGACGAGTTGCGCATGACCCTTATGAAATGCTATTACAAGGACATCAAAGAACTGGAAAGACAGCTTACATTCAGATTGGTAAAAGATGATCTGCTTAGCCTCAAGGATAAAGTATATCAATCCATGTTTAGCAGTAGCTTAATTTTAAGTCATACAGAAATCCTTGCTTATCTAAACAACATTAGAAAAAATATTACTACACATTATAGTGATCTATATCTGGATGAATTGGACAAGGTCATTGATAAAGTAAACATCTTCAAAAGTCATTTTGCCTCCATCGATATTCGACAAGATCATTCTGTACACCTAAATTGTATCAATGCAATCATTGAACTCAACCAGTGGAGTACAAAAAGATTTGAGGACATGGACCTGGAAGAGCAGTTGGACATATTGAGTAGAGACACCAAACTTATTCCAGAACACTTCGAAGATCCTTTGGTCATTGATACAATAAAAAACATCAGTCAGCTTAATAGTATACAGCAGAGTAATGGTACAGATGGTTGTCACCGGTATATCATCTCAAACTCTATAGATATACACTCTGTTCTTTTCGTTTATAAATTATTTGAATGGTGTGGTTGGAAGAAAGAGGATATCAAATTCGATATAATTCCACTTTTCGAGACAATGGAGGGCATGCAAAATGCAGAAAACACGATGGAGTTTTTGTACTCGAACTCCAATTATGCAAAGCATTTAAAGCAAAGAGACAATATTCAAACGATCATGCTTGGATTTTCCGATGGCACGAAAGATGGAGGATACCTCAAGGCAAACTGGTCAATTTATCAGACTAAAGAAGTTCTTTCAAAAGTTTCAGATGAACATGACATCAAGGCTATTTTCTTTGATGGACGCGGTGGACCACCAGCACGAGGCGGAGGTAAAACGCATCGTTTCTATGCTTCTAATGGAAAAAGCATAGCAAACAATGAAATACAATTGACCGTACAAGGTCAAACGATCACATCTACCTTTGGCACAAAGGATAAGTTCAAATACAACTGTGAACAATTAATCACTGCGGGTCTTTCTAATGATTTCTTAGAAATTGAAAATGCTGACATAGCGCCTAACTTCAGAGATCTCTTAAACGAGATGGCAGATGCTAGTTTTGAAAAGTACAATGCTTTAAAGCAACATCCTGAATTTATTCCTTATTTGGAAAAAATGAGTACCCTTAAATACTATAGTAATGCTAAGATTGGCTCACGCCCTGGAAAGAGGGGTAATAAAAAGAAACTAGAATTAACAGACTTACGAGCTATATCATTTGTAGGCTCATGGTCCCAACTCAAGCAAAATGTTCCTGGGTACTATGGAATAGGAACGGCAATAAAACAACTAAAGGATCAAGGAAGAATAGAAGACATCAAAGAACTATTCAATAAGGTACCATTCTTTAAAGCACTTATGCTAAACAGTATGATGTCTCTTACGAAGACCTACTTCCCACTTACTTCCTACATGAAAGACAATAATCAATTTGGCCCTTTCTGGCAGCTTTTATTAGCAGAAATGGAGTTAAGTAGAGATATGTTATTAGAGATTAGTGGCTATAAAGAGCTGATGCAAGAAGAGTTAGTTTCAAAAAAATCTGTAAAGATCAGAGAAAAAATAGTTTTACCACTTTTAACCATACAGCAATATGCTCTTCAAAAAATAGCAGAAGGCAGCAGCCTTGAGGAAACCTATAAAAAGCTGGTTACCAGGTCTTTATACGGAAACATCAATGCAAGTAGAAACTCCGCATAAGTCTGAATTTCAAGCAAATTACAAATGTAAAATAATAGCATAAAAGGAATAATTGCAATTTATTTTGTCACGCACGCAACAATGCCCTACCAACTTTGTATAGTTATTATCATTAAAAACTAAACAAAACCTTCGTGATGAAAAAATTCATATTTACATTCCTTTCATTCTCTTTCCTATTTTTGGGAAGTCTACAAGCAGATACGGTTGTAGATGTAATAGTAAACAGCCCTGACCACAATACACTTGAGGCAGCAGTAATAGCAGCTGAATTAGACGATGACCTTTCAGGTGCAGGTCCTTTTACGGTATTTGCTCCAACTGATGCAGCTTTTGCAGCATTAGGATCTGTAGTAACAGAATTACTAGAAGACCCAACAGGTGAACTAGCACAAATTTTACTATACCATGTTGTTTCAGGGACAGTATTATCTACTGACCTTACTGCAGGAGATGTTCCTACTTTAAACGGGAAAAGCGTAACTGTAAGTTTTGACGGTGGAAATGCTTTCATCAATGGTGCACAAGTTACTGTTGCAGATATCGAAGCTGACAATGGTGTTGTACACGTAATTGATGCAGTACTTATCCCACCAACAGTTACAGTTGTTGATATAGTTGTAAATAGCCCAGATCACAATACACTTGAAGCAGCGG
>JBELIG010000147.1:0-4230 GCA_042091035.1 Sphingobacteriales bacterium | reverse complement strand
TTGCTGATATTACAACAGACAATGGCGTTGTACATGTAATCGATGCAGTTCTTATTCCACCAACAGTAACAGTTGTTGATGTAGTTGTAAATAGCCCAGATCACAATACACTAGAAGCAGCAGTAATTGCAGCTGAATTAGACGATGATCTTTCAGGCGATGGACCATTCACTTTATTTGCTCCAACTGATGCAGCTTTCGCAGCACTAGGTACAGTAGTTGATGATCTATTATTAGATCCAACAGGAGCATTAGCTGACATCCTTCTTTACCACGTAGTTTCTGGTACAGCATTGTCTACAGATCTTACTGAAGGACCAGTGCCTACCCTACTCGGACCAGATGTAAATGTATCATTTGACGGAGGTAATGTATTCATCAACGATGCTCAGGTAATCGTTGCTGACATCGAAACAGACAACGGAGTTGTTCACGTAATTGATGCAGTATTATTACCACCGGTAAGCACAAAGAACTTAAACGATCTTGGTATCAAAGTATATCCTAACCCAGCATCTGGAATCATAAATATTTCTGGAACAGAAAATGGAGCTATTGATAGAATCATCATAAGCAATAGCCTTGGCCAAATTGTTAAAACAATTGAAAACCCTTCAAGCAGTTCGATTAATGTCGAAAACCTGAGAGGCGGATATTATATACTTACTTTAGAATCTGTAGAATTTGTTGGTTCTACTCGTGTATTGATCAAATAGTATTTTGTTTACCCAAAACAACTATTAGACTAAACAAAAAAAGTGCTGAGCGTAACAACTCAGCACTTTTTTTTTCTTTATTTCTAAAAACAATAATGGAATTAGCTTCCTATAAGGAGGTTTTCTAAATAATGCTGTTCTACTCCAAACTCAGCTTTTAACTTGTGATAGGCTTCCATGCCTTCTTCCTCTTGAGTGAATGTCTTTCTTCGCTGACCAACAATCATAAGATTCTTTCCTGAATGTTCCGTAGATACAAATTCAAAGATCTTTGTTTTATAGCCATGCGCCTCCATCAATAAGGCTCTCAAGGTATCCGTAATAATTTCAGCTTGTCGCTCAAGTAATATACCGTGCCCTAGGATATCTGCATGTCTGTCCTGCACTTTCATTGACTTTCGCACTTGCTTATGACAGCACGGTGAACAAATGATCAATTCCGCTCCAGACTTAATACCTTTGAATATTGCATCATCCGTGGCTGTATCACAAGCATGGAGTGCTATTAAGACATCCGTCTCTACTAATTCATAATTGCTTATAAAACCTTCTCCGAATTGAAGCCCATCAAAATCAAGCTTCTTAGCTATATCATTACAAAGAGCAACTAGTTCTGGACGTAGTTCTACCCCGGTGGTTTCCACAGGCAAACCGGATTTATTGGCTAGATGATCATACAATGCAAAGGTTAGATATCCTTTACCCGCGCCCATATCATGGATACGAATCTTATCTCTTGTCTTTAAATCTGTCTTAGCAATGTGGGTACCCACGATTTCGACAAATTTATTGATTTGCTTAAACTTATCGCCTTTATCCTTTAGTACGCGGCCCTTATTGTCTAAAACACCCAACTCTACCAAAAATTGCTCGGAAGTAAAATTCTTGGGTTTTGCCTTATCATGACTTCTTTTCGGCACTTCGGAAACAGATGCGTTCTTCTCTATGAATCTAGACTTACCTCCAGAATTAGTTTCCAAGGCCCAATCGGCATCTGTAGACATTAGGTTAGCATTTAAAAACGTTTCACCCAAAAGTTCATCAATCTGTTTCAAACCTTCATTCAGCGTATAATTCTTTGTAATATCTTTTCTAGTATGCCGAAGCGTAAAAGACAGATGCGGCTTTTCTTTAATAAAAACGTACTTGACGATTAATTTCTTAAGATCAGACGATGCATCTCTTGGCTTACTGAGCGTTAAGCGGACAAATGTATCTTTAGATAAACTTAGTCCTATATGTTCTTTTAATTTTTCTATAGCAGTCATAAATCACTTAAAATGATAATAGCCACAAATATAGTTATTCTAAAGAGAAACAACATAGGACTTAATTCAGTAAATCTAGACCAACTTAGCGGCCAAAGCACCACTAAGCATAGCTGCATTCAATGAACTATTCGCCAAAGAATCTCCACAAACAATCACATCAGAAGACCGCTGCATGGCATCAATGGACGGCACATAGGTACAAGCTTCATGTTTTGGAAGTGCATACGGTATATGATAGGCTTTTATGAGTCGTTTAGCATTTATTCCATAAACGGTCCAAAGTTCTTCTTCAATTAAAGAAGCTAATTCTGTTGCCTCCCCAAGGTACTCTTCAACAACAGTAACTGAAATACCGATCGATCCTGAATCACTGTGCATAAATGAAAAATTATTAATAAGACCACTGCCATTTGCATTGAGTCCAATCAATCTTGGATCAAGATGTAACTCATCGGTTTCAAAGTAAAGATTCCAACAAGCCTGCCAAGCAGATGAATCCTTTTCTTGTGGATCTTCACCATGATTAGTAGCCATGATAAGTTTATCGAAGTCAAGGCGAGTTCCATCATCTAAGACGACATGCTTATCTTCAACAGAACGAACAGGCTGCCCTAACTTAAATGTAGTTTGACTTAATGCTCCTTTGAGTTGAAGAGCAATCTCTTGGATTCCTGCCGCTGGCACAGTAGCGTAACCTTCTGCAAACATTTTGAATACAAATTCAAACATTCGTGAAGAAGTACTCAATTCATTTTCTAAAAATATTCCGGAATAGAATGGTTTAAAGAAGCATCTTATAACCTGCTCCGAGAACCCTTTCTCCCTTAGATAAGCTAAAGTGCTTGTAGCAGGTTTCTCAAATATTTGTTCTACGGATTCACTTTTCAATTGATTACTCAATCGCCAAATCTTAAATTTATCAGCTAGGCTTGCATATGGAAATCTCAACAGTGGCAGTAAAAAAGAAGTATTCCGAATCGGATCACCCAATACATTTACGGACCCTTGCTTAAAAATTGCAGCTCCCGGACTAAAATGATTCAAGTCCAAGGCAGAAACATCAAGATATTCCTTCACCGCTGGATAGGCTGTCAAAAGCACTTGAAAGCCTTTATCCAATACAAAACCATCAATCAACTCTGAATACAAGCGCCCACCAACCTCTTTATTTGCATCGACTATAACAGGGGAATACCCTTTTTTTTCTAGTTCAATAGCACAGGTCAGCCCACTAACACCACCGCCAATAATTAGAATTTTGTCTTTAGACATTTCCTTATTTTTTCTTAAAAAAACGTTTATAAAGTGGTTTACGCATCCTAAACGTAATCCATAAAGGAAGATACAACAAGACTGTAAGAACTGAGTTCAAACCCTTAAAGTCTATATCATCAATAATAACGGAAGTATCATCAGAATGCTTTTGAACAACATGCTTGTGCCTCCAAAACTTTAAACCTGGCGGCAAAACAGTCCCCTCATCTACAAAATATACTTCCTGCTCATTCGCTCCATCTTCCACTATATCACTCTTCCAATTCGCTTTTAGTGGAAACAAAAAGCGCACATGTACTTTATCCCCTTTCTTGCTTCCCGTAAAAGTTTCAATTTTTACTTTTGTAAAGGGAGGGACTAGGTATTCAAACAGTTGCAAATCGAATCGAGCTGCAACTGTCTTATAATCTCCTTCTACTACAGTCTTCAAATAAATTTTCATACGTATTTTATGTTCCTCAATGCAACAAACAGCACCTAAAAAAGATGAGATAAAGTCCTATATTTTGTTCTCCTTAATATCCGACTGCCTGCCCATCCTTCCTTGACTCAGAAGCACCGTAATAAACGCCTTTTTCAGCGTCATACCAAATGGCCTGATAACCTCCATAAGACCCAAGGTCAAAACCAACCTTATGCCCTTTTCGCATAAGTGCTCTAATTACTTCATAATCTATACCAGACTCAAGATGCAACATACCACCATTGGTCATTTGTTCTCCTGTAGGTTGAGAAGACCCAGAATGCCTTATCCTAGGAGCGTCCCCCGCTTCTTGCAAATTCATATCAAAGTCAACTAGATTGATAACAATCTGAGCATGCCCTTGAGGCTGCATTGCTCCTCCCATCAGACCAAAACTCATCAATGGCTTACCATCTTTAGTGACAAAAGCTGGAATGATTGTATGAAATGGTCTTTTGCCAGCTTCATAGACGTTGAAATGGCCTGTTTCAAGTGAAAATAATTC
>JBELIG010000146.1:4558-8215 GCA_042091035.1 Sphingobacteriales bacterium | reverse complement strand
TAATTTGTTTAATCTCTCCTCCAGAAGATGCAATAACTAGAGCGAAAAGGAGCTTGAATCGATAAAGTATAAGTCTCTATATTTTCTAGAAAAGTATTACTTTTTGGTTGGACTTAGAAGTTGGCAGATTTTATACAATTACTAGTTCAATTACAATAGATCCTTTTTCGTCAATTTGCGTTTAAGCTCAGTTTGGTCTTCAAAGAATCGTTGCTCTATCTTTTTGATAGATTGTATAAAGTCAGGATCATCTCTGAAAGGTGCCGTGATCGGGTCTTTGTCCATGAATTTTAAGATTGGAAAAGGGAAATTGCCTTCATTGGGAAATAGCCTGTATTGCTCTATCGCTTTTTCATAATTGCCTTCGTAGGCGTATTTAGATCCTAAAAGGAGTGGTTTATAGAGTGACTTGTTTTGGTCACAAGCCTCAGCGTAAGATTCGAAGAACCTTGCGGCTTCTTCTGTTAGTCCCATGGATCTATAGCATACAGCCAGTTTAAGATTTTCTTCCTTGTAGATGTCTAAGTTTTGTTGATTTCTAAGCGCATCAAGTCTTTGGTAGTATGGAAAGGCAAGCTTATATTTTTCTTGGAAGTAATACAGTTGTCCAATCTCTGCAAGGAAATCCATTCGGGTGCTATCCTTTTCTAATTCTTGAACTAAATAATCAATCGCTTGATCAAAGTCCTCATTCTTCATAAAGTCAATGTAAACTTTTACCAACGGAGCATAATAATTCTGAGGGAAGTGATTCAGTGATCGCTGAATATAGTCCTCCGCTTGATTGATGAAACCATTTTGTAGCAGCGCATTACTCAATTGAAGATAGACATAGCTCTGGCTAACTGAATCTTTTGATCCATTGTCTAACTGAATTCCCTTCAGTGCATATTCCAGATATTTTTCAGTATTAGGTATTGCTTTGTGATAAAGATCTGCAAGCATAAGGGTTACGGAAGAAGAATTTGGATTGTATTCTAATGCTTTCTCTAAATGAGGAATAGCCAATTCAAATTCCCTGTTGTGAACATAATAAAGTGCTTTTGCTATCAGACTGTGGTCTGATCTGGAATCGTATAAAAGTGCTTTATCTGCATTTACATTAATAATGTCCGTATATGATTTGTCTGTTTTGAATTCATCCAACCAAAAATACGATAGTGCAAGCTTTGCGTAGGCTAATGCAAATTCTGGATCTATTTCAATGGCTTCTTCAAAATATTCTATCCCCTTAAACAAAGACTCTGTCGATCGTATGTTTAGTTGCTCCAAACCTTTATAATAGAGATCGTAGGCCACGGTGTTTTCTGTGGGCTTTTTCTCTAGTCTAATGAGTTCTTCTGGTGTGATCTTTGCTTGTATAGCCTGAGCAATCTTTTTAGCTACAGTGTTTTGTAGGGAGAATATATCGACGACTTTGTATTCGTATTGATTTGTCCAAACAGGACTGTCTTTTTTTGCATCAATGAGTTGTATGCTGAGTAGTATCTGATTATTGACGCGTTGACCGCTACCTTCAATGATGTATTGCACGTCCAAGTCTTCTGCGATCTCTTGTATGCTTTTGTCTGTATTCCTATATCGCTCAACAGAGGTCCTACTGATGACTCTTAGGTCTTTGATGGTTTGAAGCTTGTTTAGTGTAGATTCCATTAGGCCATCTACGAAGTAGAGATTGGCAGAGTCTGTGCTTAGGTTTTTAAAAGGCAGTACAGCGATGGATTTTTCCGGATCAAAATCCGAAGAGCCTAACTTGGGAAAAGGGCCTCTTATAATGAAAAAGGTCAGAGCAATTAGCATTAGAGCGGCTAAGCCATACTTTAGAAGGCTATATTCTTTTTCGACCTCCTTTGGCTCTTCTTGAGATACTTCCTCTTGCACAGGGGCTTCTTCTGTTTGAGGTTCTAGAGCTCGCTTTCTGCTTTCTCCAGGCGAGAAGCCATAATGCTCACGAAAGCACTTTATGAAATAGGAGTTGTTTCCAAAGCCAACCTGGTATGCAATTTCTGAAACACTAAGTTCACTTTGTTCGAGTAGTTCTTTCCCCTTTTCCAGACGTATTTGACGAATAAACTGGCTTGCACTGATGTCTCGTTCCTGTTTGATTTTTCTCAGGAGACTGGAGCGACTCATGTTCATCTGCTCTGCTAATTGCGAGACACCAAACTGTTCGTCATGGAGTTTTTCTTTGACAATATTCTCCGCGTCCTGGATGAATTTTTTAGGAGTATTATGCATTTATCGTCTGTATTCTGATTCTGTAGTGAACAGAAAATAATTCTTAAAATTTCTCTTCTTTTTCTTCCTTCAGGGGCTAATATGCAACATAATTTATACTGTTGCATCATAGTTTTTATTCCTGATTCAAAGTTTATGTCTTTGGCTTCAAACGAGTTAGAGCTGATGCACCTTCTTGATGCATCTTTGAAGTGTTCAAAATACAATTAATAAATCGATAAAATGATCAGAATGAAATCAATTCAATTTTTAAGTTTTAAGATGTCTTTTTCAACCGTATTCTTCTCATTACTCATGCTTAGTGTTTGTGCTCAGAGTTGTACCGTATCTGGTACTGAAACGGACGCCCAAGAAAAGATAAAAATGGATCTACCTACTGCAGTAGTTTTTGGAAATCTTGATGTGGTTAAGGAACATATTGCAGCGGGAACAGACTTGGATAAAAAAGACCCTATGAGTGGTTCTAGTCCATTAATAACTGCTACTGTATTCAACAAACTTGAGATTGCAGAGGCCCTTGTAAAGGGTGGGGCAGATCTAAAGGTTAAGAATAATGACGGATCTACTGCTTTGCATACTGCAGCTTTCTTTGGCCGTGTGGAGATGGTTCAACTATTATTGGATGCAAAGGCTGATAAGAGTTTGAGGAATAATTACGGTGCTACTGCCAGAGAATCTATTTTGGGAGATTTTGAAGAAATGAGAGGTCTTTATGAAATGTTTCAAAGTCAGCTGAAGCCTATGGGACTGGTGTTGGATATGGAAGAGTTAAAGAATGCACGTCCGGTAATTGCAGAAATGTTAAAATAAACTTTAAGTAAAGATGAAAAAAGAGAGAAGATACGACATAGACTGGATCAGAGTAATAGCTATAGCACTATTGTTGATCTACCATACAGCTATTGTTTTTCAGCCATGGGCAACGATGATATTTTTTATAAAGAGCAATGAATCTCTTGAAGGTCTCTGGACGGTGATGTCTATGCTGAATATATGGCGAATTCCTCTGTTGTTCTTCGTGTCAGGAATGGGTGTGTATTTTGCTATTCAAAGACGGGATTGGTTGGGGCTGATCAAAGAACGTGCAAAGCGTATTCTGTTGCCTTTTGTTTTTGGATGCTTGGTTATCTGTCCGATTCATGCCCTACTTTTTGTGAAGTATTATGATTTGCCGTTCAATTATATGATTACTAGCGGGCATTTATGGTTCTTGGGTAATATAGTCTGCTATATTTTGGTCTTGTCACCCGTATTCTTCTATCTAAAGAAATACCCTAATGGCTTAATGAGGAAAGGATTATCAAAGTTGATGCGATTTGCCTTTGGCCCCCTAATCCTGGCTTCTTTAAGCTTGTTGGAAGTGCTTGCAGTGCAGCCCGGTTCTTTTGAGCTTTATGCTCAGAACTGGCATGGCTTCTT
>JBELIG010000146.1:1837-4458 GCA_042091035.1 Sphingobacteriales bacterium | reverse complement strand
GAAAAAAGTGTATTTGATTACTAATAAAAATAGGCACCCACCACAGGCACTCAATTATAGGATAAGTTATGGAACTTTGGAGATTAAATATTTTATGGTTTTTATTACTTCCAAACTGTACACCATCAGTTGACAATACCTTTGTTTATGAGGCTTATATAATTGGGCAAAATAGAGTAATTGATAGTATTATTATTGATTCTAATAAAACAGGAAATCTAACGAATTATTGGATATCTGAAAGTTCGTATGTTTCTGCAGATAGTTTCTCTATAGCTGAAAATAAAGAGATGCTAATTTTGCAATTATCAAGTTGTAATGAAGATATTAAAATTCGATTCGTTGATGCTTTGGAAAATAACAATAACTGTAGATCTATTTATCCATTTTTCTTAGAGTCAATTACATTATTGGATAGTCAGGATGTTACAGTAGCTAATAAAAAGTATAAGGTTTTAAAGCTCTCAAATGAAAGTTATTCAGAAAGCTCTGTAGTTTTTTGGTTAGAGGGATTTGGGATATTGTTAATAGGAATGGAAAATGGTAAATACTACATATTGAATGAAGTGAATAACAGTGAAATTCCCTGGAAAGCAATTTTAACTCATATTGTTGAGGATATAGATTTTTCTTAACTTAGACCTATACCTCCCACACCTCCTGTACCTTTTTAAGCATCTAAATTAAAAGCACCTTGGTTTATTTTAAGGATTGGATTTAAATTAAAAAGGAATGAAATCAAAAAAAAGAATCTCAATTTTTACAATGAGAATCATTATTTTTTTTCTTCTTGTAGTATAAAGATCGCATTTCCTTAGAAGAAAGTTGGTATGCTACTCATGCTGAAAAAATATATAGTAGGTCAAACTTGTGAATGTAGTCAAATGGAGAGCTTTTTAAAAGTATAAATATAATTAGGAATGGCTTTATTGAAGAAACTTCAGATCAAGATTAGAGTGAAGCATACATATTTAATTATCATTTTCATTGCGCTTCAATTCATGGATTGCAATGCACAGAATCCGCAGGCATCAAATCTGATTGCTGAAGAACTAGAATGGAGAAAAGAGTGGATTAATGTTTTTTTTCGAGAGTACCGAAGTTATGAGGAAAATGATTTGATCAATTGTTACGAAAAAGATAGAAGTGTGAGTTTTGACATCGAGCGGAAAGTCAGAGCTATGAATCAATTTTCTTTTGAAGCTACATTGTCAGAATTGAGAAGATATTTAGCATCAAATTCAATTGAATTTGATAGCTTGACAATGAACAATTCTCATAGTTGGTATAACGAAAGAGAGTTCAACTTTGCGCCAGTAAGTTTTTTTCTACATACAAAAGGAGAAATAAGATTGCTGATTGCCTTTTTTGATGCTGATCAAATCCCAACCATTAAAGAGGATAAAGAAGACGTAGCAGAATTTTACAAATATGTAGAGACTTTACAGAATGGTTGCGCTTATGGATATAGAACCTTTACAGTATTCAATAACGACTTATCAAGTTGGAAGATAAAACGTATTGTAATTAATCCGGACTAATAACATGAATACTAAATCCTTATTATTGTTTCTATGTTTTTTTATTCTGACAGGATGCTTAAAATTCGATTCAGATAGAGAATTGGTTGAGAGTATCTTAGAATCAAACTTAGTTTTTAAAGAGTTACAAAAAATTAGTCCCAACTTGAAATTGGAATTTATTGATGTGCATAATTTCATGAATCCTAATGTAAGATTACGATACAATGAATTCGAAACTATTGTAAAAAGAGATGAGGATATACTAAATAAAATAGGCAGAATTGACTTTATTAGTTCTAATGAGCGATTAATTCTAATAACGTACAAAGAATTATCTACAAGTGAATTTAACATTTTTATTTATCATCCAAATTCTGGGATGATAATCACAAATAAAATAAGACGAAAGGGAGAGAGATATGAAATAGTGGAACAAGAAATAGGAGATTTGTAAAAAGCTATAGTTTTATAAAGCTATCATCGAGTTAACTTTTTTACTTTTATAGGGTAGCAACAGTTTCCTGAAAGAGATCCTTGGATTGCTCTAAGTAAGGATGGAAGCAATAAATTTAAAGACAACAGACTATTCATTTTATAATCATGAGAATTAAAAACTTATTAAATTTTTCTTTTGTTATTGGGGTGATTTCGTATGGCTTCTATCTCTCAAAGAAGGAAACTGCTTTATTGAGATCTTGTTCGCGTGAATCTAAAGCGATTGTAATTGATAAATATAGGGTTCGGAAAAAAGGCTATAGATTAAGATACAATTACATGGTGAATGGAATAAAATACAGCACAACTGAGGTGATTCGACGAGAGCAAAGGGACTCTTTTGCAGTTGGAGATACTATACTAATAAAATATTCTTGCGAAGATAATAATGTAAGCTCAATCGATTAAGAAATGAAATTACTTGCGATAAAAGTATTATTATGTCACTTCACCCTGGTGGTTGCTTTTTTGTAGGCCCTGATAACGGTTATTATGTGTTTTTCCAGAGGACATGAAATTAGTTTAAGTTGATATTCTTAAAAGGGTAAGTTCACCGGGCGAAATTTATATCTCTGAAGGGAAAAATGGGAAAAATTATATATG
>JBELIG010000146.1:0-1737 GCA_042091035.1 Sphingobacteriales bacterium | reverse complement strand
ACGGAAACCTCAAGTGATAATAAAAGACTTGAATGTCGATTCTGTAAAATTAACCGTGTACTCAATGCATATACCGACTTACGAGAAGAATATTTATTTAAGATCTTCAGGACAGGGTACAATTGATAGTATAATAAGCAGTGAAGATCCATTTGATGTCTTTCAGTCAAAAATAGACACAAGTATGTTTGAAGTATTAGTTCAATATATTGATCCGGAGTCAAAAGCTATTATATCAAATGATTATTCTAAATGTAGGTTGTACAATTAGTTTTTATTACGATGTGTTAAGCAGTGGAATAAATTAGTGTTAAAGAGCAATGTAAGTATTCCAACTGGGATAAAGCGGTTTGACAAAGGGCAAGGTACAGTCAATTTACCACAAGATGAAGTACACTTTACTAATGGTGCTTCCCTCTTTAGAGATGGAACTTGCAGGTATGAAAAACCAGGATTTAAGATGACTAATAAGCAAAAATACTATTTACAAAAACATGGTTGGAATGTTGAAGGATTATAAGAAACTAAACCAAGAAATAGATAATTGGATTAATTTCTCCATGAAGGATGAAGCTTCTAGGCCTATGATTTTCAGGTGTTTGTTCATTTTTTTTGCTATGGCAACTCTAACCTTTAGTAGTTGTAGGTCTTCATTTAAACCCTGCGAAAATTATATTTCAAAAGATGATAAATCTCAAATAGTAGATTCGCTAAGTTTTGACTTGAGCACTAACTCATTTGTTCTTAAAGGAAGTATACCATGGGATCTCCTAGTATTTAAGGGAGAGGTGGAGTATTTAAGAAATAATAAATTTATTTTACATGAAAGAAAATATTTAATTCATAATGTTATTTCAAAAGATAACTTAAGTCCAAATCAAATGGAGTTAATAGTTAATATTGAAGATCCATTCATAGATATGTCAATTCCAGTTTCATTTCCTATTGAAGTTCATCTTAATAATGATTACTATGGATTTGTAAACATTGGTACTGTTACAGATACTATTAAATTGTCAAATGTCAATGCTAACGATCAAATCACCATAAATAGAGGATCTCGATTGATTTATAATGAAGTGAATTTTTCTGCTTCAGATTTTATAGGTAAACAGCTCTGCGTGAGTTTATTACCTGTTAAAGAGTTTAATCGTGATTATATGAAATTTAAGTTCAAAAAAGGTTGTTTATTGAACAAATCTGGGGTGGTATTTGAGTGTGTACATAAATAGATGTATCGAATGTTAAATATGGTAATAAATACATTTGATTCTTAGTAAGCTTAGACTCCTGAATTTATAGATTTACGAATTATAAGATCGATGAAATGAAAGATTCGATTTTTCTTGAGGAGGTAGAATTTCTACCTCTTCAAGTCTTTTTATCATCTCTTTGTCGTAGAAAGTGGTTGCACCTTCGTCCCGTAAGAAGAATGCACTCATATTAAAAGTCTTGGCTAGGTTTAATAGCGTTTTTATAGAAGGCGAATGGCCGCTACTTACTTTTTTTAAATATGGCCAGAGGTTTCAACTATTTTCAACGATCAGCTTAGTAGCAATCTCAATAGAGGGTTTATTTACATTTCTTTTTCAACACACAAAAAGGCACCCACCACAGGCACCTTTCTGAGCAACTAACGTAAAAGTACGTTGAATAAATCAAAAATTTAGTTCAGCTTGAAGGCTACTGGAAGCATCATTTCTGAGGCTACTGGCTGTCCGTCTTTTTGTGCTGCAT
>JBELIG010000145.1:0-8252 GCA_042091035.1 Sphingobacteriales bacterium | reverse complement strand
AAAGCAACAATAATCTCGCCTTAGATCGATTGTTTTCAATAATACCATCTCGCTTATAGCGAACCGGACTCACTGTAAGTAAGATATTCATATCCGGATTAATTGCCTGAAGGCTATCAACTAAGCTGGTATATACTTGAACCAATTCCTTGGTACTGCTAAGCCGCTTTTCAAACAAATCCGAAGCTTGCTTATGACAATTAACCACTCGGTGCTCCCCCTCTTTCAATACCCAATGATATGCTGTACCAAAGGTAAGCACCAAAGTATCTACAGATCTAAGATGCCTGCTAAGGTCTGAAGCCTGCTTGTTTAAAACCTCTAAAAAAGCATCCTCCTCTGACCCATAGATTGATCCATGGTGCTGCCAAGAAAGAATTATATCAGCTCGATGCAAGAGGTCTGACTGCGTGTAGCTTTTACCCTGTGTAGCATGTGCAAGCACATCAGCCATGTTTAAAGGATGGTAAAGAATACCATTTGGATTGATATCAACTTTATATCGTAAATCACTCAGACGCTGACCTATATGCTCCGCAAAACAAGATCCCATAAACAAAAAACGACTGCTATGATCAAACGCATAGGTATATTCCGGCATACCAACTTTCAATATAAAATCATCCATACAACTAGATCTTTAGTCGAAAAATTAAAACAATAAAATGCCACATTAATGAACTTACACTTTTTTTAGTACATTTAGTTCGCATACATTCTTTTAAATAAAGCCAAGCTTGACCAAAATAGCTATGTTACGAAAGCTTTTTAAATCACAGGAGAACAATAAAAATGTAAGCCTTGGAAGGCACTCCAATTACCACCAGTCTGATAGACAGAACCTTGCCTGGGAAAAAGCAATCGAGCTTCACGCTTCTGAGGCATTCTTAGAAAGTTTCAAAAACTTACTCGAATTCCTGAAACAAGAAGGAGATCAGGACAACGTAACATTCCAGGAACTTAAGGATCATATCACCTTTACTTTATACCAAGGTTCAGTAAAACTGACAGGAAAATATGAACCCCATACCCTACAAGTTCAAGCTAAGTTGGCTGAAGCAATTGAGCTACCTGAAAAAATGATGCTTAGACTCCTAAATAAAAACTACGAATTCGAATATGTAAAATATGCGCTGAATGAAAAAAATGAAATCCTCCTAGTCCTCAATGCAGGATTAGCAGATGCACAACCACATGTTATATTGCGTGGCCTTAGAGAACTGGCAACACAGGCAGATAAGCTCGATGACTTGCTCTCTTCAGACTTTGAAAAAGTCAATATAATAGAGACTACCCATGTGATTGAAAAACATAAAACCGTTCGTAAAGCCAACATAAGCTTCCTAAAGAATCAGGTCGATAAATTATACAAAGACTTAGAGGAACAAAAAGAAATCTATGAATACCTGGAGTTTACCAGAATTTATAGAATTTTCAATCTAGTTTATGCTATGGATTTCCTGCTCACACCACAAGGTCAGATCATGGAAACCCTAGAAATCATGCATCGAGAATTACATAATCCAGATGGCCAATTGGAGGAAAAGATTGATTTCTTTGAACGTGAACTAAAATCACTAAGCCAAACCGAAGAAAAACAACTAGAAAAAGAACTCTATCAAGTGTTTTACACCTTCAATCTAACCCCTAAGATTGACGTCCAAACCCTCAGAGAAATTATCGACAACGAAAGACAACAGCTAGAATGGTATAGAGATAATGGACATCAGCTTATTGTCTGGAACATTGTAGGATATATTTTTGGCTATTGCTTATTCAACTATACACTACCTGACCCAATAAAAAAACTTATCTATCTTTACTATAAATGTCTTTTTCCTGAATATTTTCAACAACTAGATGAACTGCCATTTGTTGATAAACAGAACAAGCTCATTAAAAAGAATATTAAACAGGAAATCAGCAAATTGAGCAAAAGTGAACGATGGTCAGAGGCTAAGCTCCAATCCGCCGGTCGCTTAAAATTAGACTACGAAAATCTTACTAAATTTGCTTACAGCTTGCTGGATATAATTTACGAATTAGAATTCATTGAATATGATGATTGATAAAGATCAAGTATGGCAAAGCCTTGAGCAGGTAAAAGACCCAGAAATACCAGTACTAAGTGTAGTGGACTTAGGTGTTGTACGTGCAGTAGATATCAAACTAAAAGGTCTTGAAATAACCATAACGCCAACCTACTCAGGATGTCCGGCTATGAAAGAGATAGAATTCGATATTATTAAAACACTCTCCGAAGACTTTAATACCAACATCAATGTACACACTGTCCTGTCTCCAGCATGGACAACAGAATGGTTAACAGAAAGCGGAAGGAAAAAATTATTGGATTACGGGATTTCACCACCCGCACAAGAAAGCAGTGATAAGTCTCAACTCTTTCAAAAGCCAAGAAATGTAATCTGCCCAGTTTGTAAATCTTATAATACTGAAATGAAAAGTCAATTCGGCTCAACAGCCTGTAAATCCTTGTTCCAATGCCTGGATTGCAAAGAACCCTTCGATTATTTCAAATGCCACTAAATAAAAACCGCCCAGAAAGTCTAAAACTTCTGGGCAGCGAAAAAACTCTCACTAGTTTATGATTCTTTAATCGGTCGAAACCGATACTTATTTCTATTTAAACCTATAGTAATAAATTTAATGCAATTATGCTACTACAAAGAGTAGTTAAAATGCTTGTTTGGTTGGTTTTATTGCAAAAAAAACCTTGAATCTAGTTTTTTAACATTATTTAACAAATAAAAACCTATTAAACACTATAAATCAAAACCTTACACTACAAAAAACAAATCAATATAATTATTATATATATCAATATACTAGTCGAAATAGATATTTAAGGCCCTTTTCTCAACCTTATGGATACTTTTTGAGTTTTAATGGATGATATGATTGGATTTATCTAATCCATTGTTAATAAAGGAATCTAAAGCCTAACTTCACCTTCTTTAAATAACTTCATAGGCTCAAATAAAATAAGTTCTTGATGAAACACTTTTTGACACTCTCTTTATCTCTTTTGACTGCAATCAGTCTTTATGCACAACCAGGCGGTGGTAAATGGGGAGCACCTCAATCTTCCATCACAGGTAAGATCACTGGAAAGATAATTGATAACAATTCTGGAGAACCAGTAGAATACGCCACTGTCGTTTTGATGAATGCCTTTCAAAAGCAATTGGATGGTACATTAACAAACAACAAAGGACAGTTCAAGATGACAGAACTGAAGCTCGGAAAGTATATGATAAAAGTATCTTTCGTAGGATATAATGAAATCACCTCAGATACCATAACACTAACTAAATCAAACCCAGATTTTGACTTAGATGACATTATACTGGAAAATTCAGCAATTGCATTAGCAGCAGTGACTGTATCAGCTGAAAAATCTCTTTTCGAGAATAAAATCGATAAGATCGTCTACAATGCTGAAAAAGATATCACAAATAAAGTAGGAGATGCTACGGATGTTTTGAGAAAAACACCACTCCTGTCCGTTGATCTAGATGGTAATGTAGAATTAAGAGGATCTCGTAATATTCAAATCCTATTAAATGGCCGACCTTCTGGACTTTTTGCGAACTCCGTAAAAGATGCACTGAAATCAATCCCTTCGGATCAGATTAAATCAGTAGAAGTAATTACCTCCCCATCTGCAAAATATGATGGAGAAGGAAGCGCAGGTATTATTAATATCGTGACTAAGAAAAAAAGCATTGAAGGTATTTCAGGCTCTGTAAATACAGCACTATCAAATCGTACCAATAATACGAATGTTAGTTTATCCGCAGCAAAAGGAAGATTCGGTGTTAGTGGTGGCGGATATGGCTGGTGGACACTACCAAGAGATGCAACGACCACTTTTGATAGAATTGATTCATCCAATGATGTGATCAGCACACTTACAACAAATGGTGTAGCAGAATCCACTTCCTTTGGTTATTCAGGAAACTTCGGTGCATTCTACGATCTTAATGCATACAATACGATCAACTCAACAATCCGTTTCAATGGTTTCCAAACGAGCAATGATGGTTTTGATTACGGTATTTTAAATGATACCTCTTTCCACTATTATACCAAGGATTATCTATCAACAAACTTTAGGAATGGCTACGATTGGTCAACGGATTACATTAAAAAATTCGAAAACCCTGGGCAAGAGCTTATTCTGGCATACCAAATCAATGTAAGTAACTCTAATGCCGATGAGCAAGCAGTATCAAATGATAGTATTGGAAATTGGGATGACTTCCAATTCAATAACAAAAATGAGAACTTAGGTAAAAATGTCGAGCAGACTATTCAACTTGACTATACACACCCATTCTCTAAAAAATTCAAGCTGGAGACAGGTGCAAAAACTATACTTAGAGCCATAGACTCCGACTATCAATATGAGCAATTTAATTACAATACAAATTCCTTTGAAGTAAACAACTCAAATACAGACCTTTTCTTCTATGATCAGGATGTATTTGCAGGATATGTTTCTGGAAACATAACCTTCAATGAGAAATATTCTCTTTTGGCAGGTGTTCGATATGAACATACATTACTGAATGGTGAATATGCTTCCGAATTGAATGACTTTGATGATAACTATGGAAATATCCTACCATCTGTTACTATAGCAAGAACTTTCGGAAACTTTACAAACCTTAAATTGAGTTACTCGCAAAGGATACAAAGACCAAGTCTCTTCTACATCAATCCGTATGCTAGTATAAATGATCCGACCAATGTACAAATCGGTAACCCAGGTCTATCTCCGGAATTGTCTAAACAAATTGAACTTGGATACTCCACATTTGTAAAAGGTTCTTTGATCAGTTTAACTGCATATTATAAAAATACAGAGGACATCATTGAATCCTACTTACAAATCGGAGATAATGGAAATGGAGAAACAACTTATAGAAATGTAGGTACCAATAATAGTATCGGATTAAGTGGATTCACCTCCGTGACAATCAAGAAAGTATTCACTATTAGAGGTGGTTTCAATGCCTATACCTATAATATCAATGCCGTAATCGATGGACAATCATTTTCCAATCAAGCCATCCTTTGGAATGGTAACATAAATGCTTCTTGGAAAATGGGTAAAGGCTGGAATTTCCAAGCATTTGGATTCTATAATGCACCAAAGTATACCTTCCAAGGTATCAACCCAAGCTTTAGCCTACTATCTATGGGTATCCAAAAAGATATCTTTAATGAAAAGGGCGCTATAGGTCTAAGAGTACTAGAGCCATTTAAAGCTGATAAAGAATGGAAAAGTGAATTGAATGGACCCGGATTCACACAAAACGGGAACTTCATCCTACCATTTAGATCTATCGGTTTAAGCTTCTCTGTACGATTTGGTAAAGTTAAATTCGATGCTCGATCAAGAAGGACTAAGATCCGAAATGATGATATGAAAGCCGGAGAATCCGGTAACGGTGGAGGCGGTGGCTTCTAACAAAAAAAGCCTGTCATTTCTGACAGGCTTTTTTTTTATAAATTTTCTTTTGCAGTCCAACCTTCTGTGGCCTCCGCTAAAGATCGTAATTCCTTAATCAAATCTAGCATGTCTCCAGGAACATCAAATCGACATCGAATTGTTTTTGATTCCTTGCCATCAAAAAAAGTAATCACATTTGCTGGAAGATCAGTAACCCGAGGATTGTCATATATATCTGGACGCTTCATCAGTTCAAGACCGACAATTCGATCCAATAAAGCTTGCATAGTTTCTTCAGAAAAAACCTTGACATAATCGCCCTGCTTCTTAGCGTATTGTCTGCCATTAAACGTGGCTTGCCCGTTCTTTAATATTCGCATAGTATAGGTAGGACAAGTACCAAAACATGGGGTCGTCTCCAACTGTACAAAAGCACTTGCATCCAGATTCTTAATGCCCTTTTTACTACTGTTGCATGATGCAAAAAGCAAGGTAGCAAAGACTAATACACTTAATATACGCATAAGCCAATATTTTTAACTTGATTCAATGTTGAAAATATAATGATTAAACGTTTGAATCCCCCCTCTTTAGTATTTTATCTTATCCTACTTTATGTTTCCTTAACATTTATAATAAAACCAAGTGACCTTACTTTGTGGAACTTTCAAAATTCCGTACTTTAATTACTCAAGTTAACTATCAAACAAATCAAGATCTAAAGTATGCACGCACTCATCCGAAATATTCGAGAGGAGCTAGTCCTAAGAATCTGCACGGAATCAATAAGCAGAATCAGTAAATGTATCAATAGCCTTTCTGATGATCAATTAACCTACAATGCCAATTTCAACACGAATGCTGTCAACAATCTTATCCTCCATTTAGATGGTAATGTTAGACAATGGTTGATCGCTTCATTAATGGATAAAGCCTATGCGCGCAATCGATCAGAAGAATTCGATAGGTCCAACGTCAAAAGCAGAAAGGAGCTCTGCAATATTCTAGAAGCACTCGATGAAGATGTAAAAATTGCCTGTGAAAGACTTTCTGTAAGTTATTTGTTAGCAACACACAGCATCCAAGGTTTTACCGAAACTGGCTATAGCATATGTTCCCATGTGGTCGAACACTTCTCCTACCACACTGGACAAATAACATTAATAACCAAACAAATATGCGACAAGGACATGAACTACTATAAAGGGCTTGACCTAAATATTCAAAACAAACTATAATAAACTAAAAAGCACTTGCTAAACATTATGTCTAGCAAGTGCCTTTTAATCTTGATCTTAAATTAAAGGATTAACCTCTAATCCATTCTAAAATCTGCTGACCAAATAACAAGGTCAGACCCCATTTGGTTACAAAGTAAATTCCAAATACGAGTAAGGATTTCTTTCCGTTTTTTAGGATTAATTGTCTGGGGCTTGATACAAGCTGTAAAAATTTTTCAATCATAATTCTGAGCATGGGTAAAGTTCTTTTCTGAGTACTGCAAATGTATATAAGTTGCCTATCATTATCAGTTTTTTAACACTTTTTAATACACCTGAAGTATTGATTTTTAAGGATTTAAGCCCAAAAAAAGACCTCCTGCATAATTTGTGACATAAAGCTGAAAAAATATGGCAATCCAATAGGGACAGTTCAGTTTTTCTTAAGCACCCAGAATATAAAACACAAACAACTGTAAATCAGTATCTTTAAATACAAAATCCTAAGATTTTTAAATTAATTAGCATTCTGCATACCATCTTACATGTAGTAAAATCTGGAGGAGTTACTTACGCAAGAATAAAAAATAGAATTACTGCTATAACAAAGCCAAAAAAAAAGCATCAGATCTTCGCAGACCCGATGCCCTCACACCTTATTTTCAATGATTAAAATCCGTAACCAACATTTACTTGAAGATTAGGCAAAACAGAACCAAATAAAGCACTGCCGCCAATAGCTTCAATTTTTGCAGCATCTGGACCTAAAATCTGAGGACCCGCGCCAAACAAAAAGCCAAGATCAAATCCTAGAGTAAATCCTTTAACAGCTCGCTGACCAACTCCTAAACCCACATACCCAACAGGATTCTCGAGATAATTAATGGTGTATTCATCTCCAGACGTTTCTGTAAGAGTATTGGTAATACTGCCAATACCTATACCTGTAATTACACGGAACCAATCATTATCCTCGAATGGTCTGTGATTAACAAATATTCCCATCCAAGCACTTCCAGATTCTAAATCGTAGTCATCGCCGATGCCTTCGATATTTGGAGTAAATGGTGAACTTGAAGTAGGAAACCCTCCAGCTGTAACAAATACAGATGTCTTTGCAGTTTTATTGTATGCTAAAGAAACTGAAAAACCAAAAGGACTGAACCCTGCAGATACGCCGTAATCTGCAGCTTCTTTTGCTCCATCTTGAGCGAATGTTATGGTAGCAACCATAAATAATGCCGTAGTTAATAGAACTATCTTTTTCATAGCTAAAATTAATTAGTGTAATTAAATATGCTATAAATATAATATAGAGCATTGATAATCAGGCAATTAATCACTTGCAAATTGAAATTATTATTTTTTAAATAAGAAATTTTATTATCAGAATGACAATTAATAGGTCAGCTAAACTGTAGAGAGTCAGCAAAATTTAAATCAGAAAGGACAAGGGCTTATTTATATACGATCTGGCCAGGTAGCATCAAACTGTTCGACTAGAATATTATCGAAAGCATCCGCTTTTGTAAATAGATCCCGAAGGTTCTCCA
>JBELIG010000144.1:0-8257 GCA_042091035.1 Sphingobacteriales bacterium | reverse complement strand
TTTATGATAAAATGATTGTCCGTAAGCCGGAAGATCCAGCATGGTATGAAGGTGGTCTGTATCACGATGACATGGACTTTGGCGTACCAAGTTTCTGGTTTGCTTCCTGGTACGATGTATCCATTACACCAAATATTGCATTGTTCAATCACGTACGTGCTAATGCATCAGATGCAGCGATTCGCGATAATCAGTATATGGTGATTGCTCCTACACTGCATTGTGGTTTTACCCGTGCAACGGAAAATACGATTGTAGGTGAACGCAGCGTGGGCGATGCTCGCCTGAATTATGATGAGCAAATCTATGCCTGGTTTGACCTTTGGCTAAAAGGCGCTGACAATGATTTTAAAGAAACAACTCCGCGTGTACAGTATTACACCATGGGTACGAATACATGGCAACATGCAGAGACCTGGCCACCAGCAAATACAGAGCTGGTGACTTATTATCTGAACAGCGGAGGATCTGCCAATAGCCTGTATGGTGATGGGACGCTCTCTACGACTAAACCTAAGAAAGACAATCCGGATAGTTTTTCCTATGATCCAATGAATCCAGTGCCTTCTTATGGTGGTAATGTTTGTTGCACAGGGAATGCTATTAAAGGTGGATCTTTTGATCAGCAGCATATGGAAACCCGTAATGATATTCTTGTTTATACGACAGATGTATTGGAAGAAGGTGTGGAGATCTCTGGCTTTATAGAGTCTACGCTTTATGTTTCCTCTGATGCTAAAGATACCGATTTTACGATCAAGTTGATTGATGTATATCCGGATGGATCTGCTTACAACTTGGATGAGACGATTCAGCGTGTGCGCTATCGTGAAGGATATGATAAGGAAGTGTTTATGGAGGATGGTGAAGTCTACAAGGTAGACTTGACTCCCATGGCGACCTCGAATTATTTTAAGAAAGGTCACCGTATTCGCATAGAGATTTCCAGTTCTAATTTCCCGCGTTTTGCCCGTAATCTAAATACCGGAGGAAACAACTTCGATGAATCTGAAGGTGTGGTTGCTCGAAACAAGGTGCATCATTCGTCGGATTATCCATCGGAGATTAGACTACCTGTTGCAAAGCAATAATTTGCTTTTATAAACTACATGTTGTTTGATTGTTCCAAAACAGACAGCATGTAGTTTTTCCCTTTACTCATTAGAAAACTGCCCAATCATGGAACAGGATACCCTCCTTGAAAAGCCAGCCGCACCCAAAAGCTGGATTCAGAAACTCAAAGAAGAGAGTTGGAATGCCGAGCTATTGGTGACTACGATTTCAATCTTTGGTGCCTTACAATTATTTGATTTGGTAGCCTGGTTAGCTAACTTCTTCATCGACAATCTAGATTCATCTCAATATCTTGTGGCTTATAGTATCGTTTATTTCAGTTTATTGGCTGTAAGTATCATGATGTCAATGTTCGTTATTCATTTTATACTGAGAGCATATTGGGTAGGATTACTTGGACTGAACTCTGTTTTTCCGGATTACAGTATTGAGAATAGTGCTTACTCTCCGCTATACACCAAGAAATTATTAGCCACATTACCTAAGTTGAAGGATTCGATAAAAAAAGTGGATGAACTGTGTAGCGTTATCTTTTCTGTAGCCTTCACTTTCTTACTGCTGTATCTTTATTTGGGAATTTTCAATACGATCTATTTATTGCTCTTTAATTTGTTGGTGGATTACGTGCCTTCTTATATCCTCTTGATTCCAATGTACTTTATTGCTGGACTGATGATTGTTCAAACCTTATTGGTCCTCCTCGGGAGTAAAGGCAAAAATAGGGAAAATGAGCATCTTCAATCTTGGACTGTCCGATTAGTTCGTTTCGTTGCAGTGATACTTTATGGGCCATTTCATAAAGCAATTACACAGGTTATGATGATCTTCGGTTCAAATTATAAGAAGAAAAAAAACTTAGTTTATTTGATCATATTATTTCTTACATCCGGAATGATTCTGTCGGCATTTAAAATGTTTGATACTAATATTCCTTTTTTGATCAACCAGAAGCAAGTCTTTGATGTAACGAAATCTCATGCAGCCTTCTATGCCTCTGAGGATGCAGATGTTGATTTCTTACTGAATCCAGAGATTGAGTCGGATGTTATTCATTCGGATGTTGTGCGCCTATTTATACCAATATATGAGCACGAGAAAAAACTAAGAAAAGGAGTTTGTGAAGCTATTTTAGAAACAAAAGCTGAAACTCGAGCTACGAAAGTAGCTGCTTTGTTGGAATGTTATTCGCAGTATAATTATGTGTCAATCAATGATGGCGAATCATTAGAATTAGATTTTCTAGGCAGATATCATACCAAGACGGAGCAGTTTGGAATCATTACCTACATTCCATTGACTGATATAGAACCAGGTATGCATAAAATAAAGGTTCGGAAATATTATGGAGAAGAGCAGGATGCGGTGGAGTGGATAGTGCCTTTTTATTATGCACCTAATACCCAAAATTAGTTTTGATTGAATCACTTTTTAGGAACTAATAAATTGGATAAAGTAAATGAAATATACGAATTGGATTAAATTTTAATAGTAGAATTTATCTACATGAGATAAATATAGCCTTTTGTTTTTAATGATTGTTTAATTAAATGATTAAATCATATTTTAGATTTGTATTCTAATGAATTGTAAATCATTTATTTATTTGTATGTATATTTTTAATATTTATCATTGATTGTTTTATTTTTGTAGTGGCTCTAAATGGGCCATAACCAAAAATGAAAAACAAATGAAAAACAAATTTACCTACTTGTGTTTAGGCTTTTTCTTGTTCCTTCTTAGCTGTGGAAAGAACGAACGAATTATCGAAAAATTCAGTGCTGAGAAACCTTATTCTATTCAGATTGCTAAAGAACGAAGTTTTTATCAGGCGGAGAAATTATCCAACCGACTCTTGGGTATGGATATTGATGCTTACATGATCCAATATGCCGATAGTATCGAGAATGACGGCCTATGGTATTATATCCTTGCCAATAATCTAGAATTACTCGATTCTGCGAAGGTTTTAAGAACGCAATTGGAAGATCAATTCTCCCTAAAGGATCTTGAAATTGTAAAGTTTGATGATTTTCAAGGCGCTGTCTTACAACTTGATAGTCTGAAGCAAAAGGAAAAGGAAATAGTAAAAGCTAAAAAGCCAGATATAGAGGAAGATATCTTTCAGGTTATCAATAAGTTTCCAGAAAGTAATGCGCTTTTAGTTCAAAAGACCTTTGTACTAAATACACCTGAAGACCCAAAGAAGACCAAAGGGTTTGATGCTGTTTATTCCATGAATATGGATCTTCCCCGTGGAATTAGTAAAAAGTTGATTTTAAATAAAATGACAGCCTTTTCCGAAGTTATCTATAAGGATAATCTATACGGTGATCAAGTAACACTGGACATTGGAAAACTTAGAGAGGTTGTGCCTGTAGAGCATAGTTTTTCTATCATAAACTCATCTAACTCTTCTAGCTTTGAAATTGCAGAGGAATATGCTGATATGATTTTGGAGACTGGTGACTATCGCTTTGAAGAGAAAAAAGAAATCACAGTAAACTCTTTCACTGAACTCTATGGCTATAAAGTAACCATCGAGCCAAAGAAGAATTATTTTAGAACCTATTTGGTTTTGGTCGATGCAACGCACCAATATGTAATTTTTTCGCAATCCACAGATAAGTCGGAAGAAGATTTGATTCGAATACTTGAGGATATTGGCAATGGTAATGGCCTGTTAGATTATTCTGAATTCTATAATGTTTTCTATACAATGCCTTCGGGTATTGTGGACAATGATCAGTTTATTGGCTTTGAGATTGATAAATTGGGCTGGAGCTATGCCAAGGATCGAAATTATGTAAAATGGTCAAAGGAAATGGTTGGACACTGGTGTGCGGCGGGTCATTTTTACAACGATAAAAAAGGACTTTGGACCTACACTATCTTTGATTTGTTGACCAATGAAAATCAAGATTATATCTATGGAAGTCTTTATTCCAATTCCCCTTCTGCAAACAAGTATAAGTTAGATGTGTATGGGACAAATGGATTTGTAATCTTTGATGAAAAGTTCAATTGGAAAACTTATAGAACATATAAAAAAGCTTCTGAAATCAGTTTTGGAATTGATCGTTATGTGAGTGCCGTAAACAATACTGAAAACTCTTGGTTCACCAAAGCAGAACTAATTGAAAGGGCAGAATCCCTTCAGTTTGAAAAATTACCTCAAGATACTGTTGAAACAGTTCCGTCTATCTAAATAGATATTGGCTCTTTTATGGAGCTTGACTTTTTTGCAATATTTATAAAGTCCTGTGTTCGCGTAGCACAGGACTTTTTATAATTTTTTATCTTTCCTATTCATTCACAATTAGTTTATCAATCGGGTTGATTATATATCCGGATATTGATAGATGTTTTTAAAGAGCTTCAACAGATCCGATAAATCCAGCCTGTTTTTATCTGTAAGTACTCCCGGAGTACCTTCCGTAACAGATAAATTACAATTTCAAGACAGCTTTACCATTTACTTATTTTATCTAATCTAGATATTAGCTTATTATTGCTCAACATATGCCAAATCAATGGTGTTTATAGACTAAATTTTATACTGTGGAAGAAAAAGTAGTTTCTGTAAATCAACAGGTCAAAGAGATCCTCAATCATTTGTGTACGGATTTATATGAAAGAGAAGAGAGCATGCATTTGGCTCTTTTAAGTGTAATAGCCGGAGAAAGTATATTCCTTCTGGGTCCTCCTGGAGTAGGGAAAAGTCTTATCGCACGACGTTTGAAATTTGCCTTCAAGGATGGCATTTCTTTTGAGTATTTGATGAGTAAATTCAGTACTCCTGATGAAGTTTTTGGACCCGTTTCTATCAAAAAACTAAAAGAGGAAGACAAATATGAAAGGCTTACAGAGAACTATCTTCCTGGAGCTAATATTGTTTTTCTAGATGAGATATGGAAGGCTGGGCCCGCTATACAAAATGCCCTTTTGACGGTATTAAATGAAAAGATATACAGAAATGGTGATGTAGATATAGAGGTTAAAATCCGAGGCATAATAACTGCATCTAATGAGTTGCCGCCATCCAATGCTAATCTTGCTCCAATCTGGGATCGATTTTTGATTCGCTTAGAGTTAGGGAATATTCGAAGGTTTGACAATTTCCTCAGTATGATCACAAATACCAAGAATGTATATAAGGATAGTATTCCAGATGAGATTAAGTTTACCAATAAACAATTGGATGCTTGGAGTGATGAGATAGATAGCATGGAGATACCTGCCGAAGTACTAAATACCCTCCAAGTGGTTAAGATTAAACTAGAGGAGTACAATGCACGTGGTGTGGGGCTGCCAGTTGTAACTCATGATAGACGATGGAAGAAAATTATACGATTGCTGAGGACCTCAGCTTTCGTGAATGGAAGAAACAAAGTGGATTTGATGGACTGCTTTCTGTTGAAGCACTGCTTATGGAGTCATCCTAGCCACCGCGAAAATATTCAAGAAATACTCATTGAAACGATTGCAGATCACGGGTATTCTATGACCACTAATCTGAATAGTCTTAAGCGAGAGGTACAGGAGTTTAGTAAAGATGTGCAGCAAGAGATTCGCATAGGACATACAGTTACGGAAGAACAACTTATGCTTGTAGATGATGAATATTTTGAACTTGTAAAGGAAGATTCTAAATTCAAAGGGGTCTATATCCAAGTTAGCCAATTTAGGGAGCTGAGTTTAGAGAGTGTTTCTGTAATCAATTTCTTTGATGAGGAAAAGAATTTGGTTAATCGAATTGGAAGCCAACGGAGTAGTGATACTAATACTATTTTAGTTCATCACAATTCCACCATCAGCTCCTATAAATTAGCAAATCGATTGGTTGAGCGACAGGAATATGTTATGAAAAAACCACACCCAGTTGTGCAGAAATTTTGGGATGAACGATACATTACGCTTAGTAAATTTGTTAAAGAGCAGCTCACAAAAATGGATAGCGAAGCTCCAGTAGAGTTAGGAAGTGTAAAGAATAATTTGTTTGTCGATGAAGATCTTTCTGAGGTAGTTAGTAGGAATTTTGATCGAACGTATACGGAATTGAAGGAGCTGAAACTCGAACTTGAAAAGATTCAATATTCTTATACAGAAGTTTAAATATAGATAAGTTGATTGTAGATATTCATAAAGAACTGGAAGAAGAGTATAACCGATTTATTGAATTCGGTGGTCTGTTGGATCGAAAGATGCGCAGGTATCTGGTGCAGTACCTTCAAAATAAATTTGATCCAGATAGACATATTGTACCTGAGTTAAAGGACAAATACTATCGATATTTTGAAGATGCTCTAGATGATATATTTCTTATTGATGGTTTAAAGGACATTCTTCAGCAAAATTCAAGTATCAAGAAAAGAGTGATTTTAGATACTATCTATTGGATGAAAAAGTCCTATAAGGATGTTCGTACAAAGCATCCTTATGAAGACGAGCAGCAAAGACTGAGCTCTTGGTCTATTACTCCAATGAAGGCCTTTTTGAAAAGGAGACAGGCACTTCCAATTTATTTAGCGTCCATTTATCGGCGAGATGAATTAGATACCCAATTTTATAAGGTAAAGTTTGATGCGGTTATAAGTTCAGATGATATAGAAGAGCTTAGTCCAGAAGATAGAAAGCAATTAGATCTTTTAGTTGATGATATCCTTGCTAAATGGGATGCTTTACTTTATGCGAAAATCTTGGTTTTTCAATTGGAAAAATTCAAGGAAGAGAAAGAAGCATATATTGATTTCTTAAATCAAAAGGTGGTTGAATACAACAAACTTAGAGATATAGTAGAGCCATTTTCTGAATATTTTGGTTGGGATTTGTCTAGAAAGCTATGGAAAAAGACTTCTTTCGACCTTATTGAATCGTATCGTAATCTATTAGATGATGAGGATAGTGTTCGGGAGTTAGCGGATTTGCTTGGTAGTATGCGAGAGGCAGAGATTGAGATGGAGGAGGAAACCTTTGAGAAAACTATTATAAAGCAGGAATGGGTAAAGGATGAAATGCTAAAATCTGAGATTGTAGGCGTTGATTCAAGTGATCGATTGACGGATATGCTAAGTTCCGAAGCAGGATTGCTGAGTGATAGCGATACAGAATCCTATTTTCTGAAAAAGTATGCAGATAAGAAATTACTGACATTTCGATATGAAGATAAGCGGTTGGTGAAGAGTGTAGATCATATTATGGAGGTCAATCAGCGTGTGAAACAGAAAGAGAAAGGACCTTTTATTGTCTGTGTGGATACTAGTGAGAGTATGGATGGTACACCAGAAAAAATTGCAAAGGTTATGACTATGGCCATCCTGAAGATGTCCATGAATCAAAATAGAAGAGCCTTTTTGATCAACTTTTCTACAGGGATTCAGACTCTGGATTTATATAATATTGCTGATAGTATTGATGAAATTGCTGCCTTCCTAAAGATGTCCTTCTACGGAGGAACGGATGCTACTTTAGCGCTTTACGAAGCACTAAAGCAATTAGATAGAGCTGACTATGAGGATGCTGATATTCTTATGGTTTCAGATTTTATTATGTATAAACTAGGGGAGGACGTCAAGCAACAGATTTCTCATTATCAAATTAATAGAAACACACAGTTTCATGCTTTGGCAATAGGAGACCAGGTTAATAACGAGGTCTTAAATTATTTTGATACGAACTGGCAGTATAACCCTAAGGAAAAGGGGGTTATTAGAGCTTTGAGTCGAGGTTTAAAAGACATTGGTGATAGAATGTAAGATATGTAATCGTTATTTGGTTTTGAATGACTGATAGGTATTCGATTCCATTCAAATAGGTGTTGTGAAATTTGAATAATTAAGACATGAAATATTTAATTGCGCTTATAAGTTTGTTTGTTTTTATTTCTTGCTCTTCTGATGATGAGGTGCAAGCTACTTTTGATCTTTGGGAAGGCCCTATGATTACCTTTGAAAAGGAAGTTGGTGCAGATCCCACAGTGGAAGCAAATCAGGATCGTATAAATGATGATGTATGGATTACCAGAGGGAATTCAGGGGGGCAGATTTATAATATTGCGGTAGAAGACTTTTCCTCTAAAGACACAAGTCCTCTTGGTACGCAATGGGCTGTTGGGGCATTGTCCGATGCACAAAACCTTTCTTTTTCTTCTTTTCGTTCTGCTGTTGGTAGTCCACAGAATGTTGT
>JBELIG010000143.1:0-8273 GCA_042091035.1 Sphingobacteriales bacterium | reverse complement strand
TCTATGAAGGTGGATCACATAATTTGAGGGCATTTCGAGCGGATGTAGATAAAGAGGCTTTGGACTGGTTTGCTAAGTATTTAAAGGCAGGTCGTAGTATTCCGAAAATGGAATATCAGGGGAATTAAATTCTGATATTAAATTTCAGGAACTTGTAGAGGATAATTTTTTATATTTAAATAAAAATGAAAGCATCTCCTTGGGTCAATGCACTAATTATTGGATTTCTTATAGGGATTATCATCTATAGTATTTTGGTAAGTAGTCTTAGCTTGTTTACCTTGATTCCTTTAGTATTTATTTATCGGATGCTAAATAGAAAGGAGAAGCCCGATCAAGATAAAACCTAAACGAAAAATAGATTGATTCTTCGTTTAGGTTTTTTATTTATCATTTTTTAATTTCTATCGCATACAGCTAATATCTCCTTTGAAGACCAGCTCTTCACCTGAATAGGATTCAAGCACTATGAGGTATATATAAACGCCACTAAGAACTTCCTCGTTACTTTTTGTGCCATTCCAGAATTGCATGTCATTAGTTGACTTATTCAATTCTCTGTAAACCTGACCACCCCAACGATCAAATATCCTGAATTCTTTAACCGTTCGAATTAAACTCTGCTGTGTTAGGTAAAACTTGAATACATCATTAAGGCCATCATTGTTCGGACTAAAGATATTTGGTATGTAAATCTTGTCTAAGATGTCTTCACCTAAAAGAGGATCAGAAAGTTCGACACTAGCTAGTGCTGTACATCCATTATCATCCGTTGCTGTGATAGTAAATGTTCCAACTTCTAGATCTGATAATAGCTCATTTGTAGAGCCATTGTTCCAGTCAAAAGAGTAAGGTGGTGTACCTCCATCTGGAAATAATTCTATGCTTCCTCCCGCTGTAAAGCTTGGCTGGTATATTGTGGTATTCAATAAGAATGGATCAGGTTGCATCACCTCAGTAGTGTAGGTTCCTGAGCATCCATTTTCATCGCTTACGGTTACGGAATAATTTCCTGCGCCTAGGTCTGTGATCGAGGGAGTATCGTTACCTGTATCCCAAAAATATTCAAAAGAATTTAAAGGATCATCTGTTGTTAAATCAATTGAGCCTGAAGTTCCATTAAAGCATAGTATTGGATTACTTGTGATGTTAAATTGCAAACCTTCAGGATTGCTTAGGTTTGCGTTGAATGTATTTGTGCATCCATTGGAATTTGTTACCGTAACGGAGTAGTCTCCTGCGCCGACGTTTGAAAGGGTAGCCTGGGTCGATCCGTCACTCCAAATATAAGTATAGTTATCATTAGGGTCAGAGGGTACAATTTCAATAGAACCCGTTGTTTCATCAATACAAACTGGAGTATTTGTTAAGAGATTAGCTGATAGTTCATCTGGGTCGATTATCGTTTCATTAAAAACTCCAAAGCAACCACTTGCATCTGTAAGGGTCAAGGTGTAGCTTCCAGCACCTAAGTTTGTAAGTATAGAGTCTTGACTTCCTGTGCTCCAATTATAAGTATAGGGCAGATTGGGACTGCTCACGCTTGATGTGATGACGCCTGATTCATCTCCGATACACAATGGATCTACAGTAGTAAAGTCAGCGTTTAGTACCTCTAGGTCGTTGATTCCCAAGGTGACAGGTTCTGATACGGTGCAAAGCCCACTAGGATATATTGCTCTTACTTGATAATCGCCAGCAACATAAGGGACTATGTTGAAAATGCTATCAGTCTGGCCGAGGATGGCAACTCCATCTAAGTACCACTGATACTGAATGGCACTGTCTGAACTAACATTTATGCTACTTCCATTGATACAGTCACCTAATTGCTCTGTAAGGATGTCTGGACTAGGTGCGGCATCATCGCATTCAGTTCCTGCAAAATCCCCCGATATTCTTATGTTGTCTATGTAGGAGTATGCTTGGCCATCACAACTAAATCCGATAAGTATTGCTCCGTAATTGGCATTGGCTGTAAAGCTGCCACTTAGGGATTCCCAAGATGGATTATTTCCACTGGAACCAGTGATCGTAACCAAAGCTGTCCACTGAAAATTTGGTGAGCAGTTATTCAACCAATCATAAGTGTATTCAGCTGGACCAGAAGGAATACCTGCACAACTGCTTCTTCCATAGAGCACATACTCTACATCTGTTCCAAATTGTGTGTAACCCACAGCATTAAACTCAAAGTTGTATGTTTCCCCATTAAGTAAAGAACAACTAGGAAGGCATTTAACAATCCCCTCGTCTCCGCCCATGCCTATGCATCCTTCTCCAGAGGGAATCGGAAGAGGAACTGGGGGAAAGATAGCCCCTCCTAAAAATCCGCAGGTGTTTGCACCTTGAGGTGTTCCTGCAGGTTCCCAATCGGATATAATGTCAATAAAACCTCCGAAACCTTCCGGACAGTCTGAATAGTTTTCAAAGTCTTCTTCTATAAGTCCTAATGACGGGGTGCTGCATGAACAATCTGAATCTTGTAAGTCGATAGCAAAATCTCCATCATCATCAATACCGTTATCACAAATTTCTTGTGCAAAGAGGGTGTTTACAAAGATAGATAGCAAAAGAATTAATGAAAATCTCATGTCTAATTTAAGTTGAGGGTGATTTTTTTATTGCCGAATCTCTTTTTTTGCATTTATTGTTCTTTAGAACAATATGATATTTTAGCAACAGCGTTGCATCTAATATGTTTTTTTTTGATGCTTTGAAGTGTGGATTTTCAAGCCTTAATACTTATATTGGAATAATCGGACTGATTGAATATTAGTTCTTTTTGGCTCATTTTTAATTGGACGAATAAAATAAAATTGAAGGAATTAATCAATAAAATAAAAAGTGTTATTCCTTTAAGTTCAGGCGGGGAAGAACATGTCCATAAGATTAGTAAAGAAAGATCCTTTAACAAGGGAGATGTGTTGATTCGAGAGGGACATCCTGTGAGCAAGACTTATTTTGTTCTTAAGGGTTGTCTTAGGTCTTATTGTATAGATAAAGATGGGAAAGAGCATACTTTACAGTTTGCTATAAAGGACTGGTGGATCAGTGATTTTATGGCAGTTTATAGTGGTGAAAATTCTTTATTGAATGTAGAATGTATTTCTGATTCTAAGGTCGTAGAATTTAAGACAAAGGAATTGGATAGCATTTTAACTTTGTTTCCGGAATTTGAAGTTTTTCAAAGAAGAAATTTGGAGCGCCATGTAGTTAGTCTTCACAGAAGAATATTAAATCAACTTCAATTATCTGCTACAGAGCGTTATGAGTTATTTATGAAGGAGTATCCAGATATTGAACAATATGCTCCCAATTATCATATCGCTTCCTTTCTAGGTATCACCCAGCAAAGTTTAAGTCGGATTCGCAGGGATAGGTCAAAAAAGCTTTCTTAACACAGGGTAATTTTTTTCATAAGTAATTGATTTAATTTTAGTTAATTAATGAAATAAATATGCTTAAGAAAATATTTGGTCTTGCTCCAAAATTGGAGAAAGATGGATCTTACAGCCCCTCAAGACTAGCTCTAAAGTTAGGTACGGTAGATAAAACAGACTTTGAAGATATTTCGTATGAAAAGTATACAGGAAAGAAATCAAAAATCTTAGTACTATTTACAGAGCATAAGAATATGGAGATGACTAATGGTAAGCTTTTTTCTACAGGGAACCATCCCGTGGAGGCACTCTTACCTATGCTACATCTAAAAAATGCAGGTTTTGAATTTGTTATTGCTACGCCTACTGGTAAGCCCGTTGTATTTGAAATGTGGGCCTTCCCTGAGAAGGATGAGCAGGTGCTTGAAATTTATAATGAACTTTTGGAAGAGTTTAAGAGCCCAGTTGATTTAAGACATTTTATAAAAAATTCTTTTAATGAAGTTGATTCCTATTCTGCGGTCTTTGTGCCGGGGGGGCATGGATCAATGATAGGAATACCTCATGATAAGAATGTTGGAACTGTATTGCGATGGGCACATAGCAATGATTTATATACTATTAGTCTTTGTCATGGACCTGGTTCATTCCTGACTACAATGATTGACGAAAAGCTGTTTATTTATGAGGGATACAAAATGTGTGTATTCCCAGATTCTGTAGATAAACTAACTCCAATGATTGGTTACTTGCCGGGGCATATGCCATGGGGTTTGAGTGAAAGATTAAAGAGTTTAGGTGTTCAATTGATGAATACAAAGTCAGATAAGTCTGTTAGCCTGGATCGTAAATTGATTACAGGTGCTAGTCCTTTGGCTTCAAATGAGCTGGGTAAGCTTGCTGCATCGACACTCTTAAAGAGCCTTTAATACGAGGTTTAATTATTCCGTATAGATTAATTTTAGTTTTCCAGCTTAGGGAAAAGACTTATAAAGTTTGTGACAAATTAAAGTTTCTAAAAAGTGTGAATGGCTTTAGTTAGAGCATTAATATGCCATAAACTGATTTTGACATTTCTTTTGTTTGACAAAGCCTTTATATTGTGAAGGTGTCACACAAATACCTATAAAAGAAATGCTTATAACCGTAGATATATTAGGATGGCTTTTGGCTGGTCTGAGTATTTTACTCTGGTTAGGTACATACCTTAAGTCTAAATATTCTAAAAATAAAAAGTCTTCAAAGTTAAATGTTGATATAGCCGACAATGAGTTGGCGCGTTTTTGGCGTGAAAAAGAGCTTATCCAGGATTCCATAATTTATTTTGCTAATTCTTTATTTCGTCAGAATACAGAGGAAGATATATTATGGGATATCACGATCAATTGTATCGATAAATTTGGTATTGTAGATTGTGTGATCTATTTGATTGACGAAGAGCGCCAAGTGTTGGTGCAAAAAGCTGCTCATGGTCCTAAGAATGACGGGGACCAGGGAATCGTTGCTCCCATTGAAATTCCAGTCGGTTCAGGTATTGTTGGATCTGTTTTTAAAAAGGGAGCTATGGAGTTGCTAAAAGACGTTACCCTTGATCCAAGATATATTTTAGATGATGAACAGAGAATGTCAGAATTGGCAGTTCCTATCATCACTCCTACAGGGAAAGTCCTTGGAGTAATAGACTCCGAACATCCAGAAAAAGAATTTTTTACGCAGGTGCATGCTACTGTATTGACAACGATAGCTTCGATTTGTGCGATCAAATTGGTCAAGGCACAGTCTGATAAGGATTTGTTGAAGGCCAAGGAAAAGGCCGAGGAGGCAACAAAGATTAAATCGCAGTTCTTGTCTACTATGAGTCATGAGATTCGAAATCCATTAAATGCAGTGATCGGAATGAGTCATTTATTGATGGATGAAAATCCGAGTGAAGCGCAACTGGAATTCCTTCGACCTCTACATCTCTCCTCTAAGCATCTACTTTCTTTGGTCAATGATATTTTAGATTACTCAAAATTGGATGTTGGAAAAGTTACAATTGATCACTCGGATTTTAATCTTGCGGAAATCTGCGAAGATATACAACAAAATTTTGTCCACCTCGCTTCAAAAAAAGGACTGCAGCTCAAGTTTATCACGGCAAAAGTTGCACATAATTTCAAGGGGGATGTAATTCGAATTAATCAAATCTTAAATAATTTAATAGGGAATGCCATAAAGTTTACGGATTCAGGGAGTGTTTCAGTTAGGAGTGAAATAGTAGAGGAAGATGGTAATCAGTCTAAATTAATGTTTAGAGTTAAGGATACAGGTATTGGCATTTCTAATAAAGATCAAGAAAAAGTATTTCAACAATTCGAACAGTTGAAAGGCGGTAAAACAAGAAAATATGAAGGAACTGGTCTAGGCTTGGCGATTTGCAAAAAGCTTGTTGGTTTGCTTGGTGGAGAAATAGGTTTGTCGAGTAAACTCGGTGCAGGTTCAGAGTTCTGGTTTTGTTTGCCAATTGAAAAAGGTGAACCTATAGACTTGGATACTAAAAGTAAGGCTGAAAAAAAATTGCTTAGCGCGTCTTTACTTGCTGGAATGAAGGTTCTTTTGGTAGAAGATCATATAGTTAATCAAAAAATAGTAACTAAACTGATGCAAAAATGGAAAGTAGATCTTGCTATTGCAGAGGATGGAAATCAAGCACTCGATTTGATTATGAATAATCCTGAGTTTGATTTAGTGCTTATGGATTTGCATATGCCTGTGGTTGGTGGATTTGAGGCAACAAAATTGATTCGGGCTCAGGAGGGGACTTATTTTAAGCATATTCCTATAATTGCATTGACTGCAGATGTTTCTGCTGATGTAAAAGAAGAGACTCTCTCTGTAGGCATGAATGATTTTATTAGTAAGCCTTTCGATCCACTCAAATTATTTGAAGTGCTGAATAAATTTTATTCAGCGGCCTGAACAAATATGACTTTTCTTATTTGGTGTTTTGGTTTTAAAATTTGACAATATGAAGAGCAGTATCACCTTAGTGTTTACGTTTTTAACGCTTATGTCCTGTGATTTTAAGGAGACAACTTATACTTCACATGAAGATCTTTTTAAGTTGTATACCACGAATTGTGCGCGAGTAATAGCCTATGAAAAGGCTTTTTGTTTAGAGGATATTGACTATGATGCTTTCTATAATCCAGATGCTATGATAATGGGTACATCTTTTAATAGTTTAGATACCGTTGGATTAGAGGTTAATAAGAACACACACAAGAAGCTATGGGAGACTTATAACTTCTCCTATAATGAGCCCATCCGATTTATGCCTGGCTTAGATCCTAAAACAAACCGAATAGATGGTTCTGTGCATATGTATATCGAACTTTTAGTACAACTTGATACAGGTGGTGATGTTGTTATGATCCCTGTATATGAGGAATATGATTTTGATTCGGATGGGAGGATCACTCGCTTACTTTATTATGGCGATATGACTGCTGCTTTTGATGCTTTAAATCGTAAAGAAAATTAATCATTCAAAAAGAATAGACTTCCCATTTTGCCCAATATTTATTTGGTTTGTTTTGTTGATTATATCATTATGATTATAGTTTTTTTAGGGATTATTTGAATATATCAATTTTGACTTTCATATTTATTCCCGATCACAAACAAAACACAAAACATGAATTTCAAAGCACTTTGCTTACTAGCTATATTGTTAGTTGGTTTTATTTCAGTTAATGCATAGCAGGAATTTATCGAAATAGGTCAAAAATTTACAATCAAATCTGAGATTCTATCTGAAGAAAGGTCCTATTGGGTGAGTTTACCTGCTTCCTACGAGCAAAGCCATAGTTCTTACAATAACTACCCGGTTATATATCTGTTAGATGGCCATATTCATTTTGCCTCAGTTGCCGGTATGTGCCAGTTCATGGGACGCCCAAGTAATGGAAGCAGGAAGATTCCTGAAATGATTATTGTGGGTGTGATGAATGTCGATAGGCAAAGAGATTTTACGCCCGATAAGATTATCACGCGACGTGAAAATAACACAGGAGGTGGAGCTGAATTCCTGGCATTTTTAGAAAAAGAACTGATACCTGAGATCGATAGAAAATTTCGCACGAACTCCTTTCGTATGCTATTTGGACATTCCTTAGGTGGATTGTTGGTAAGTCATGCCTATCTACAAGCTGAATCAGCCTTCAACGCCTTTATTGCCATTGACCCAAGTTTTGGGACTTGGGATAATTCAGTGATGGATGAAAAAATAGATAAGATTTCAGAAAATATCTTTGAGCGTCCGCTCTATATTAGTTCTGCAAATTGGGACAAACGGAATATTCGAAATCGAGATCGTCACATTCGCTTTTTTGAATTATTGAATAGTAGTTGTATTGGGGTTTTCAAAGGAAAAATAGAATACTTTGAAAATGAAAGCCACAGTACAGTGTCCTTACCAGCATTTTATAGTGCTGTGTCTTATCTTTTTGACGGCTATAGCTTTTCCTATAGAAATGCAGGAGATATAAACTCCGTTTCGTCGGTTTATCAGGAATTGTCTAATCGCTTGAACTACGATTTTAAGGTTCCAGAGGAATTAGTCAACAGAATAGGATATTCAAAACTCAGGAGTTCTGAACAAACAACTAAAGAGCTAGGAATGGACTTTTTTAAACTCAATGTTCGTAACTATCCGAATTCCTATAATGTTTATGACAGTATGGGAGAAGCAGAATATCGAGTCGGCAATATGGATGCCGCAATGCGAAATTTTCAACAATCCTTAGAGCTAAATTCAGAAAATGAAAACGCCATTCGTATGATACAAAAGATGAATAGGGAAAAGTAGAAGTCTTTAGATTGATTTTGTGGCTGGACTGTTTTTAG
>JBELIG010000142.1:0-8284 GCA_042091035.1 Sphingobacteriales bacterium | reverse complement strand
TCAACCATACAGTCATTGTGGTTATCGTAACAATCTACTGCACGGAATACAACAGTAACAGTTTCGTCTTCACAGTCAAAAGATACTGTTGGTCCGAAAGATACATCATCCATACGACGAACTTCTAAATAATCTAAACAACAGTTATCGTATGTACCATTGTCAAAAGAAGAAGCAGGAACTACTGCAGTACCGTTTGAAGTAAGCGCAACAGTTGTGATCTCTTTACAGATTGTTGTTGGTGCAATACCATCAACTACATCAATATTAAAGAATTCTTCAGTAACATTTCCACAAACATCAGTAGCAACAACTTTTACAGTGTGTGCACCAAGGTCAAGACCTGGAGCAGGAATGTATCCACCTGTTTTGTTACCATTGTTGTCAAATGTGTAATCAAGCTCAGCGTAACCTTCAACAAACATTGAAATTGAAGCTACATCAGAACATGCATCAGCAATTGAAGGGATAACGATCCATTCAGTTGACTTACAAGGCTGTGGGTGAGAAGCTACAACGTTAGCTTGAACAGTGTAATCAGATCCATCAATAGAAGGACCGTTAAGATCTACAAGAGAAATAACCTGCTCGTAAGGAGTAACAGCATTTGTACACATGTTGATTACAGACCAAGAACGGATAATTTTCTCTAGACCACCACATCCAACAAGATCGATGTCACTGTATGAAATAGAGTACATACAGTCACCATCATTAGCAACATTAAATGATGGGTAACCCAATGCTAGACGAGCTGCTTCAGCAGTATCGTTATCAGCATTTAAGTCTACATCAAATACTGAAGCATCGAAATCCTCACATGAAAGATTAACATTTACTGTAGGTAAATTTAAACCAGTCTGGTTTACAGTAATTACCTGAGTACAGAAATCTTGAGAAGCATTTCCAGATGCATCTGTAGCAGCCCAAATTCTTACATACTGAAGACCATTTGGTCCACATAGTGTACCATTTGGAGTCTGGTTAGTAAGAGCAATAGAAGCTATTCCACAGTTGTCAGCAAATGAAGGGTAAGCGAAGTGATTTGAATCGTCACCAGCTGGTAAGTCTTCGTTACACTCGATTGAGTAATCAGCAACTACATCACAAACTGGACCAACTTTGTCCTCGATAGAGATTGAACCCCAACAAGAATTGTTTCCTAACTCAACTTTTACAGTTAGTGTTTCACCAACGTAACCTGAGAAAGAAACTGAGTTTGAACCAGTAGCAACAACAGCTGCACCATCCATTACTGTCAGTACATAAGTGTTAGCTGCATCGAAACCTTCAACAACCATATCGGCGTTAAGGTCTACTGTACAGTTGAAATCCGGAGTAGGATCAACTGAAATTTGCACATTGTCGTTACATGCCACTGTCTGAGCATTGGCTGCTGTAGCGAACAACGCGACCACTGCTACAAGCAGTGTGCGAAGGTTTGTAAAATTCGCGTTTTTCATAAGATTAATTAAAAATTTAATAGCTATTAAGAAAAAAAATTAGCCTGATTGTTGCCCTTCACGCTTGAAGAGACATTCTTGATGAGTTTACAAACTCATCATTTGGACCACACATTTTTCATGGTCGGATTTTTATTAAAGGCGATTGGATTGGATTGAAAAAAAGGAAGGATACCAGAATGGACGAGATTGGTGTACGCTCATTCATTCCTTCAATTCGTTCGACACAAACATAAAGATATTTTCCTTTTTATGGAAAGGAATTGACAAAAAAAATATTATTTAATTGAAATTTCTTATGCCAATAAGAGGCATCATTACACCTAAAACCCTAAAAAACAAGCAGTTAAAAGAAATTGTCTTGTAACTTACTTATAAAGAATTAAAGCTTGATGAAAGAATTTCTAACTTGAAAGTTAGAATTGGTAAGCTCCATGAGATACACTCCGGATTCAAGAAACTCAAGGTCTATAACAGGCGCATCCTCGGCTTCAATATTCAATGAATAAACCAAAACACCTGCAGCATTTAAAATGTTGATCCTAGATCTTAAAGATTGATCAATACCTTCGGGCATAACTAGACGAAGATTATCCACTACTGGATTAGGGCTCAAGGTAAACTCTTGCTCTAAAACTTGGTCCTCAACATCAGTAACTGTCTCTTTTACAATAGTTAATTGATCTGCGTCAATATTGGTATCGACTGTAAAGATACTACCGTCGTTAAAATGAACTTTTATATCCCCTATTTTAATATTAATTGGAATTTCTATTTCGGAACGCGCCTCTATAATATCACTAATTATAATGAAATCTAGTTGCCCAATGCGGCCTATACCCGTTTTTCCCTCAGGCATCAAAGTTGAAACAGCAATGTCAAGCGTATTCTGATTCTCAGATAATTGGCGGAAGATTTTGTTAGGAATTTCATTTTCCGTTTCAAAAAAATCAGGATCTGTTTGTAGAAAAACTATGTCTTCTGTTTTTAAAAAATCCTCATCTGAATGCTCAATCTCAAAACTTACCGCAGATACATTGCTTAAGACTTGACCGCTACCATGAAAATTGATAATGGCAGAAGTAGAAATATTAGTCAAATCAAATGCATCAGGAACGATTATTTCTTCCTCCTCAAAAGCAATATTTACATAGAAACCCTCAAGAACAGGTAATGGAATTTCCTCAATGTCAGTATGAAGGTTATAGTTCTGATCAACTACATCTAAATCCTCTTGAAGAATAATACCATTTCCATCTGTATCAAGATGTTTTAAATCATTGCCAAAATACGTTTCCTCATTCCAACTCAAACTGAATTGAGGCTCAAAATCAGTTGAAGAATTAGGACGATATAATCCTGTAAAACCACTATTATGATGGACCATTATCATGTCCACCATGTCAACGACACCGTCTTGATTAACATCTCCTGGAAGCACACAATCAACATAATCACACAAGTCTGCGGAATTCCCTGTAGAATTCTCGCTGATAACGTAAATGATTACTTGGTTAGTAAGTACACAAGAAGAGGTAGTCTGAGTTGATACCTTTGCAAAAGTAATATTATGCCCTGGACTTAGTTCAAGATCAGATTGAACTACTTCAAAAATTTGTCTATCTTCAGTTACTACAATTGGGAAACAATTATCTCCATTTTCAATAGTAACTACATACCCCGTGTTTATAGGAAAGATCTGTGCTTGCAGAGAGTTGCAAGTTAGAAGGATCAAAAACAAAAATAATTTGATATGTTTGTTTAAACGCATAGGGTAATCAGTTTAACAAGATTCATCTTAAAGAATGAACCATCGAATTTAACAAGTAAAACTATTAATCCTTGATTAATATGACAATTAACACAAATTTTAACATTAATCAATGATTGCCACAGACAAATAATGACCAATAATGGCAAAACCAAAACTATTGCTTGCCATAGAGCGGCTCTCGGTTGATGATATAAGTGCGGCAAAAAAAACATTAAAGCAGAAACTCTACCAAAAGAGACCCGACTTGTTCAAACTTTTTGAATTACTATCCTCTTCTGCCTCAGAGAAGCCCAAAGAGATTATTTGGAAAAAAATTTATGGCTCAAAAGTAGCTTATAATGACTTAAAGTGGAGAACAATAATGATGCAGGTAAATGCTGAATTAGAAATCATTCTCAAAGAAACATTCTTATCGAATCACGACCCTTTGCTTAGCGAGCTTATTAGCATAAAAGCCTTCTACAACAAAAAATTAAATAAACACTTCGATTCTAGCTGGTCTACTTTAAATAAAATCATGGAATCCCCTAGGCATAGTGATCACTTCTACTACATGGCTAAGGCAAGTGAAATCAAACAAAATTTGATATTCCAAAAGGGTAGAAAGCATCTAAGCTTTGATGACTTACGTCAATCAGACTACTATAACGAAATCTATTATAGATGTCAAAAATTAAAAACGGGTTGCTATGCCATTGCCAATCAAATCACTCAAGATGCAGACATCGGTATTGAGGACGCCTTTATCAAAGACTGTATTAAAGAATATGGGGATCAAATACCATTAATTAACCTATATGGCTCTATTCTATTTCTGTTTCGAAATAAAGAAAATTTAACACTAGGCTCCTGTCAAGACCTCTTCATAAATGCAGTTGAAAACATCCACAAAGAAGAATCCCTAAATATCCTTACCCTTTTAATGAATTACTGTATTGACTCAAAAATCAATAAAGGACAACTGGAGTATTTCCATAATCTTTTCCATCTATACAAACTAGGGATTCAGGAAGAAATTCTATTTGATAATGAAGCATTAAATCCAATGCATTATAAAAACATTATTACCGTTGGATTGAATACACAAAACTATGACTGGACCAAATCCTTTATTGAGAAATACACCAAACGCATACCCTCAAAAGATCAAGACAATGCCTATAACTTCAACATGGCCAAAGTTCTCTTTCAGCAAGAGGCATATTCTGAAGTTATACAACTATTACACACGGTAGAATATGACAATATCCAATATAAACTAGGTACCAAGCTGATCTTAGTAAAGACCTATTATGAGTTGAATGAATTACAAGCACTTGAAGCGCTCATTGAAAGTTTCAGGGTTTTACTTGTAAGAACCACTAAGATCTCGAAAGACCTTAAGAACCAATACATCGAATTTTTAAGGATACTTAAAAAGCTAACGTATCTTAACACCTACGATAAAGAGGAATTCCTTAAGCTACAGGAACAAATAAATGAAAAAAAGCAAATTGTTGGTAAAAAATGGATCCTTGAAAAACTAGCAATGAAAAATAAAAAAGCCTGAGTGAAATTCACTCAGGCTTTTCTTTACATATGAAGCGCTCGATCTCCTGTCGCTGCAAGGGCAGCCTCTTTAAATGCTTCTGTATATGTTGGATGAGCATGACTCATTCTTGCTACATCCTCTGCAGATCCGCGGAACTCCATAACAGCAACCGCCTCTGCAATCATATCTGCAGTTCTAGCACCTACCATATGTACTCCAAGAATTTCATCTGTTTCTTTATGTGCAAGAACCTTAACCATACCATCGGTATCCATACTAGCACGGGCTCTTCCCAATGCTTTGAACGGAAACTTACCAGCTTTATAAGGAACCTTTGCATCCTTAAGTTCTTGCTCTGTTGCACCTACAGCAGACACCTCTGGCCAAGTATATACCACTCCGGGTATTAGATTATAATTGATATGCGGCTTTTGACCGGCAATTTTTTCTGCTACAAATACCCCTTCCTCTTCTGCTTTATGCGCAAGCATTGCTCCTTTTACTACATCACCAATAGCATAAACTCCAGGAGCAGAAGTCTCAAGGTGACCATTAACTTCTACACGGCCTCTCTCATCAAGCTTTACGCCTATGTTTTCAAGACCCAAATTTGAAGTAAATGGTTTACGACCTATTGAAACCAGACAATAATCTGCTTCAATTTCAAAGGTATCCTCTGAATCTCTTTTCTGAACGATGACCTTAACTCCATTTTCGGTAGGCTGCACCTCATTGACCATATGTTTAAGGTGGAACTTAAAGCCTAGACCCTTAAGACTACGTTGAAGTTGCTTACCACAATCCTTATCCATAGTCGGTATGATACGCTCCATGTATTCCACTACTTCAATCTCTGTACCCAATCTCCCAAACACGGAACCTAATTCCATACCTATAACTCCACCGCCAACAACAATCATTCGTTTAGGAACTTCTCTTATTTCGAGAGCTTCTGTTGAAGATATAATTCGCTTTCCGTCAAAGTTAAATGAAGCAGGAATATTAGGAACAGAACCTGTTGCGATAATAGCCTTAGTTGTTGAAATCTCAGTTACAGTGCCATCTGCAGCCGTCACCAAAATAGTATTCGCATCTTTAAAAGAACCAAAACCATTGATTACATCAATCTTGTTCTTTTTCATCAGAAAATCAATGCCTTTTACGTTCTCATCAACTACCTTCGCCTTTCGATCTATCATTTGATTCATATCGACAGCTAGGTTATCTAGCATTACGCCATGCTCAGCGAATGTCTTTTGGGCATTATGAAAATGCTCAGACGAATCCAACAGTGCTTTTGAAGGGATACAACCTACATTAAGACATGTGCCTCCAAGTGTTGACTCCTTTTCTATAATAGCCGTTTTCATACCTAGTTGTGCACATCTTATCGCTGCTACATATCCACCAGGACCTGAACCGATTACGGTAACGTCGTATTTCATTTCTTTATTACAATTTAATATCCTGCAAACTTAAGAAGGATTCAGTCAAACTTTGAACAATCAATGTGAAATTTATTCAAATTCTACAACTAATTTACAAAGCTTCTTTTACTTCTTTGAGTCATCTTTATTTGGGTTATTCTGTCCCCCACCTCGACTGTTATTCTTGCCTTTACGTTTGAATGACGAAAATCTTGATTTAGGTTTATTTTGCGCCTTAGGATTGGTCTCCGATTGGGGTTTTGCATCCTTAGATTTAGGATTTGCTTTACCCTTAGCCTCAGGCTTACTTGGATTTTCCTTAGTTGTTTTCTTATTTGAAGGGCGCTGATTTGGTTTGTTGTTATTTGGTTTACGTTTGTTTCTAGAACCCCTTCCTCTGCGCTTACCTCTTTGAGGTTTATCCATTGGAAGTTCGATCACATCATTTACACTTTCAAAACCTACCTCATCAGGCTCATTTGCCAAAATCACAGATTCAGGTTGCAATGAACTTAAATCATAAGGCTTTTCATTATTCTTATTCATTGCCTTGATTTCAGCAACCTTTTCAATATCTAAAGCAATGACTTTACCTCGTTCATTTCTCTTACTGTACATATAGTACATAATTCCCTTAAAGACATCTGTTTTCATCAAACTAGCCTCACCGTTCTCAGAATATAATCTATCTACATTTGAAGGGAAATGACTTAAAGCTTCTTTATAAGCGTCTAATTCAAAATTCAAACAACATTTCAACCTTCCGCATTGCCCAGACAATTTAGCCTGATTAATCGCAAGATTTTGATATCGGGCAGCAGCCGTCGAAACACTTTTAAAACTAGACAGCCAAGTTGAACAACAAAGCTCACGGCCACAAGAACCTAGACCACCAATCAGGGCAGACTCTTGGCGCGAACCAATTTGCCTCATTTCTATCTTTACCTTGAATTCTTTGGCGTAATGCCTGATAAGTTCTCGAAAATCTACACGGCCATCCGCTATATAATAGAAGGTAGCCTTACGTTTATCACCTTGATATTCAACATCGCCAACCTTCATATCAACACCAAGACTTCGCGCTATTGCTCTAGAGCGAATCATTGTATCCTTCTCCATAGAGCGAGCCTCTAGCAACTTGTCAAGGTCGCGCTCATTTGCAACTCTTAAAATGGAGTGTATAACAGCTTCTTCTTTTACATTTTTCTTTTTCATTTGAAGACGAACTAGGTCTCCAGATAAAGAAATAGCACCTGTATCATATCCTGCCGAACTTTCAACTACGACATGATCTCCAGTAAGTGCAGAAACACTTTTTGGATTAAAGTAGAATCCTTTTCGAGTTCCCTGTTTAAAGGTCACCTCTACGATTCCATAATCCTCAAAGTCTGTTATATTTTGACCAGCAAGCCAATCATATGTATTCATTTTGTTACATCCGCCCGTGCTACATCCGCACGAACTTCCACAACCTCCAGAATGATCCTTACTGCTACCAACAGTACATCCTTTACAACTCATAATCTTATATATTCGAAGGTCTTAATTACCTCATTCTAAAAATAGCATTCATTTGAATGCCCATGTTCAAAATAAGCAACTTTGCATTTGCATTACGTTCAAGATAGTAAGAAGACTCATTTAATAGATCCTGCATTTTTTCAATCGCATTTAGATCCAATAGATTCTTCAGCTTTTCAGCTGATTCGAGTGTCTTACCGTTTAATCTTGAATGTTTAGGTCCTAATATTTTAAGCCGATTAATCTCAGCTAAAAATTGTAAGCCATAGCTAAACACTTGCTTAATTGCATCCTTTCCTAGGCTCGCGATCTCCTCTGCTATCTTTACAAGATCTACTGGTTTTCCCTGATAGGTCTTTCTAAGCCAGTCAATAAAAAGATCAAACTCCCCTTTTCCTACCTGCTCGATACTAGAAATAGCATCAAGCATATTGCCATTAGAGAAAAAAGCAACCTCTTTTGCTCGCTCTTCACTCATTCCATATCTGGATGCCAGATATTTACTAAGGGCAATATCAGAAATTTTATTAAACTTTATTAGTTGACACCGGGACAAAATTGTATTTAA
>JBELIG010000141.1:3577-8298 GCA_042091035.1 Sphingobacteriales bacterium | reverse complement strand
CTCAGTTCATTAAAAGCCAAAGGTGAAGTTCCTGATCCGAACAAAGAAAAAGAATTATTTGAATCGATTTCGAACCGCTATGAGGAACAAACGAGTCCCTACTATGCAGCCTCAAGATTATGGGTAGATGCCATTATTGATCCTCTTGAAACTAGGAAGCTTATCTCAGAAGGGATAAAAGCAGCTAATAACGCACCTGTAGAGAAATTCAATCCTGGCGTTTTTCAGGTATAAGTCGAATCCTTTTCCCGATTAAATGTACCTTTGCAAAAATCTTTGTACGTGGAAATATTAGTCAAAACTATGTTTGGGCTTGAGGACATTCTAATAGAAGAACTCAATGCCCTAGGAATTCAGAATTGTGAAAAGCTAAAACGAGCGGTAAAAGCTGAGGCCAACCTTGCTCAATTGTACGAGGCAAATCTAAAGATCCGAACAGGTCTTCAGATTCTAGTCCCTATGTACACTTTTGAAGCACGGAACGAACAAGATGTTTATGACAATATATATAAGCACGATTGGACCAATGAATTCAAGCTTGGGGATACCTTTGCAATTGATGCAATTATCAACTCAAGATTTTTCAATCACTCTAAATATATTGCACTTAAAACAAAAGATGCGATTGCGGACAAGTTTACAGACACTTTTGAAGAAAGACCAAATGTAGATCCTAAAGATCCTGACTTTGCAGTTAACTTATATATTCATGATGACCAAGTAACAGTCTACAAGAATAGCTCGGGAAAATCATTACACAAAAGAGGTTATCGCTTGAAAGCAGGTAAAGCCCCTTTGAATGAAGTGCTTGCTGCAGGATTACTTATTCTTTCAGGCTATGATGGCAGTCAACCATATCTAGATCCAATGTGTGGTTCAGGAACTCTTTTGGCAGAGGCATGTATGATCGCTACAAATACACCTCCTAATTTTAATAGGAAAAAATTCTCCTTCCAAAGTTGGGATAACTATGATAAATCTTTGTTTGAAGAAGTCCGTAATAAAGCGGAAGCTGCTATTTGTGAACCAAAGGAAGAGATCTGGGGATGTGACATAAGCTCAGAAGCTCTTGACGTAAGCTATGAAAACTTAACGAGACAAGATTTTAAGCGATTTGTAAAGCTTAGTAAAAAGGATTTCCTATTTCAGGACCCACCTGTAGAAGGAGCTTTAGCGGTCTTTAATCCTCCTTATGATTTAAGGATTGCTAGTAGTGACATTGAGGAGCTATACAAAGAAATTGGAGATACACTTAAACAACATTATGGAGGATCTACCGCTTGGATTATTTCTTCAAACATGTCCGCATTCAAGCACGTTGGGCTTAGACCTTCTAGAAAAATACCTCTTTTCAATGGACCCTTGGAATGTAAATTCCAAAAATACGAACTCTATGCAGGTAGCAAAAAAGCTAAATATCAGTAGACAATTAAAATTTACGTTCCTTATCCTTGGCTGCACTTTAGCGTTTAACACTAAAGCGCAGTCCAATTCATTTTCTTACTTCGGAACATTTGAGCTATATAACCCAATACAAAATATAGACCTTAAAAATCCTCTTTTTATAAGCAGCACTTTAATAAAATCAGAAAAAAGTCTTGCTTTCTCTGTTCCCAAAGAAATGCCCGTAGCATTCTTTTGTATAAAAGAACATTCAATGGATAAGAAAAACAGAATAAATCCAAGATTCCGTTTAGGAAGTGTAGATTATGTCAATCATCTAGAAGGCAAGTCAAATTAAATCAAATAGATTCTTTACACCTGGCGTTCTAGCTACTTGATACCCTTCAGCAAATTCAAAATTTGCAATTCTACCATAGGCAGCGCCCTTAGCCTTCAGAAAATCAAAGAAAGCCTTAGAGGATATAGGCGTTGAAGGCATAGAAGTATCCTTGGAATTCGGATCATAAAATTGGGTCTTATAAGCTAGTATGGACTCAATCTTCTTATCCATATATGGACTTATGTCAACAACGAAATCAGGCACTAAATTATGATCTTGGATATAGTGGTAAACGGCTTTAGGTCTCCATGGCTCTTGAGCACGTCCCTGCTCATCAATCGTTTCAATCTTTACTAAACCAGCGTAAAAGCAGGCATCAGCAATCAATTTTGCCGCTCTTCCGTGATCAGGATGCCTATCAGATATTGCATTAGCAAGCACTATTTCAGGCCTAGTTTCTCGAATGTAAGCAACAATCTTTTTTACATTGTCTGGCGAGTGGGAAAAAAAGCCATCTGCCATCCTAGCATTTTTGCGATATTCTATCCCTAGGATATGTGCAGAATCCTGAGCCTCAATATCTCTAGTATCTGCAGTACCCCTGCTACCCAATTCTCCCCTAGTAAGATCAAGTATACCTACCTGCTTTCCTAAGTCTAAATGTCGCAACAAAGTGCCGGCACAACTTAATTCTACATCATCGGGATGCACACCAATAGCCAAAATATCTAGTTTCATCTATTTACTTATATTTAATTAAAATCAGTTTGTTACTTTTAAGAAACATATAAAACTAAAATTGTGTCAATGAGAACCCTATCTTTTTTTATTTTTTTTTCACTTGCCTTTAATTTATTTAGTCAAATCAATGAGAATATAGATCTTATCTATGAATATGACAGAGGTGAACCTCGCTATTCTGGATCTTGGTTTTTCGTTGACCAAAATGGCACGGAATATGCCCTTATCGGAGCATACTCAGGTACCGCTATATATAAACTTGATCAGGATGAAGCTATAGAATTGGCCTTTATCCCTGGACCCGAATCCAATTGGAGAGAGATAACTGTAATAAACAACTATGCCTATGTAGTAACTGAAGGTTTAGGAGAGGGACAAGGCATGCAGGTTATTGACTTGTCTAACTTACCAAATGAGGCTACTTTAGTCAATACCTTAGATAGTTATTTCCAAAAAGCCCATATCATTCAAAAGAATATTTTTGAAGACACTCCATATATATATGTTTGTGGCACCAACACATCAAGTGGTGTCCACATATTCGATTGCACGATTCCTGAATCACCTGAAGAAATAGGAATATTTTATGAGGGATATTACGTACACGATGTGCATATTAGAGATACCCTTATGTTCGCTGCTGCTATTTATGATGATATTGTGGAGATCATAAGTATCGCAGATCCTAGCAACCCTGTAGCAATTTCTGGCTTCGATGATCCCGGAACCTATACACACTCATTCTCAACAAGTCCAGACATGAAATATCTTTTTGTCGCAGATGAGAAAGATGGCTACCCTATGAGAACCTACAATATAGAAGACATTTATGATCCAGAGGAAATCAACACCTACACTGCCAATATCCAGAGCCTAGTACACAACCCATACACAAACGGTATTTTCACAATTGTTTCTCATAATACGGAAGGCTTAAGAATACTTGACACTAGAGATCCAGAATTAATCCTCGAGGTGGGATATTACGACACCTACGAGGGAGAAAGCGGAGGATATAGTGGACTCTGGTCCGCATGCCCCTACCTCCCATCGGGTAGAATTATCGGCGCTGATAGAAATAGGGGTTTGATGGTATGGGAATTCAACAATACTGAAGCTGCAAGAATATATGGTACTATTGTGGATAGTGAAACACAAACAATTATTGAAAATGCTAGCCTAAGCATCCTTGAACCAGATACAACACTAACAGAAACAGGCCAATTTAAATGGGTGAATGCAGGAGGAACTTATACTGTTTCCATTGAAGCTGAAGGATTCGAAGGTATTGAAAGTGAATTAGTAATGACTCCAGGTGATTCTAGTACTGTTGTTTTTGAGTTAAGCGCCTTAGTTAGCACAAAATCACCTGTTGTAGACAACATCAAGATTTATCCAAATCCATCCAATAGTAATCATGTGAAAATAAAAACAAATTCAGATTGCAAAATACTTGAAGTATTTAGTTTAGATGGCAAAAAAATCATTCAAAAAACTATAGAAACTGAAACCAATATTGACCTCACATTAAAAAAAGGTTCATATCAAATATGTTTGAAAGACAACAGAATGAACGTCATTTACTTAGAGAAAGTCATCATTCAATTTTAAAAATAAAAATATTTTTAATATTGAATTTTATTTATAATTAAACTACCTTTAAATATCTCCCCTTAAAATCTCCCCCTAATTTTAATTTAATTTAATTAATTAAGAATAAGTAATGAGTAAAAGTATACTTACTAATTCTCAAAAACGAGAGTTAATCAAAAAGTATCAGGAGGAGGTAGTGAAGCTTCAGTATCAACTCGAAAAATTCGAGGATATTATTTCTGAATTAAATAAAGAAAAAGCTACCAAAACTGATAAGAAAGCTAATACGGCTAGACGTAGAGGTAGACCGACTAAGGCAAAAACTGAAGCAGTAATTAGTCAAGCTAAGCGCAGAGGCAGACCGCCTAAGGCAAAAGCAGACACAGTTTCAAGTGAACCTAAGCGCAGAGGCAGACCGCCTAAGGCAAAAGCAGATATAGTTTCAAGTGAACCTAAACGCAGAGGCAGACCGCCTAAGGCAAAAGTAGATATAGTTTCAAGTGAACCTAAACGCAGAGGCAGACCGCCTAAGGTAAAAGTAGATATAGTTTCAAGTGAACCTAAACGCAGAGGTAGACCGCCTAAGGTAAAAGCAGAACCGATTGCAAGTCAAGCTAAACGCAGAGGTAGACCGCCTAAGGTAAAAGTAGATACCGTTGCAAGT
>JBELIG010000141.1:0-3477 GCA_042091035.1 Sphingobacteriales bacterium | reverse complement strand
GTTGCAAGTCAAGCTAAACGCAGAGGTAGACCACCAAAGGCAAAAGTAAATACTGCTCCAAGTGAACCTAAACGCAGAGGTAGGCCTAGGAAAACTGTTTCGGTTCCATCTGTAAGTTTGGCTAATGAATTGAAAAACAATACAAAATTAAATACAGAGCCAAAGAAAAGACAACGAGTTGTTGAACATGGATACAAACTATCTGTTTGGGATAATTTTGTTATTGATACCTTAAATAAAAAACAAAGCGTTCTTATCACAAAGGATTTTATTGAATCCTCAAGAGCGCAAGCGGAGACTGCTAAAACTAAATTTGACGAAGCTAAAGTCAAAAATATGCTTAATAGAAGCCTACATAAACTTTCGAATAAAAGGGGTGATATTATTAAGACTAAATACAATGGAAAAGGTTTTGCATATGCATTGCCCAAGTGGGTCAGCAATAGTAGCAAAACATTAAAAAAGAAATATCAAAGAAAATGATTAAAAAAGGCAAATGATTCCATTTGCCTTTTTAATTTCAGCATTCATATTTATCACAGAATAACAATAGTAATTGCATTATGAAAAAGATCTTTTACAGTCTTGTTGGCATAGCCATTTTAGTAGCCTGCACAAAGGAACAAGATCAAGCTCAGAATAACTCGAACGAGCAGCAAGAACCTCAAACAGCGATAAGCAAAACCACGGATAATCAAAACGATGGGACATTTAGCCTATATATTGAGAAAACAGAGGTCAAAAACGGAGAGGAAATTTGTGTGGATATCAATGGGAAAAATTTCAAAAAAATAGTCTCCATGCAATATACCCTTAGATGGGATCCAAATCTCCTGACGTTTAAGAGAATTGAAGAATTTAAGATCAAAGCCCTTTCAGCTCAAAATTTCAACACGACAAGAGCAAGCAAGGGATTATTAATCAAATCTTGGTTTGATCCAGCTATTCAAGGAATAACGTTGGATGATGATATGCCCATCTATAGCCTTTGCTTTGAGGCAATTGGAGAAAGTGGCACAGAGAGCTATATCTACTTCTCAGGAGATCCAACCATCATCGAAATGAGTGATCCTAGTGGAGAAATAAATTTCAAAAGTGATCAATCAAGTATTACCATAAAGTAATTCTGCGAAGGCAATATGGTCTTAAAGAGATAATTTACTAAATTGTATATGTAATTCCCCTTATCACATCGTGACGGGGAATTTTATATTACAAATACAAAGCCAACGTTAATGAGAACCACATTCACTATCCTAATCGGCCTTTTTGCGCTATCAATTCCTTCTGCAGAGGCTCAGGAACTGACTAATAAGAATATTTACCTACTCCAATTGGAACAAAATGATAGCGCCTATGAGGTTACCAAAGCTTCATTTCTATCTAGCTTTAACAGCGCTGGTACAAATGATCATCCGAGTTTTTCATCAGAAAATAAGATATATCTCTCAGCAAGCGTAAAAAAGAATGGATTTGATGAACTTGACATTTTTGAACTAAACCTTACTAGTAAAGAAAAAATTCAAATCACTGAAACTGTTGAAAACGAGCTGCACCCCAAAGCTTCACCAGACGTCTATTATTTTACAGCTATTCGAGAAGAAGCTGACGTAGATCGTACAAAAAGGCTTTGGAAATTTCCTGTTTTCGTAAAGCATGAAAAAGATATGGGCAAACCATTATTTCCTTACATTGGAGGTATAGAGAACTATGAGTGGGTCAATAGGTCAATAGCTGCCTTGGTAGTTGAAGCAGAAAACAGCCATCGCTTATTCTTAGGAAAAGTAAGTGACAACTCTACTATGTTTGTTGCCTCTGACGTAGGTATGTGTATTCAAAAAAAGAACAATTCAAATAATATCTATTATCTGGACAAGAGTTTTTCCAATAAATGGATGATAAAAGAAGCTATACTTAGTGGAAATAATAAAGAGGATATAGACATCCAAAGTATAGATCAAATAGAATCTTTAGCTGGGCAAAATTATTTTGGAGTTCTTCCAAACAATCAACTTATCAGCGCTAAAGGATCTAAACTTTATATCTATGATTCCAAAAACAGTGAAAAGGGCTGGACAGAGATAGTAGATCTTAACCCATTAAACATTACGAATATTGAATCTATTGATGTAAGTAATAAACTTCAATTGTTGCTAGTTACTAAAGATTAATACCTCTATGAAAAATACGATTATCCTCTGGTTTATAATAGTATCATCAACGGCCATTCAAGGACAGGATTCACTATCTGTAAGTTTTTATGAGGCCTTTGAAAATTACAAAACGAATTACATTGCTGACCGATCAAATGAAGACGGCCCCATAAGTCCGGAGGAAGCAATAGGGATTAATTTTTTTGAAGCAGATAGCAGCTATGTTGTTTTGGCAAGGGTTGAGCTATTGGACCAAAAAGATACCCTAACCATGCCCACAGCAAATGGCAAACAAAAAGATTATGTCAAGTATGCTTATCTGCATTTTGAACTACAAGGAAAAACATCAAAGCTGCTTGTATTCCGCTCTGTGCGTTTAATGAAAAACCCACTTTACAGAAATGCCCTTTTTCTTCCCTTTTATGACTATTCCAATGGCTCAATGACATATGGTGGTGGTCGATATATGGATCTTTCGATTAATGATATTAAAGACAAGACCTTAATACTCGATTTCAATAGGTGTTACAATCCCTATTGCGCATATACTACTGGCTACTCCTGCCCTATCCCTCCCGAAGAAAACACTATAGAACTTGAAATATTGGCTGGAGAAAGTGCTTATGGAAAGAAATAACAATGCAACTATAAAAATAAAGGATCAATTAGGTAGAACGTTACAAATGAATCGATCCCCTTTTAGGATCATATCATTGGTGCCCTCTATCACAGAATTACTAAGTTATTTAGGGCTTGATGATCAAATCGTAGGAATCACAAAATTCTGCATCCTACCAGACCATATTTATCGGTCAAAACCTAGAATAGGAGGAACAAAACAAGTTCACTACGATCAGATTGATCTATTGCAACCAGATTTAATAATAAGCAACAAAGAAGAAAACACAGCAGAAATCGTTGAAAAACTGGCTGAAAAATATCCAGTTTATGTTAGTGATATCTTAGATACGGAGGATGCGCTAGCTATGATTCAAGATCTAGGTCATATCCTTAACAGAAGCAAACAGACGGATAATTTAATCCAGGAGATACGAACTTCTTTTAAAGAAATAAAAGACTTACACAAACTTAACAGAACTCTAAAGGCAGCCTATCTCGTTTGGCACAACCCAATAATGGTGGCAGGATGCAATACATATATAAATAGTATTCTAAACTTGCTTAACCTAGAAAATGCTTTTAACGAGGAAAGTCGCTATCCCCAAATCGATATCCGAAAAATATCAGAACAAGACATTGATGTGCTAATACTTCCATCTGAGCCCTTTCCATTCAAAGAGAAACATAGGCAGTACTTCAAAGA
>JBELIG010000140.1:0-8327 GCA_042091035.1 Sphingobacteriales bacterium | reverse complement strand
TAAATCATTCAAAAATGAAAAATTTTATAAAGCTTTTAGGAGTTTGCTTTTTTGCGGCCTCCATCTTTACGTTCAATGCATGTTCAAATGATGATGAAGTTGTTGTTATTGATGTAGTTGATGGTGTAAACGTTGCAGATGGCCTCTATCTTGCAGTAACTGGCTCTGATCCAGTATCAGGAGCAGTACTAACTGCTGAAACTGTTGAAGACGATGGTTTCTCTTCTCAGGATCGCGCAGGTTTCGTAGGTGGTTATGTATACCTTGAAGCAGGCGATTATAATTTTGTTCAAGTAGAAGGTAAATCGATCACTAACACTTGGGGTGGAGCTACAGAGGATGTAACTGATGCGGGTTCATCTTGTGATTTTAATACCTACACAGTTGTTTCTTTAGAGGCAAATGGAGCTGCTTTTAATGTAGCTAATTCAGGTCTTTACCGTGCTACTTTTGATCAACTTACTAGTGAGATGGTTGTTTATCAGATCGTTCATCCAGGTATTATTGGTAATGCTACTCCAGGCGGTTGGGGAGAAGAAACTTCTCTGACAGATGGTTCAGTAGATGCTAATGGAGGTTCTTGGTCAATGACTGATGTTATTCTAAGAAACGGTGAATGGAAAGTGCGTTTTAACTGTAGATGGAATCTTGCTCGTTTGATTGATCCAAATGGTGGCTTTGCTGAGGCGAATGGTTACCAGATGTTTACAAACCTTGGTGGTGAAGTAGGTAATCTTCAAAATGGTAATGATGCACCAAATATTGCTCAAACTGAGGAAGGTGTTTATACGATTACAATCAACTGGAGTTCACTAGATGGATGGGCAATGGTTGCAGAGCGTACAGGTGATGCTCCTGTGTTGACATTTGATCCTAATGATTATAACCTAGGTGTTATTGGTGATGCTTCTGCCGGAGGTTGGGATGCTGACAGAGATATGCTTTACAAACTTGATGGTACAACTCACAAGTGGTATGGTGTTGTTACCCTTGCTGATGCTGGTGAATTTAAGATCAGAGCAAATGATGCATGGGATTTCAACCTTGGTGGTGCTTTAGCTGCTGATGGAGTTGAGGTAACTCTTGGTGAAGGAGGTGATAATGTTGCTACTCCTGGAGCTGGTCAATATTACTTGGTAGTTTCTACTGCAGATGAAGGTGCGACTTGGCAAGCAACAATGACTGCTTCTGGTTGGGGTGTTATCGGTAGTGCAACTGTTGGTGGCTGGGATGCTGACCAAGACATGACTGCTGATGGTTTTGATTCTGGTATTACAACTTATAGCTACACTGGTGCTTTCACTGAAGGTGAATTTAAAATGAGAGCTGGTGACGATTGGGCATTAAACATAGGAGGTACACTAGGAGGACTTACACTAGATGGAGCGAACGTAACAGTTTCGGAAGCTGGTGATTATAAGGTTACACTTAGTTTCGATGGGTCGCTTTATACAGCAACATTCGAAGCACAATAGAATATTTTAAATGATCGGAAAAGGTGGACATGTGTAAGGCAGGTCCGCCTTTTTTGATATTACTAACAATAACATATCGATATAAAGGTATGTGCTTAAATTTCATAAGCTGTTATGTTTAAAGTAAACGTACAAAAATATGTATTTCTATCGCTCTTGATTTCTATCTTTTGGGGTTTTTCAACTGTATTGGTAGCACAGATTAGTGGGCAAATAATAGATCGTTCTACTGGTGAATCTCTGATTGGAGTAAATGTGATTGTAGAGGGGGATGAAATTAGTGGGTCCGTTTCAGATATCGACGGTAATTACACACTCAATGCCAGTATTGGAGATCGTGTTATTTTCAGCTATGTTGGTTATAACGAGTATGTACTCGACATCGACAAAGCTGAAGGTGTTTACGACATCACTTTAGAGGCTGCCTCCGAAGTAATGGAACAATTCGTGGTTGTTGGTTACGGAAGTGTTCAGAAAAAAGATCTTACTGGCGTTGTAGCAAAAGTTGGAGAGGAGGATTTCAACAAAGGTGTTGTATCGTCCCCAGAAAAATTGTTGAGCGGTAAAGTTGCAGGACTACAGATTACAAGTAATGGTCAGCCTGGCGGTGGGTCTAGGATTGTTCTTCGTGGAGCTTCATCTCTTACTGCGGGTACATCACCCCTGATTGTAATTGATGGAGTGCCTATACAGGTCAGTGGAGCTGGTTATAATCCATTAAACTTTATCAACCCATCCGATGTAGAGGATATTACTGTTTTAAAAGATGCTTCTGCCTCTGCTATTTATGGATCAAGAGGAGCAAATGGAGTTATAATAATCACCACTAAATCTGGACAAAAAGGCGGACTAAAAGTTAATTATACAGGTAATGCGAGTGTCTCGTTTTTCAATAATAGAACAGCAGCGTTGTCTCCTGCAAATTATAGAAGTGCAATCAATTTAAAAGACCCAGGTCAAGAACCAAGACTTGGAGATGCTTCAACAGACTGGGTTGATGCTGTAACACAGGACGCTCAAAATACAGAACATAACCTAACAGTTTCAGGAGGCTCTGATAAATTTACCTACAGAGTTACTGGAGGTTACTTGAATAATAATGGCGTAATAAGATATTCGAATCATAGTAAATTTACTGCTGGAGCAAACCTTGATTTCAATTTATTGAACAATGATCTTCGAATCAGTATACGCTCCAAGTTTGCTGATATAAATGAAAATTATGCACCGAATGTATTGGGTACAGCGATATTCTTTGATCCAACGCATGAAATATATGATGCAGATTCTCCATTTGGTGGCTTTTATCAGCATAATCAAGAATTAGGTGCAAAGAATCCTGTATCTACTTTGGAGTTGGTGAATAATACTGGCCATATCAATAGATATTTGAATTCAGCTACAATTAACTACGACCTACCTTTCGTGGATGGTTTGAGTTTAAATACTCAATTGAGTTATGATTTAAGTAGAGGAAATGGTTCTAATTTTAGTGATCCTCTTTTAAGAGAGGCTTACAATAATGGAGGTTATCTTGGTTTATACGAAACAGAAGAATACTCCTCTTCAATGGAGGCTTATCTTGGTTATGATAAAGCATTTAAATCTATTGGTGCAAAACTAAATTTAGTAGGTGGATACTCCTGGCAAGAAAAAAATGCAAGAACGGTAGAGGAGTCTGGGAATATGTTGGTTGAAGAGAATGGGGAGTGGATGTATACGGATACCCTTGACATTCCATTGCCAAATAGAGCAACAAATCGATTGATTTCTTTTTATGGAAGAATGAATTTTAATGTAAAGGAAAAATATTTACTCACTGCATCTTTGAGAAGAGATGGTTCTACAAGATTTGGAGCTGAAAATCGCTGGGGTTTATTCCCCTCTGCAGCATTTGCATGGCGCATGCTTGAGGAACCGTTTATGGCAGGCCTGAAAAATACATTTAGCAATCTAAAGCTAAGAGCTAGTTACGGTTCAGTTGGTAATGAGCAGTTTGGAGATTACCTGTATTTCGTATATTATTCTTACGGAACGGGCGATGCAACCTACCAGTTTGGAAATGAATTTGTAAACACTTTAAGAGGTGTGGGTGTAGATCCAGGTATTAAATGGGAAGAGACGGAGTCATTGAATCTAGGGCTTGATTTTGGCTTTTTCAATAATAGACTTAGTGGTTCCCTAGATTTATATCGAAAATATACCAAGGATATGTTGTTCAGAGCTGCTACAAGTGCCTTTACTAATCTTTCTGACCAGGTAGTTACCAATATTGGAGAGATGGAGAACAAAGGAGTTGAATTATTATTGAACGCAGTTGTAGTAGATAAGGCAAATTTTGATTGGAACATCAGCTTCAATGCTTCTTATAACAGAAACCAGATTGTAAAACTTGATAATGCGGATATCTCTGATGGTATTATCTATCCTACTGGAGGTATCAGTGGTGATATTGGTCAAACCATACAGGTCTTACGAGTAGGTAATCCTATCAATTCCTTCTATACCTACAATCATATTTATGACGAAAATGGTACACCGCTTCCGGATGGTGCAGACCATAATGCAGACGGAATAGTTGATCTACAGGACATCTATGAAGACATTAATGGAGATGGAAAGATTAATGAGGATGATCTTGTAATAAAGGATAATCCAGAGCCAACAGTTTCTCTTGGACTTACTTCTAATATAACTTGGAAAAACTGGTCTTTAGCAGCAACTTTTAGAGCAAGTTTTGGTAACTGGATTTACAATAATGTTTCGTCGTCTAATGGTTACTATGATCGCCTTTATGACTTTGGATTAAATAATATTCATCAATCTGCTTTCACAAATACAAATTTTAATAATAGACAGCTGAAATCTGATTTTTATTTAGAAAACGGATCGTTTATGAAGTTGGATAATATCACCTTGTCTTATCAATTTAATACTAAGAAAGTATTTGAAGGTTTGAATGTGTTTGCAACGGCAACAAACATTTTGACCGTTTCAGGATATAGCGGGATGGATCCTGAATTGGCGCTGCATTCTAATGGGATTGATAATAATCTGTACCCGGCATCATTCACTATAGTAGCTGGAGTAAATGCCAACTTTTAAATCATGAGAATTATGAAAAGATTAAATATATTTTTCGTGGTATTAGCTTGCTTTATGCTAAATAGCTGTACCGATCTTGATGTAAGTCCAGAGAACGGACTGCCTTCAAATCTTGCATTTACATCAGCAGATGCCTATAGATCTTATCTGGCTAAAGTATATGCAAGTTTTTCTCTTACTGGTCAGGATGGACCTTCGGGAGATACTGATATTACAATAGTGAATGACGAGGGTTTTACTTCCTATATTCGCGCCTATTGGAAAGCGCAAGAATTAACTACCGATGAGGCAGTATGTGGTTGGACAGATGCTGGAATACGCGATCTACACGAGTTTTCTTGGTCTTCAGAGAACCAGTTTGTAAAAGTTCTGTACTACAGGATTTCATTAATTGTTTCTTTATCGAATGACTTTCTTCAATTATCTTCTGATGAAACTATGGACCTTCATGGTGTGCCAGAGGCTGATCGTGATGAGATTCGCGCATACAGAAATGATGCACGATTTTTAAGAGCACTGGCTTATTGGCATGCACTAGACCTTTTCAGAAATGTTGTTTTGGCAGAGGAGGTAAGTGTTGGTTTTCCTGAGCAGAGTTCTCCTGAGGATATGTTTGCCTTTATAAAAGCTGAGTTAGAGGCTGTAGAAGGTGAACTTCCTGCACCAAGACAAGGTGATTATGGACGAGTAGATCAAGCTGGTGTATGGATGCTTCAGGCAAAGTTATATTTGAATGCAGAGGCAATGATTGGCCAAGATTATTACACAGACTGTTTAGCAGCCTGTGAAAAAGTAATCGCTGCTGGCTATACGCTTGAGCCTAATTATGAGGAATTATTTATGAAAGATAATCACTTATCCAATGAGATTATCTTTCCACTAGTTTCAGATGGTACAAGAGTTCAAAGTTGGGGATGTACTACATTCTTAGTGCAGGCAGCAATTGGTGGTTCTATGTCAGATTCGGACTCTGGTGTCGCTGGAGGTTGGGCAGGTCTAAGAACTACACGCAATTTGATTGAGCAGTTTCCTGATGTAACAGGAGATATTGATTCTAGGGCTATTTTTTATACAGATGGCCAAGCATTGGATATTACAGATATTGGTGAGTTTACAGAAGGTATTGCAGTTCCTAAATACAAGAATTTGAATGCGGCCGGTGATGTGGGGAGTAATAACACACATGTCGATACAGATTATCCAATGTTCAGATTGGCAGATGCTTATTTAATGTATGTTGAGGCTACATTGAGAGGTGCTTCTGGCGATCTTTCCTTAGCTACTGATTATGTTAATGCACTCAGATTAAGAGCATATGGAGATGATTCTGGTAATATAAGTCAAGCTGATCTTGACTTAGGCTTCATCTTGAATGAACGATCTAGAGAATTGTACTGGGAAGGTACAAGAAGAATAGACCTTGTTCGATTTGGCTTATTCACAAGTGGTGATTATCTATGGCCTTGGAAAGGAAATGTACAAGAGGGAAGAGGTGTGGAATCGTTTAGGGATATATTCCCAATTCCATCTTCAGATATGATTGCAAATCCTAATCTGGTACAAAATCCAGGTTATTAATAAAAAAAGCTCCGAATAAATTTCGGAGCTTTTTTTATGCACTCAGCACTTTACGATAAAGGTTTGGTGCTTGCTTTTTATACTTTTTAAAGGTTCTATTGAAGTTGGCTAGACTTTCAAAGCCTGATTCGTAGGCTACTCTTTTGATGGCCCAGTCAGTTTTTATAAGAAACTGGCAGGATTTTTCAATCTTAATATTGTTCAGATAGTCAATATAAGTGCTTCCTGTATTTTTCTTGAACCATCTGCAGAATGATGGGGGAGTCAGTCCCGCCATGGTGGATACCTTTTCAAGGGAAATACTCTTGTTGAAGTTTTCCATGATGTAGGTAGTAACATCATCAATTCTACTGTGTTGTTTTTTTAAATCCTTGTGCTCATCAAAACTAATACTTGACAAGGTTTCATAATCCTCCTCTTCAACAAGTGCATTGATGACTTCTAGTAAGTAAATAAGTCTAGTAAGTGGCCTGGACTTCTCAATAGCCACAATTTTATCTTTTATTTCCTGGCTTACGTTCGGAAAGTAAATGCCATACTTAGCCATTTGGAAAAGTTTGCTTACTTTCTCACATTCTCTGAAATCTCTAAATAGATTATTAGAGAACTGCAGTCCATAGAGTACTTGCTTGTCCCTTTGATCATCAGATCTGTGCGATAGGTGATTATGTGGGAGGTTTTTGCCGAAAAGCACTAAATCACCTGTTTGGTAGGGTTGAATACTATCACCAACAAACCGTAATCCTCTACCCTGATGGATATAGGTAATTTCGATTTCAGGATGATAATGCCAGAATGAGTCCCATGCACTTGCCTCGTTTTTATAATAGTGAAAAGTTTGCGAGGCTTCCTGAATTCGAATTGTTTCTAATTTCGGATTCGTCTTTGATGTCATTGGTTAAGTAATGTCTAAAAGTAATATAGCAGTAAATGGGGGGATATACAAATGATTAAACCTAGGCGAACGTTCAATTGGGGCTAATTTGACGAAGATTAGACTGAATTGATAAAGCATATTTTTTGTCAAAGCAACTTTATAACAGACCTCGGATGAATAGATTAATGATAAAATTTTATCAAAACTTTGGAATTATTTGAGCTAAATTGCATCAGCTTTCAAGAAATCTTCATTTTAATCCAAAAAAGAGAAATGCCTAAAACGATACTCACTTTTAGCTTTTTATTATTCACAATATGGGGATATGCTCAGAATACTATTGGCTTGACAGCTTACACGGCTGATTCTGAAAATGGATATACACTTTTTTCTCCAAATCAAAGTAATGATGTCTTCCTCATTGATAATTGTGGTCAACTTGTTCATAGTTGGACAACAAATGTAAGACCTGGACTCTCCTGTTACCTATTAGAAAATGGAAATTTGTTGAGGACTAAAAAAATAGTTCAGCCCTATTTTAATGGCGGGGGTGTAGGTGGAGGTTTAGAGATTATTGATTGGGATAGTAATGTGATATGGTCTTACGATGTAGCGGACTCCTTGCAATGTCAACATCACGATGTGGAAATACTTCCTAATGGAAATGTTTTAGTTATAGCTTGGGATTCTTATACGGAGGAACAACAAATTCAAGAAGGGCGAATTTTGCCAAAAGAATTCCTTTGGGCAGAAAAAATTGTTGAATTGGAGCCCAACTTTGATACTGGCGGGGCTGAAATAGTTTGGGAATGGAAGGTTTGGGATCATATGATTCAGAATGCTGATGCTAGTCTTGATAATTTTGGCATCGTGTCCCAACATCCAGAGCTTATAGATATTAATTATGATGGAATTACAAATCAATCATCAGATTGGTTACATTTCAATTCATTGGATTATAATGAGGACTTAGATCAGATTGTAATTAGCGTACATCATAACAGTGAAATTTGGATCATAGATCATTCTACAACTACTGAAGAAGCCGCAGGTCATAGCGGAGGGCTATCAGGAAAAGGAGGAGATTTGCTCTATCGCTGGGGTAATCCAGTCGCTTATCAGCAAGGCACCTCTATTGATCAAAAATTATTTAAACAACATGATGCTTATTGGATCAGCGATTCTCTAGTGCATGGTGGAATGATTATGTTTTTTAATAATCAACGTTTTAGTCCTCTTGAAGCTTCTTCTGTAGATGTTATAGAGCCTCCTCTAAATGGAGACGGGTCATA
>JBELIG010000139.1:0-8392 GCA_042091035.1 Sphingobacteriales bacterium | reverse complement strand
CGATGATAGAAATAATGCCAAATACTTTCCCATTGTAGCCGTGTGCATCATCACCCTTGTTGAAGGTGAGTGGAATGACTTTGGTTTTCTTCCAAAGTAAAAATGATCGTAGTACAAAGACTAAGAGAAAATAAATGATAAAGAATATAAATAGATACATAATGATTGTATTAATGTTCGTGTTCTAATTCTCCTGCTTTAGATTGTGCATAGACATAGTAAGCTCCTTTCGTTACTATCTGCATTCCATCTGGAATTGTATCGATTAATTTCACGGCTGTAAAACCATTGTCTGTTGCACCTGTAACAACTGCTATCTTCTCAAATTCTATTTCTTTATCATCCACCTTTTCATTAGCTACATATATAAAACTGTTAGCTCCATCTTTGATAATTGCTTCCTCTGGTAAAGCTGAGGACTCTTCATTATTGAGATAAATTTTAGCGTTAATGAATAAGTCTTTTAGAAAGGTTGGCTTTGTACCTTCTAAGTGACCGTGAACACGTATAGTCTTAGAATTGGCGTTGAACTCTTTACCAATTACCTCTACTGATCCGTAATAAACTGACTGGCCAAGTGCAGGAACTGTATAGCTAATCTTTTGCCCTTTCTTGATATTGGCAATATCCTTTTCAAATACATCTAACTCTAAATGTAGGTGCTCTGAAGAAATTATATCCATTAATGAAATCGAAGATTGAGCATACATACCATTGTGAAAATTAATCTTAGAAATATAGCCACTCATTGGTGCTACAATAGCTATTTGCTGTTTTATGGTACTTGGTGACAGATTAGAAGTTGATATTCCTAAGAAGGACAGTTGTTTGGCAAGTCCTTGAGTTTTAGCATCCAATACTGCCACTTCTGCTTGAGCATTTTGTAAATTCTTGGTTACGCCAGCATTGGATTCCACTAAGGTATTTTGTCGTTCTACCTCTAATCCCTTGAGGGTTAGCTGTGCCTTTGCTTCTAAATAATCTTGCTGTGTAATTATTAAATCAGCATTTTCGAGATATGCAATAACTGCTCCTTTCTTTATGTAATCACCTTCTACGAATTTTTTTGTTCCTTTTATGATACCGTTAGTTTTTGCCGAAACAGAAGAATGAGCATTTGGCGGCAGACCCAATGAACCTGTTGCTTTAACAAAGTCATTGACTTTGATAGAGGACAATGTTCCAAATTCTAAACCGATTGTCTTGGCTTGTGCTTTTGAAAGGTGTAGTCCTTCTTCGTGTTGTTCTTCTCCTCCGTGGTCGTGTTCATCATCCTCAGAGTGAGTAGATTCTTCTGCTCCGTGATTATGGCCGTCTCCTTCGGTATGTTTATGACCACAAGAAGAAAATACAAGAAGTGAAAGTATTGTAATTATAGCTATGAAATATTTTGTATGATTCATTTTTAAATGTCTTTTATTGATTTGTAAGAAATTGAAAGTCAGCTACCGCCTTATTGTAGGCTAAAATCTGCTCCCAATAATTTTTATTATTGGTTGTCATCAGTTGTAAAGTGTTCAATAATTCTAAGTAAGAGATTTCTCCTGCTTGGTAGTTTAGTTCACTTATTCTGATAATTTCTGGATTAATGGTTTCTATTTGGTTTTTGTAAAAATCCACTCCTGCTTGATACAAGTTCAATGTGTTTTGTATCTCTAATTGGTCTTGTTTGAAACTCAAAAGTGTACTTTGGTATTGATAGTTGCCTATCTCAATCTGCTTTTCCTGAGCCGCTATTCTCTTTTTAGTTTGACCATTAAATAGCGGAATAGCAACGCCTGCTTGTGCCGCATTTAGCCAACCTCCTTGATTGAAATTTTGTGCAGCATAGCCAACATTGAAGCTGGGTTTTAATTCAGCCTTCATAGCATCTACTTTGGCATTTTCTACGGCAATTTCTTGCTGACTTTTTAATAGAAGTGGGTTTGTAGCTGTATCTATCTGAGTGAAATAGTTTGCCACTGATAGACTATTTATGGTGGTAATAGACTCCTTGGTATTTAGTAATAATTGAAACCGCTTATTTAAGTTAGCAATTTCTATTTTCACTTGGTTAAAGAGCAGTTCGTATTCCTTCCATTTGGATTGTAAAGTTAGTTCTTCGATACGACTGGCAGCTCCTGCTTGTACTCTTACAGTTGATTTTCTATGGTATTCTTTATATGTAGAAACAAGATTGCTATAAAGCCTTTCCAATTCCTTTTTGTACTGAATTTCAAAGTATAATTGCTTGACTTTCCATTTCAGTTCGTTCTCCGTTATTTGCTGTTGGGTGCTGCTCTGACTTGTATACGCATCTTGCAATTTATTTTGAGCCTTAGTAATACCTGGACTTGGGAAATTCTGAACTACTCCAAATTGATTAACCTGCTGTCCAAATTGTCTATCTACTAATCCATCACCTTGATAGGATATATCTGTAGTACCCAAGTTATATTTTAGGTTTTGTAAAGACTTGTTTTTCTCTACTTCCAAACTTGCTGCTTTTAAATTGGGATGATTAGTGATTGCCATAGAAATAGCACTATCTAGATCAAGAGCTTGCTCTTGTGCTTGGGCAGAAAAGGACAAACCTAACATCAACAAGATTCCTAATACACCACCTTTCGATACATTAATTCTGTTGGCTTTTCTTTCGCTCCATTTTTCTAACCAATAGTAAAGAATAGGCAATATTATCAATGTTAAAAAAGTAGCGGTTATCAAACCACCAATAACTACCGTTGCCAATGGTCTTTGAACTTCTGCTCCACCCGAAGTAGATATAGCCATTGGTAAAAAACCAAGTGAAGCTACTGCAGCCGTCATAATAACTGGTCTAAGTCTTACTCTTGTTCCTGTTGTTATTCTTTCTTTTATGTTTTTCATTCCTTCCTTTTTAAGTTGATTGAAATAGCCAATAAGGACTATTCCATTCAATACGGCTACTCCAAATAGTGCTATGAAACCAATGCCTGCTGAAATGCTAAAAGGTAACCCTCTTAGTTGTAAAGCCCATATTCCACCAATGGCAGATAAAGGAATAGCTGTAAAAATCAAAGCTGCTTGTGATACTGAACCGAAGGTGAAGTAAAGCAATATGAAGATTAAGGCTAAGGCCATTGGAACGGCAATAGATAATCTCGCATTGGCTGCTTTTAGGTTTTCAAACTGTCCGCCATAAGTAAAGTAATAACCGTTCGGCAACTTAACTTTAGTGTCTAATTCTGTTTGGATCTTTTCCACTAAAGATTCTACATCTGTATTACCTACATTTACACCAATTACAATTCTTCTATTAGTGTTTTCTCTTGAAATTTGCATAGGTGCATCTATCAAATCAACATTGGCTACACTGGTAAGCGGCACTTGACTTCCATTGCTCAGCGTTATAAATAGATTTTCGACATCTTCTATACCTGTTCTATTTTCTTCCGCTAGGCGAACCACTAAATCAAACCTTTTATCACCCTCATAAATAATTCCTGCTTTTTCTCCAGCAAAGGCTGAACGAACAACTTGATTGACCTCTTGAATATGTAAACCGTATTGTGCCATATTATCATATTTATATGAAACGATAATTTGAGGCATTCCAATCGTTTGCTCTACATTGGCAGAAGCAACACCACTTACTTTTTCGATTATAGCCTGAGCTTCTATTGCTTTTTGATAAAGCACATCTAAGTCAGCACCAAATAGCTTAATGGCAATATCAGACCGAGTTCCTGTCATCAATTCATTAAACCTCATTTGAATTGGTTGTGAGTATTCATAAGTCACTCCTGGAATATCTTTCAAGACATCATTTATAGCGTCAAACATTCCCTGTTTAGTACTGGCTGTTGTCCATTCAGATTTAGGTTTCATAACTAAAATATGGTCGCCTATTTCTGTGGGCATAGGATCAGTTGGCACTTCTGCCGAACCTATAATTACCACATCATCGATGATTTCTGGAATACTATCTTTTAATCTGTTTTGAATAAGTTTAGCAGTTTCTACACTTTGAGACAGTGAACTGCCCGGCACTAAGATTTGGTGCATTGCCAAGTCACCTTCTTCTAATGTAGGAATAAACTCGCCACCCATCCTACTGAATACAAACAGACTGATTAAAAAAGCAAGTATAGTTGCACTTACAAAAACTGTTTTGAACCGTAGAGCTGCATTTAAAATTGGTGTGTAGCCTCTTTGGAAAAAGGCAATGATTTTATCTGCAAAAGTTTCTTTATTGACTACATTTTTCTTGAGCACCAAGGCTGCCATCATAGGTACATACGTCAATGAAAGTATCAATGCACCTGCAATAGCAAGCATTACTGTTTGAGCCATAGGCTTAAACATTTTACCTTCTATACCTACCAAAGCCAAAATAGGTATGTATACCATCAGAATGATAATCTCACCAAATGCTGCTGAACTTCTTATTTTCTGTGAGGAAGCAATTACCTCTGTGTCCATTTCGGTTTGCGAAAGCAGACTTCCTGCTTTTTTGACTTGTAGGCGGTGTACTATAGCTTCCACTATTATAACTGCACCATCTACTATCAATCCAAAATCAATAGCACCTAAACTCATAAGATTAGCTGATATACCTAATAAGTTCATCATAGAAACGGCAAACAGCATTGCCAGAGGAATGACCGAAGCCACAATTAATCCAGCTCTCCAATTACCAAGTAGAAGAACTAATATAAAGATGACTATTAAACCACCTTCAATTAGATTCTTTTTAACCGTACCAATTGCAGTATTCACCAGTTTATCTCTTACCAAGTAAGGTTCTATGATTACGCCTTCGGGTAATGATTTTTGAACTTGTACTACTCGTTCTTTAATTCTTTCAGTTACTTGTGCAGAATTTGCTCCTTTGAACATCATTACCTTACCACCTACTACTTCTGCACCATTTCGAACTAACGCTCCATATCGAGGAGCTTTACCATATTGTACAGTAGCTATGTCACTAATTAAAACTGGAATATTTCCTCTATCACTAACCACTATTTTTCCAATATCATCTAAAGACTTTGCTAATCCTTCAGAACGGATATAGTAGGCATTGGAATTTTTCTCAATGTATGCTCCACCAGTATTCTCATTGCTTTTTTCTAAGGCCTCTAATACATCTGAAATACTTATGCCTACAGATTTAAGAAGATTAGGATTAACGGCTACTTCATATTGTTTTAAAAATCCACCCATTGAATTGACTTCAGCTACTCCTTCGATTCCAAGCAACTGTCTTTTGACAATCCAATCTTGGATGCTTCGTAACTCAGTAGCGGAATATTTTTCTTCAAAGCCTTGATCTGGTCGAACTACATATTGATATATCTCACCTAATCCAGTAGAGAGGGGCCCCATTTCTGGCACACCTAAGCCATCAGGTATATTGCCTTGAGCCTCTTTGAGTCTTTCATTCACTAGCTGTCGAGCTAAGTATATATCGTAGTTTTCTTCAAATACTACGGTAACTACTGAAAGCCCAAAGCGAGATATAGAACGTATCTCTTCTGTTTTTTGCAGACTTTGTAGAGCAAGCTCAACAGGAGTTGTAATAAACTGCTCCACTTCTTGCGTAGCAAGTGTGGGCGAAATAGTGATTATCTGTACTTGATTATTGGTAATATCAGGTACAGCATCTATGGGTAGCTGCTTGAGAGAAAATAACCCCCAAACTATAAGGGCTGCTACGAAGAGCCCTATGACAAACTTATTCTTAACCGAATAAGCGATTAAATTATCGAACATTAATATTTGATTTTATAAAAAAGTTAAACCTAAACTATGAATGGAAAGGGCATAGCTGTCCCTTGGAAAGTGGTTTAACTAAGGCTTGGCGGATGCCAAACTCCTTCGCTGTAGTCAAAGGAATAGTCGAATGTGTAATGAAAAAGGTAGTCAGTAGAAATTTCTATTTTTTTCTCTAACATCGCTTTATCGGTAGGTAAAGTAACTATAGAGCCACAACAAGCACAAACACAAAAAGGAGTGCAATCATCTTGGTGTTCTGAATGATCATGGTCGTGCTCTGCTGCTGAAACCTCAATGTCTGTATGAATGGAACTTTGCGGCATACCATCTGTACACGGCACTACCGAAAGTGCTGCAATATAAATAGATGTTATTAATGCAAATATTCTCATTTCTGAGTTCAAAGATAGAACAAGTTTATTGCAACCCACTTGCAAAGTTTTTTACTTGTTACAATTCTCGCATAAACCCTTTATTACCATATTGGCTCGGTGCATTTTGAAATTTTTGGGTAGCTCGATTTTAGGTATATTTTGGTTAGTCAGACAAAAAGTGTTCTGACAGTTGGAACAATGAAAATGGTAGTGTTGGTCAATGGTCTCACACTCACAACTTTCTAAGCAAAGGGCATATTTGAGTTGTTTCGTGCCATCATCTATTGTGTGAACCAGTTTGTTTTTTTCAAATGTTTTTAATGTTCGATACAATGTAGATTTATCTGCAATATCAAAAGCACTTTCAATGGTTTGAAGGGAAATTGCTTTGTTTTGCTCCATAAGGTGTTGCAAAACAAGTATTCGCATTGCTGTTGGTTTAATATCTCTTTGAGCAAGTTTATAATCAAGTGCATCGTTCATACTAAGAATCAAATATAATCTTAAACTAACTTTTATTCTAACTCTTCCTTAACCGAACCGCACTTCAACATTGCCTCTCCAAAATATGGATTCAAAACCTTTTGTTCTTTACTTAACCATCTTGCTCCATTGTTTCTATCTGACATAGGACATAACTGCACGTACAACTTATCTATTCTTGGTTTTAGACTTTTACTAACCATTATCATCTGCTCGGAGATATGAATAAAATTGTCTCGGGCCTCCGCTATATCCTTTGATGCTGTGTATTTATCTGCGAGTTTTTTTAGTGCACCAGAATGTTTCATCCATATATCATGATTCTCACCTTTGAATAGACTCATACTGATTTGACTAAGCTGTGTTTTAAACGCTATTAAAGATTCTTGACTTCCTTCAAAGTCATCTTTTACTAAATTGTCTTTTACTTTCAAATATGAATCAAAGAGTTTACCTAGGCTTTTATTAGCTTCTGAACTTAATGAAACTGCCTTATTTGGCTTGTTATTCATTTCATTTGATGATCCTCCATGATTATGACCTGTTGACGATTTACCGCCTTCAGGATTCATCATACTGGGTTTACCTGCCAGCTGTGCGGCGGCATCTATACTAAACGTGCCATTAGTGGCTATTTCGTCACCTTCTTCTAATCCACTACTTACTACATACGAATCACCTAGAGAAGGGCCTAAAACTACTTCTGTGAGCATAAAGCTAACTCCACTCACTGACTCCATCTTTTTATAAACTATAGATTTCTCTCCTGTCCACATTACAGCAGTCTTAGGAACTACCATAGTATTTTCCTTAGCAGAAATCACAGATTTAATAGTGCCATTCACCAACATCTCAGGTTTCAATTTATTATTAGAATTATTTACCTCCACTCTAGCTTTGGCTGTTCTAGTTTTAGGGTCCACAATAGGGTCGATGAAAGCTATCCGTCCATTAAATGTCTTGCCTGCAATTGCATTTAAAGAGTATGATACATTGTCTCCTATTCTTACAAAACCCAAATCAGACTCATACAGATCAAACAGTATCCAAAGTTTATTTAAGTTGGAGATTTTATATATAGGTTCTCCTTGATTTAGATAGTCTCCAACATTGACTAATTTATCTGTAACTACACCCGAAATATCTGCACGAATAGGGAAATTCTCTATTATTTTTCCTGTTTCAATTATTGTATTTATTGTACTTGCAGAAAGTTTCCAGTTCCGGAGTTTCTCTTTGGCCGAATTAAATAAAGCCGGTTGTAACTCAATAAGCTTTTGGGCTTCAAACAACTCCTTTTGTGCACTTATTAGTTCGGGAGAATACACATAGGCTAGTACTTGACCTTTAGATACCTGCTCTCCAGTGTAGTTAATCTTTAGTTGCTCTATTCTGCCTGCTATGTGACTCGTTTGAGTAGAAACTTGTCTCTCATCTGGTTGCACTTTGCCATTTAGCTTTAATTCCTTGAGAGCACTTCCTTTTGACACAATAGCTGTTTGTACATTAGCAAGTTGCATAGCTGTAGGAGACATCTTAATACTCATGGGGTTCTCATCAGGTTGAGAATCTTTAAGAGGTATTAAATCCATACCACATATTGGGCAGTCTCCTGCCTCATTCATTCTGATTTGAGGATGCATAGAGCATGTCCAAATCTGTCCGTTCTCAGATAGCTCATTATGACTGTGCTCACTATCACCAGACAATGGTGTACCAAATATCAACCAACCAAGAAGCAATCCTCCAAGCAAAATTCCTATGTAAATAATATACTTTTTCATTGAGATCGGAAG
>JBELIG010000138.1:0-8423 GCA_042091035.1 Sphingobacteriales bacterium | reverse complement strand
TCACAAACCCTTGTTCTAAACTTACCTCGCACATTAATATTAGCCTTTAATGCGTGTCTTTCTCCATTAATTCGAACAAAAACCCTTGCGGAAGACTCTGTCCTTGATTTTTTTACAACCAATTCCTCTAAGTCTGCAAAAATCTCTATATTTTTAACCTCTTCTTTTTTGATTAAATCAAAGAAGCTTAATTCCATATTATCATTCACCTGTGCTAATGTAGAAGCAGCAGAAAAAATGAATCCGAAAAGAAAAACAAGAATATGTTTCATGGCTTTACCCTGATATTTGATACAAAACTATTACTTAATTCAATCTTATGCTAATATAGACAAGTCACTTTGCGTAAAGTTGCTGTTAATTTTTTCCTAATATTTTAATACCTAGACTATCAGCGGATAACAAGAATTTACAAGAATAGACATCCTTGAAACATGATATCAAAAAACAGCTTATATTCAATCAAATTCTCTTTAATGTGCAATAAACACCTTATATCTTTTGCTTTCATATTTATTCTATTCACTGCCAAAGTTTTTGGACAAAAAGATAGTTTAGGTCCCAAAAACATCATTTTGTTTATTGGGGATGGAATGGGGCTTAGTCAAATCTCTACTCAAGTACTCTCCAGCAAAAAAAAGACCGTATTTGAATCTTTCAAACATATAGGTCTAATAAAGACACATTCGGGTTCCAGTTTGATTACTGACTCAGGGGCTTCGGCAACCGCTATGGCAACTGGTATAAAAACATATAACAATGCAATTGGCCTAAATTTGGACAGTATTCCTGTAAGAAATCTTTTTGAGCTTGCAGCTATGAATAACTACAGCTCTGGAATATTAGTGACCTCACCTCTTACACATGCTACTCCTGCATCTTTCTTTGCGCACACAAAACACAGAATCAACAAAGAAGATATTGCACTACAATTAAGCAGATTAAATATTGATCTCCTGATTGGAGGTGGAAGAGAAAGTTTTTTTGACAGGGAAATGGATGATAAAAACCTATTGGATACCTTAATAAATAATGGGTACAAAATCATTGATAATTCTGCGGATAGATTACCAGAACTAGGAACCTTAGACATTGACGAAAAGCTTATTTATTTTGCATCTGATTTCTTTCCTGCTGGCGCAATTACTGGTCGAATGTATCTTCCTTTTTATTGCGAAAAAGCACCTCCATTCTTATCCAAAAAAAATACAGCCGGTTTTATTTTTGTGGTTGAGTCTAGTCAATTAGATATAAGCCTGCATTCCAATAGTACACTTGAATTCAAATCTGAAATGAATGATGCAGAACAAGCCATTCAAGAATTACTAGATTTTGTAAAAAAAGACAATAACACCCTACTTTTAGTTACTGCAGACCATGAAACTGGTGGCTTAGCAATAGAAGGTGGTAAGGTTGGTAAAAAGCTTCAAATGGATTACACGACCAACGGGCATACCGCAAGTATGGTCCCAATTTTCGCTTACGGTCCTGGAGCGAAAAACTTCAAAGGAATCTATGAAAACACTGAAATCTTTGAAAAAATTGTTGAATTACTGGATTGGAAGTAATAAAATCCCAAATCATCAAACTAAAACATGTATTTTTCTATTTATAGAATAGAAGTTTTATTAACCAAATTATTGACCAATCTATGCTTACCGAAAATCTGGAATTAATTGCAGAGAGTGCTAAGGATTTTGCAGAAAAGAATATTAGGCCATACCTAATGGAATGGGATGAAACCCAGGAGTTTCCAACTGAACTTTTCAAAGAAATGGGCCATCTAGGGTTCATGGGCGTGCTTGTACCTGAAAAATATGGTGGTTCAGGCCTAGGATATGATGCCTACATCAGTATAATAGACGAAATTGCTCAGGTATGTGGATCCGTTGGACTTTCACTAGCTGCGCATAACTCTTTGTGTACAAATCATATTTTGCAATTTGGATCTGAAGAGATAAAGACAAAATATCTTCCAAAACTTGCCTCTGGTGAACACATAGGTGCTTGGGGTTTGACCGAGGCCAATACGGGAAGTGATGCTATGCGAATGCAATGCACTGCTAAAAAAGAAGGCGAATACTACATCTTAAACGGCACAAAAAATTGGATTACACATGGTATAAGTGGAGACCTTGCTGTAGTAATAGCCCGATCAGGAGATTTGTTGGATAGCAGAGGTATGACAGCTTTTGTTGTTGAGCGAGGTACAGCAGGCTTCTCTGGCGGCAAAAAGGAAAACAAACTCGGTATGCGAGCTTCTGAGACAGCCGAGATGATTTTTGACAATTGTAGAATTCATGAATCTCAAGTCTTAGGAAAAGAAGGAGAAGGATTTATTCAGTCAATGAAAATCCTAGATGGAGGAAGGATATCAATCGCAGCATTATCTATAGGTATTGCACGAGGAGCCTACCTTGCAGCGCTTAACTACTCGAAAGAAAGGCATCAATTCGGCAAGCCAATTGCTTCTTTTCAAGCTATTTCTTTTAAGCTTGCTGATATGATCACAAAGATAGAAGCATCAGAAGCACTTACTCGAAAAGCTGGCCTACTAAAAGACAAAGGCTTGCCTTGCACTCAAGCCTCTGCCATAGCCAAATACTTTTCATCGGAGACAGCTGTAGAAGTTGCTACAGATGCCGTCCAGGTTTTTGGAGGTTACGGATATACAAAAGATTTTCCAGTAGAAAAATTCTACAGAGATTCTAAGCTTTGTACAATCGGAGAAGGAACTTCAGAAATCCAAAAGTTAGTTATAGCAAGAAATATATTAGGCAAATTATAATAATTCATCAATAGCCTCAGCTGGACGTCCGATAACTGCTTTTTCAGCACTTTCAATTATCGGACGTTCAATTAATTTTGGTTCCTCAAGCATGTAGTCAAGAATATGATCACTTGTCAAATTCAATCCCTTCATATTTGCTTTAAAAAACTGTTCATTTTTCCGAAGTAGTTCATCTGTACTGATACCAATCTTAGCTATTAAAGCTATAAGATCCTCTTTCGATAGTGGATGATCAAGATAGCGGACGACATCATAGGACAAGCCCTTTTCATCCATATAAGCAAGCGCTTGTCTACTCTTTGAACATCTTGGATTGTGGTATACTTTAAGTTTTTTCATTTTTTTGCAAAATTATTATCAAAGGAGTATTTAATTCAATGCAATACTCCAAAATATGACAAGGATTGTTAATTTAGGCGTCAGATAAATATCTAATTATATGCACAAGTTATACACTTTACTTTTATTATTATTTTCATTAGCAATAAACCTAAATGGTCAGTTTAACATGAGTCTTTTGTCTCAGGTTTCATACAATGCTAACTTAAGCGACATTTGGGGTTGGGCTGATCCTGACACAGGAGTTGAATATGCAATTGTCGGCGTCAATAACGGCGTCTCTATTGTAAGTCTTGAAGACCCTACAAATGCAACTGAACTCTTCTTTATTCCTGGAGAAAATTCTACTTGGAGAGACATAAAAACATGGGGTGACTATGCCTATGTTACAACAGATCAAGGCGGAACAACCGATGGATTGTTAGTCATAGATATGACAGACCTTCCAAATGATATTCAATATTACAATTGGAATCCTGTATTCCCTGCTTTGGGCAATGATGAACTAAACACTTGTCATAATATTTATATTGACGAATTTGGCTATATCTACCTTTCTGGTTGTAACTTAAACAGTGGAGGTATCATCTATTTAGATGTAAATAATACGCCTTATTTTCCGGAGTATGCGGGAGCTGGTTTACCAATTTACGCGCATGATGTCTATACAAGAGATAATAAGACATACTGCTCTGAGATATATGCAGGTGAACTTAGCATCTATGATGTAACAGACAAATCTGAAACCACCCTATTAGGTTTTACTGAAACACCCTATTCATTTACCCACAATGCGTGGTTGTCTGATGACGGAAATGCAGTATACACAACAGATGAATTAGCTAATGCACCTGTTGCTTCTTATGACATATCAGATCTTCAAGACATTCAGTTGTTAGATGAATATAGACCGTTAACATCCGTTGGAGCGGATGTTATCCCGCACAATGTCCATGTTTGGAATGACTTTCTTATCATATCCTACTATACAGACGGCGGACGTATTGTTGATGCTGCCAATCCAGATAACTTAATTGAAGTTGGTAATTTTGATACTTTCCTTGGAGGTGACGGTGGCTTTAGTGGCGCCTGGGGAGCATACCCGTTCTTACCATCAGGAAATGTTCTACTAACAGATATAGGAAACGGCTTATACGTCTGTGGCGCAGATTACATCCGTGCATGCTACCTAGAAGGAATTGTAACCGATGCAACAACTACGAACCCTATATTTAATGTTAACGTACAAATTGCAAGTACTGAACTTAATGAAGGAAGCACAGCATCTAACGGTTTGTATAAAACAGGTCTTGCAACAGCAGGAAATTATGATGTTACATTTTCCCATCCAAACTATATTAGTCAAACAATCAATATAGACCTTGAAAATGGAGAACTAACAGAGTTGGATGTTCAACTTCAACCCAAAGAGGCAATCCAAGGAATCGTTGTTGATGTAACTACTACAACTATTACAAATTCGCACCTTCGCTTAGAGAATAATGCAAACGGAGAAATAATCAATTATTCATCGAACTTAAGCGGAGATATTCAAATTTTTGCTGAACCAGGAACATATACTGCGACAGTAGGTGCTTGGGGATATAGAACAATTCAAGAAGAAGTTACTATTGAACAAGGTGTACCCGTTCAATTTACTTTACTTGAAGGTTACGAAGATGATTTCACCTTTGACTTTGACTGGACTACAGGTGGAAGTGCTTCTACGGGTGATTTCGAGCGAGTAGTTCCTTTAGAATCAACCTTCATGAATCAGTCTACTTGTCTTGGAGCAGATCTATCAAATGATTATGGAGACCTTTGTTATGTTACTGGAAACGGCGGTGATGGAGGACAAAATGATATAGATGACGGAACAGTAATTTTAGAATCTCCTTCTATGGATCTTTCTAATTTTGCCTCTGCTACCATCGATTATTCAGTATACTTCTGGGTTGGCGGCGGAAATGGCGGTCCTACTAATGATTCATTATACGTAACACTTTCGAATAACTTGGAAACAAAACAAGTTGCTGTTTACGGATCATCACTAAGCGAGTGGACAACGAATACCCTGAATATCGAAGAGCATATTTCTTTGACAAATAATGTAAAAATTACCTTTACTTCTGGAGATAGTAATCCTGGGCATATTGTAGAGGCTATGGTAGACGGTATTTATGTAGAAGGAACCACAGTGAATTCCGCTACACCATCTAATATTACTGAGCTTGATCTTGAAATCGGTCCTAATCCATTCATAAATCAATTGAATTACGTTTGTAATTTTGAATGGAATGAAGAAATGAACTTTGAACTAATTGACCTGAATGGAAAAACCTATAATATGGGTAATTTAAATCAGTCAGGAACACTTGAGATTCCAGACAATATAGCTTCTGGAAATCTGATATTGATTATTAAAGATCAAAAAACAGTGCTTCACAAAGAAGAATTAATAAGAGTTAAATAATAATAAAAGCCGGAGTTAAACTCCGGCTTTTTTTTGCACTTTAAAAAAGTTATTACACTTTATTTATATATTTAATAAAAAAAATAAATGAATAAGGAGATCCTCCTAAGTGTAGCAAAATATGGTGTACTAGGATTAGCAGTGATTATTGTTATTGCCTTTTTACGCAATAAATTATTTCATGTCAATACTATACCTAAAGAACTTCAGATCACATACCTTCCTGCCGAATTCAAACCCAATATTGACGAGGAAGAAGCCTTTATGATTCTATCCAACCCTTACAGGTATGCAAATGAATTTGAGGAATTAGTCAAATCCATCAATCTTGCCCTCCTTAGCCATGTTGCTAACAGGATGAACCTTGATGAAGCTCAACGCATAGAAATTGCAGGAGAATACTCCAAACACCATCAATATTTAAAAGACCTCTACTTTGAAGATTTTGTAAATCTCCAAAAAAATAAAGACGCGGTACAGGACCAATGGTATGCAAATGAAACCAAGTACATGGTTGAAGCACTAAACGAAGTCAGTTCAAAATATACCTGCTTCTTAATTAGTCATGTAATAAGCACCATACTTGAAATGCCTGAGGGCAAGCTATTAGTAAAGGGAAAGAATGTACAAACTCCTTGTGGGCTTGCACTCACAGAAGGGCTCAGACCAATGATAAAAAGACTGGAAGATAAGGCTGCTATTAATGATTTTTCAAGATCGAAATCTATGCTTATGGAAAAATCGGAGCAATATATATCTGAACTTGCAACGGTAAAGATCACTGAACGAAAAGGAATAAACAAACAGCTCTTTACAAAAATATTTGGCTTTAATATTTCATCCACTGAAATTGAAATTACAGCACTTAGCATTATGAAAGTTGGTTTTGACTTGGAGCGAAAGTTTAATATTGAAATAGATGCTACTAATAAAGAAATCATTGTTCAACTTCCAGAACCAAGTATCTTATCGCACGAAGTAAGTCCTAGGGTTGATAAACTTGACATCGGAATCATAAAAGGCCTTGACAATACTGACCTTAATGAAAACATAAGTAAACTAAGAAATGCTTTTACTGAATCCTCTTACACAGAGGACGTAAGACTAATGGCTAAAGAAAAGGCAACAGAAACTTTAGGTAATTTTATATCTCCAATCCTAAGCACATTGCCTAGTGGATTTAAGGTAGTACTTGAATTCGATACCACTATGTCAATAAATATGACATCAGAAACCTTGGATTTTTAAAGAAATGATTAAATTTAAAAAAACAACTACATGTTAAAACCATTGTTCATCCTTGCTTCTGCTTGTATTTTGTTGTTATCGTGCAATAAAGATCAAGTAGTAGAAGGTGATGTAAAAAAACCTATAATCAGCGATATTGAAAATATTGCATCTCAAACAATCAAGTTTGAGGTAAGCCCAATGGATGCTAAAGTAGACAGTGCTAATACAACACAGCAAGTAAACATACTTATTGGCGAAAAATCATATCAAATTACGACTATTCAAACTTGGGAGCGTGTCGATAAAGAAGCCTTTGAAGGACTACAAATTCCTGCTTCGGCCACAGATGCGATAAGGGAGACTGGAAGTACCTTGAATAAGATTCTTTATGCTTACAAACAAACGGATGATCGAGTTGTAGTCAGGGAGGGTTTGAAAAGTCCTAATGAAGACTCCATCACCTACAAAGCAATCTTATCGCTTAGCAGCAGTGATATGTCCCCAGATCCAGATATTGACTATATGGATATTGTAGGTACTTATGGCTATAGTGATTCGGAAAAATCTCAAATCCTCATTTTGAGCTTTAATCAAAGAAAAATGATTTCTGCTGTATTATTTAATTCGGAGGAAGCCAAACTTCCGACCAAAGACAATATGGCAGTTATACTGAGTAATGCCAAACCAACCGCTTTAAAAAACTTTTCCATAAAAGAACTTGAAAGGAGTTTCAGTTCTGAATCCTACTATGGAAAGTATCGAAAAAAAGACAACCAAGTAATCATAATATTCGATAACATGTTTGACAAAGACGGAAAAGCAATTGAGTTTAAAAAGATACTTTAATAAAAAGAGGGAACAGATTGTTCCCTCTTTTTATTTCTTACCAATCCCTTCAAAAAATTCCTTTCGTTTAGCTTTACGTTTTTTCTTTTCTTTAGCCCTATGTTTATCCTTGAATACTTTGTCATTGATAATGATATAGCGAATTGACAATGCCACGGCACCCTCAAAATTATTCGCACTACCAGATAGGTTAACTTTAGGCATATAATCTAAAGAAAGATTTAGCTTACTAATATTACATTCTAAGCCTGCAATAAAATTAATACCGAAACCTCCATCAGCATTAATTTCATCAGTAAAATAAGAGAGTACCCCTGCCCCACCGTACAAATTAAAATACCTAGTAAGCACAGGTTGATGAAATTCTACTAAAGCGGTGGCCGTTGTAAAACTTGAATTTGATTGAACAATACCTTCAAGCGTTACTTTTTTTAGAACTCTTTGCTTTACAGTAATCCCGAAGCCATTTCCTACTCGCACACCAGCACTCGTAAAATAACTCTGACTAAAAAGGCTTGAAGAAATGAATAGAAAACAGATACTAAATAATATATTTTTCATATTTTGATTTGCACATAGTTTTAAAGCATTACCAATTCAAATTATAATGATAAATATCTCTAAATTATTATGGAGATTTAAGGAATTCTTTCTTTTTTTCATTTCATCAACTACGATATACAAAATACATGCTCCCTTTGCATTCAGACTTGTCCAACAAGTATTTGAAGACAAAAGCAATTA
>JBELIG010000137.1:0-8523 GCA_042091035.1 Sphingobacteriales bacterium | reverse complement strand
TAGATGTATTTGCTCCTGGAGTAGATATTTATGCTACATGGCCTGATAATGGATACAATGCAATTTCTGGTACATCTATGGCATCTCCTGCATGTGCAGGTGTAGCTGCAGCACTAAGATCTTACTTCCCTGCATTATCAGCAGCTGATGTAAGAGAAATAATCATGGAAAGCTCTACCAAACTTGATTGGGATGTTTTGTTACCTGGTCAAGAAGAAGGCGGTAAAACGGTTCCTTTCTCTGAACTTTCAGTTTCAGGTGGTACTGTAAACATGTACAATGCTGTTAAAATGGCAATGGCCCGAACTAAATAATTTTTAGTTTACCAATAATAAAAAAGCTTCGAAGAAATCTTCGAAGCTTTTTTATTTTATAATAACCTCATCGACAACATGATCTTGAAAGGCCCTGTTAAACATATCCTTTATCTTGTCTTTATTCATTGCCATTTCTTGTTTCAATGGTGCTGAGGTAATTCGGATATAAACCTTCTTTCGAACGAGTCTAATTTCCTTTGTGTATTCATTGATTGTTTTGCCCATACGTTTGGCCCAAACTCGCTGTATTAATACCTCATCAAGCTTGGAGCGCTTCTCCATAGTCTCCATCCACATCTTCAATACATCACCAAACTTTTGAGTCTTTCCACTTTTCATAAAACAAATTCTGTTCCTTTTAGTAAGATAAGATAAAAAATTAAAGTTCCTCCTCTGCTTCTAATTCAAAAACCTTATGTGGCTTAGCAACTCCTGAAACAACAAGCTTCATTCGCTCGGCATCCGTATCTGTTATAAAAATTTGGCCAAAATCCTGTCTGCCTAATAGCTCCATAAGATTTTGAACGCGTTTGCGATCGAGTTTATCAAATATATCATCCAATAGCAACAATGGTTTTATAGACCTAGATACTTTAAGCTGCTCATACTGACTAAGCTTAAGAGCTAGCACGAAAGATTTCCGCTGCCCTTGAGACGAAAACTGCTTCACGCGTTCATCATCCATAATAAAGACAAGATCATCCTTATGAATCCCTGCATTACAACGCTGTGAATGAATATCTTGCAATTTGTATTGGCTAATATATTCCTCCCAACTTAATTCGTTAAGCTTTGACTTATATCTGATCTCCACACGCTCACGCTCTCCGGAGATTGATGCATAATATTTGTGAAATAAAGGGATTAGTTTCTCGACAAATTCTCGACGTTGCTCATGAATATAAATTGCTGGCTGTTCCAGTTGATCATCATAAGCTTTAAGTAGTTCATCATCGGGTTTTAAATGAGGACCATCCATTTTTAACAAAGCGGAACGCTGTTTTAGAATCCTATTGTATTGCAGCAAATGTTTCAAATAGAGCGGGTCAATTTGACTAAGTGTATTATCCAAAAACTTCCTTCTAGATTCACTACCCTCCCGAACAAGATCTGTATCATCTGGCGCTATGAGTACAACGGGAAAACGTCCTACATGATCTGCAAGTTTTTGATAAATTTCCTTATTAAATTCCAGTTCTTTTCGCTGACCGGGAATCAACTTTAAAACAAGTTGATCCAGCTCAGAGCCTTCAGGCTCGTTCTGTACCTGCATCACTACTCTACAAAAGGATGCAGCCCTTTTCATAACATTCCGATCCGTGGAAGAAAAACGGCTTTTGGTCATGCACATATAGTATATGGCATCAAGAACATTGGTCTTACCTACACCATTCAGGCCAACAAAACAATTAATCCCATTAGAGCAATCAAATGACTTATGGCTATAATTTTTATAGTTAATCAATTGAATTTCTACTATATACAAGTGAGCAGGTTTTAATGAAAAGTAATTTTATTAATAGGAAGTATGACAATTTAGGTAAAAGAAGCATTTTAAATGTATCTTTGGCGCGTTAATTTTGTAAATTTGCATAAAGCAAAATCAAAATACTATTCATAGTTATGGAGCAAGCGACTAAGAAAGTAAAGCCTACGGCAAAAAAGCGTTCGACAAGAGCGAAAAAGGCTGTTATCAGCAATGAAATGTATATGCAGTGGTATGAAACCATGTTGCGTATTCGAAAGTTTGAGGAACGAGCACTAATGCTCTATGGTCAGCAAAAAATTCGTGGTTTTTGCCATGTCTATATCGGTCAAGAAGCAATTACAGCAGGTATGGAATCTGCGCTTCGTAGAGAAGATAATCTTGTTACTGCCTATAGACAGCATGGTACAGCAATCGGTCGTGGAATACCAACTAACAAAGCTATGGCTGAGCTAATGGGTAAATCCAACGGTATCAACAAAGGTAAAGGTGGTTCTATGCACTTCTTCTCAGCTGAACATAATTACTTTGGTGGTAATGGTATTGTGGGCGCTCAAATTCCAATTGGTGCAGGTATCGCTTTTGCTGAAAAATATAAAGGCACAGATAATCTTTGTGTAACTATGTTTGGAGATGGAGCAGCTCGTCAGGGTGCATTGCATGAAGCATTTAATATGGCAATGGCTTGGGATATTCCTGCACTGTTTGTTTGTGAGAATAATGGTTATGCTATGGGTACATCAACTTCTCGTACATCTAATGTAACTGATATGGTAAAACTAGGTTTATCCTATGATATGCCCTCAGCATCAGTAGATGGTATGGATCCAGAAGCTGTATACAATGCAGTAATGGCAGCAGCTGAACATATTCGCGCTGGTAATGGACCTTACTACTTAGAAATCAGAACCTACAGATTTAAAGGACACTCGGTATCTGATCCAGGGAAGTACAGATCAAAAGAAGAAGTTGCAGAATATAAAGAAAAAGATCCTGTGAAAGTCCTAGAAGCAAAGATTGTTGATGGGGGCATTGCAACACCTGAGGCAATCAAAGCAATCAAGGATATGATTAAGAAGGAAATTGACGACGCAGTAGCATACGCAGAAGCAGGAGAATACCCTGATCCATCTGAATTATACACGGATAATTATATGCAAGAAGACTATCCATTCATAAAAGACTAATAAAAAATTAAATCATCCTTGATTAAGTTATAGATTTAATTATTTTTGCGAGGTTAAAAACCACTTTTGTAAGATTTATATTATGGCAAAGAGAAAGAAAAAACAAAACGAAAACGAAGTACTAATTGACTTGGTAGAGACTAGAGACAAAGCACAGACCTTTGTTGAAAAGAATCAACTTGCAGTATTCGGTGTTATTGTTGCATTAGTTGCAATATTTGGAATTTTCGTTATATACAAGGGAATGATTCTTCCTGGAAAACAAGATAAAGCGCTTGCAGCGATGTACAAAGCTGAGGAGCAATTCACTAAAGATTCATTTAATCTAGCTCTAACTGAACCATTCGTGGGCGAACTTGGTCTTAACCAATTCGTTAATGAGTATGGGACTGACTCAAAAAATGTAGCAAACTATTATAGAGGTATTTCTTACATGAAACAAGGAGACTACCAAACAGCTGCTGACATTCTTTCTAAGGTTAAAAATGATGGGGACCTTCTTTCTATCATGAAACATGGAACACTTGGAGATTGCTATTCAGAGCTTGGCCAATTCGACAAAGCTTTGTCTGAATACGGAAAAGCTTCTAAAGCAGGATCAATAGAATCACTAACTCCTATTTATCTAATTCGTCTAGGTCTTCTAAGTGAGAAGCAAGGCAATATGGATGCTGCAAAAGCAGCTTACCAAGAAGTTGTATCTGATTTTCCAAATTCAGCTCAACTTGCAAACGCAGAAAAATATTTGGCTAGATTGTAAAATCTCTCCAAACATTATATATAAAACCCATCAAGCCCTTACGCCTGATGGGTTTTTAAATTTAAACACTATGGCATCAAGTTTAAAAAATCTATCTGTATACAAGGAAGAACAGATTCCATCCTTAGCTTCTTACAGCTTTGGCTTTGTTGTAGCAGATTGGAACGAAGATATCACGCATGCACTATATCAAGGTGCTCTTGAGACACTTCTAAAGCACGGAGCAAAAGAAGAAAACATACATCTTATACAAGTGCCAGGAGCATTTGAATTACCGCAAGGCGCACGGTTTTTGATTGCTAACCACAAAGTGGATGCAGTCATTGGCTTGGGTTGTGTAATCAAAGGAGAGACAAGCCATAACGAATATATTAATAATGCTGTAGCACTTGGCTTAACCAATTTAGGTCTTAACTCTGGAGTACCGTGTACTTTTGGCTTACTTACTCCAAATGATCACCAGCAAGCGGTCGACCGCGCTGGTGGAAAGTATGGTAACAAAGGTATTGAAGCAGCAATCACAGCCATCCGTATGGCTGAACTCAAAAAAAGCTCAAAGTCTCAGAACACAAAAATCGGATTCTAAATGAAGATTAGCGTCGTACATGCCGGATTATTCAAACTTGACGGAGGAGCAATGTTTGGAGTAGTTCCTAAAAAAATGTGGGGAAAAATCATCGAATCAGATGAGAACAATATGGTTACCTGGGCGACTAGGTCAATCCTTATCGAACACGGGGATCGAAAGATCCTGGTTGACACAGGGATTGGGAATAAGCAGGATGACAAATTTAGATCTCACTTTGAACCACATGGTGACATGGACCTTATGGGATCTTTACTCGAAAGTAATATCAACCCAGAAGAAATCACCGACGTATTTCTTACCCACCTTCACTTTGATCATGTAGGTGGTGCAGTCTATATAGATGAAAAAGGCAGGTTCAAAAACACCTTTCCAAACGCAACATATTGGTCCAATGAAAAACAATGGAATTGGGCTATGGAACCCAATATGCGAGAGCGAGCATCTTTTTTAAAGGAAAACTTTGTCCCTCTAAAAGAAAGTGGGAAGCTCCAATTCATTGATGTACAAAAAGCTCCAGTGCAATGGATGGATAAGTTGAGTGTACGATTTACGTATGGCCACACAGAAGCCATGATGATCCTTCACGCTGAAACTGAACGGGGACCTTTAGTATTTTGTGCTGACCTTCTGCCCTCTATTCATCATATAGGACTACCCTATGTAATGAGTTATGATATCAGGCCTTTGGATTCCTTAAAAGAAAAAGAAGATCTTGCTTTTGGTGCATTGGAAGGAAAGTGGAATCTCTTTTTAGAACACGATGCAAACAATGAAGTCTGTACAGTCAAAAAGAATGACCGAGGAAGAATAATTATTGATAGGGTATTCAATTGGTAATAAAAGAGCAATTCTATTAAGAATTGCTTTTTTTATTGAATGCGTCTGATAAGGTCGTAAACTACTATACCTGTACAAACGGCTACATTTAGAGAATGCTTCGTGCCTTGTTGTGGCACTTCTAAGCATAGGTCTAAGTACTCTAAGGCTGTATCACTCACACCCTTGACCTCATTACCCAATACAAGCGCAATCGGTTTTTCACCTGACCACTCAAAGTTAGAAAGCGGAATGGATGTCGTAGTTTGCTCGACGCCTACTATCTGATATCCTTGTTCTTTAAGAGATTTTAAAGCTTCTGCTGTATCTTTTTCGTAGGACCAATCTACAGATTGTTCGGCACCAATTGCAGATCGCATAATTTCTCGATGCGGTGGTGTCTGGCTTATTCCACAAAGTACTATGCGCTCTAATGCAAAGCAATCAGCCACTCGAAATGCAGAACCTATATTCAAGCCTGAACGTATATTATCCATTACAAGAACTAAAGGTTGCTTAGCCTTTGACTTATATTCTTCTAAACTTAATCTGTTTAACTCTGTAAGCTTTAATTTTCGCATATTAGGATTGCTTATTCCTGAATTTCATATTGCTTGATCTTGCGATAAAGTGTTCGCTCGGAGATACCAAGTTCAAAAGCAGCTTCTTTCCTTTTTCCCCTGTGCTTTTTTAATGCCTTTGTAATAAAAGATTTCTCCATATCCTCAATGGATAGGTTCTCATCATATTCTTCAGAGGGATGAAAATCTTCTTCTGAGGATTCGTGAATTATAAAAGTAGGTTCTTCGTTTACGGGATTGTCAATAACGAATTCCTCAACAGGTGGTTTAGAATTGAAATCCGTATTTAAATTCACAGGATCTGTTGAGGATCGTAAATCATTTGACGTCGGAGCAGGAAGGCCAAATTGGCGCAGACGCTCTATGTCCTCCACTTTAAGATTATTCTCTCGTATTAGATCAGAAATTAAATTCTTGACATAAGCTAAGTCATTCTTCATATCAAAAAGCAACTTATAAAGAATTTCTCGCTCATTCATATCCGCTATTCCACTATCTCCTTTCTCAGAAGACTGCATCATTGGCAGATTATGCTTAAAAAGTTGTGGTGCAATATCTCGAAGTGCTTCCGCGTCAACCATCCTTTTTTCAGACATAACAGAAATCTGTTCAGCAAGATTACGTAGTTCACGGATATTGCCCGGCCACCTAAAATTCTTTAGGACCTTGCTTGCATCTTCATCTAAGCGCACAACCTCTGATCGGTATTTCTCAGAAAAGTCTGAAGCAAATTTTCTAAATAACAGATTTATATCTTCTCTCCTTTCTTTGAGAGCAGGAACAGGTATATGAATTGTATTCAATCTATAAAAAAGGTCTTCTCTAAATTTTCCTGCCTTAATTTTATCTTGAAGATTTACATTAGTAGCAGCAACAATACGAACATCTGTCTTTAGTACTTTAGAAGATCCTACTTTGATATATTCACCACTCTCCAATATTCTAAGCAAATAGGCTTGGGTATCTAAGGGCATCTCGCCAATCTCATCTAAAAATATAGTACCTCCATTTACTGTTTCGAAGTATCCTTTACGATCTGCAGTAGCTCCAGTAAAAGCGCCTTTATCATGACCAAACAGTTCTGAATTTATTGTCCCTTCTGGAATGGCTCCACAATTTATTGCAATAAACCCATTGTGCTTTCTCTGTGATAGACTATGAATGATCTTGGAAAAAACCTCTTTACCTACACCACTTTCACCAGTAATCAATACGGATAGATCTGTATTTGCCACACGAACAGCTATGCCTAGTGCCCGCTCCAATAATTCAGAGCGTCCAATAATCCCAAAGCGTTGTTTTATGGATTGAAGATTCTGCATGAATAAAATCTAATAGTTTAGTTTGATGGATTTTTCACAATATGTCCTTTCAGAGTTGCAGAAGATGCGGACTCAACCTTTACCCAAGTATAATCACCTGCCTTAAGTCCATTTTCTTTTGGGAAAACGAGCATTTTATTCTGTGAATTCCTTCCTTTAAATTCTGCATCAGATTTTTTAGAATCCCCCTCTATAAGCACCTTAAATACTTTCCCTATATCTTTTTGGTTTAGCTTCAAGGAGATTGCATTTTGCACTCGGATAACATCACTCAACCTCCGTTTCTTCACTTCCAAAGGAATATCATCCTCAAACTTTCTAGCAGCGAGTGTTCCCGGACGCTCAGAGTAGAAAAACATGTAAGACATTGAATAATTTGAGTATTCAATAATACTCATCGTATCTTGATGCTCTTCTTCCGTCTCAGAACAAAATCCAGTTATAATATCAGAAGAAATAGCACAATCGGGCATGATTTCATAAATTCGATCTATCTTCTGCTTATACCATTCTCGATCATAAGTACGATTCATTTTATCAAGAATTCTCGAATTACCAGACTGCACAGGAAGGTGAATATACTCACAGATATTTTCATACTTCTTCATAGTAAACAACACCTCGTCTGTAATATCTTTAGGGTGCGAGGTAGAAAATCGAACCCTTAAGTCCGTATTTACTAGGGCAACCATTTCAAGAAGACCTGCAAAATTCACAAGTTCTTTAGTTTCTGGATTCTCCCATTTATATGAATCTACATTTTGCCCCAGAAGTGTCACCTCCTTGTACCCCTTATTTACAAGATCTTGTGCTTCTGCTACTACAGAAAAAGCGTTTCGACTGCGCTCGCGCCCTCTAGTAAAAGGAACAACACAAAAGGAACACATATTATCACATCCTCTCATAATTGAGATGAATGCAGAAACACCGTTAGAACCTAATCTTAGGGGGCTAATATCTGCATAAGTCTCTTCTCTTGATAAAAGTACATTCACACCTCTATCTCCATCATTTGCACCAGCAACCAAGTTTGGTAGATCTCTATAAGCATCAGGTCCTACCACTATGTCAACTAATTTCTCCTCTTCTAAGAATTTCTTTTTAAGGCGTTCAGCCATGCAACCAAGTACACCAACGACCAAGCCTTTTCTTTCTCTCTTAAGTTTATCAAATATTCTTAAACGTTTTCGAACAGTATCCTCTGCTTTTTCACGTATAGAACAAGTGTTAATCAGGATTAAATCCGCAATTTCCATATTACGTGTTGGACCAAAGCCATCCTCTGCAAGAATAGATGCTACAACCTCCGAATCATTAAAATTCATCTGACAGCCATAGCTCTCGATGTAGAACAATTTACTTGCAGTATCACTGACAGGCATTTTGAATACCTCACCCTGCCTTGCCTCGTCCATTTTCTTTAAACCCTCTAAAGTTGGATTATCATTATAAAGTTCTGCCACTT
>JBELIG010000136.1:0-8527 GCA_042091035.1 Sphingobacteriales bacterium | reverse complement strand
ATATAAAATCAAAAGAGGTAGCTCCAAGCAGTGAGATAGTCTGAACATTCTTTAAGGGTAAAACTCCATTATTTGTTAGCAAAACCGTTCCTTCTGCAGCAGCCTGACGCGCAATTAACGCATTGGCTTCTAAATCAGGGTTTTCACTGTATGCATAATTTTGCATCTTCCCTGATTTAAAAATTAAATCCAGAATTCGTGTTGCCGCAATATCAATCTCTTCCTCTGTGAATGTACCTGCTTCATAAGCATCCCTCAGTGCATCCCACTGCCGTTTTGTACCTGGTTCCAAGAGATCATTTCCAGCTCCCACCATATCAGGTGCACTCTTCCCTGCAAACCAATCTGACATGACCAATCCCCTATAATCCCATTCTCCTCGTAAAACATCGGTCAACAAGCGTTTATTCTCCGCTACATAAGTACCATTTACCTTATTATATGAAGACATAATAGTCCAAGGTTGAGCATCTTTTACAATAATCTCAAAGCCCTTAAGATAGATCTCACGAAGTGCCCGTTCTGAAAGCTCTGAAGTATTCTTGGTTCTATTTGTCTCTTGATTATTTGCTACGAAATGTTTGACAGATGTACCCACACCATTGGATTCTATTCCATTGACAATACCTGCTCCAATCTTTCCTGTCAATAAAGGATCTTCGGAGAAATATTCAAAGTTTCGTCCACAAAATGGATGCCGGTGAATATTTACGGCTGGGCCTAAAATTACATCAATACCATACTCTTTGGCTTCATGCCCCATCGCATTGCCAATATCGTAAGCTAAGTCTGTATTCCAGGTGGAAGAAACCAAGGTACCAATTGGGAAAGCGGTACAATAAAAAGTTCGGTCCGCTCCTTCTCGTTCCGGCAAAATACGTAAACCCGCAGGACCATCAGATAGGTTAACAGCAGGCAATCCTAGTCTTGGAGTGGCCACTATAGTACCCACCACTCCAGGGATACCTTCACCTGGTTCCAATCGACCCATAGCCGAAGCTATCCCTGAACCTTTTAATAAATGTATTTTCTCATCAACATTCATTTGGCTAAGTGCATCTGCTACTCGCAAACTACGATCTTGCCGATTATCTTCATACAGATCCAGCTTACCATTATCATTTCGATCGAAAAAAGTATATCCATCAACGGTAAGTGAATTGAAGGTTTTACGTTCTTTATAATCACGTTCAAAATCTAGGAAATTTGACTTGGCAAATCGCCAGACTCCGAAGCCTAAAACAATCAATAAGACAGTTAGGGATAGCAAACTTATAAGGCCTACTTTAAAGATCTTTTTCATAGTCGGGATATGATATATTGGTTTACACGATTGGCTCTATTTGGTCTATATATAAAAATTAATAAAATCAAATTAAAAAGCTAAAGCTTCAAGCAACATTCTTTAAAAAAGATCTCTTTCCTTTTTAGTTAATCTTGAGTAAAACATTACCCTTCTTCTGCCCAGACATTACATATTGATAGGCTTCCGATATCTCATCTAGCTCAAAGCTTCGATCTATCAGTGGTTTAAATTTACCAGTGGCCAACATTCTAGAAATAAAGGGAATTGACTGCTCAACTTTTATAGGAACTGGAAAGAAGACTTTCTTTTTTGTAAGCTTTGTCAACAAAGGCAAATACACATTCTGAATAAACGGCCCCAGCTCTGATGAGATATAAATCCCCTTTTCACTTAGTACCGATTTGCACTTCCCAAACGTTGATTTCCCTACAGCATCCAAAACAATGTCATACTGATCCTTGAGCTTAGTGAAATCCTCTTGTGTATAATCTATCACTCTATCTGCTCCAATTGCAAGGACCTCATCCATATGCTCTGTTCGACAACTGGCTGTCACATGTACATCCAATGTCTTTGCAAATTGTATCAAAGCAGAACCGATAGCACCTGTTCCTCCGTGTACAAAAATCTTTTGATTGGCCTTAATTTTTGCTAGTTGAAAAAATGTAAATGCGTAATGAGCACCTTCAAGACTGGCAGCCGCAACATCCTTTTCAATACCTTCTGGAATCAAGAATAGGTCCCGTTCTTTGAACACCGCAAATTCTGCTTGAGACTCTGCAACAACATCCTTAAATCCAAAGACTTTATCACCTAGCTTAAAACACTTTGCATCTCCACCAAGCTCCACAATATCACCTGCAAAATCAGTACCAATCGTAGTTTTCCTAGGTTTAAAAACACCCAGTACAAAGCGCATAATAAAGGGCTTTGCGGTAAGATTAGCACAATCAGTTCGATTGATAGTCGTGTAATCAATGCGCACTAATACTTCATCATCCTTTACTTGCGGATAGGGGACATTACTTAAGGAAAGATCCTCCGCTTTACAATAATTCTTTCTTACAACTGCTTTCAAATCATTTTTTTTACAAAAAAAATCTAATTAAAATATATCTGGAATACTTATTCGACAGAATACCGTTTTTTGCCTTTGAACCACTCTTTTCTAATTTTATAATTTTTCTCAAAATCCAAAGGAAAGCCATTATGCACATTAAAGCCTCCGGCCAGCCAAAATCGGTCAAAGGTTGGGTCATCATAATCTCTGACGATTTTTTCATAGCTAGGTACAGGCGGCTCAACAGATTTTGATCGGTCGACTTCCCAAATCAAAGTAGGCGCATATCGATCGCCTGCATATCCAACACATCTATACTGTCTGTGATATTTATCGGTGAACGCATTTACACCTTCGAGTAACTGTTGTGAGCTGAGCCGCTCACCATTGGTCCAAGAATAATAATACTTAAACAACTCTCTGTAAGCACCTCTTTGTTGGCTATGCCTTTGACTATTCGCTCCACCGTTGGAGCCGTCAATTGCCAACAATCCCCCATCCACTAAATGGGTAAAAATTTCACTAAGCTTAGTACCTCTAAGCCAATGGTCACCACTTCCGTATCCTCCAGGACTATCTCCTCTGTAAAAAAATACGCCTAATTTACCCATACGACCTTCATATCTCAAGGTGGAGCAACCATAACCTCTGCGTCTATGGATTCGTATTACGCGTTGACTGGGGATATGCTTATATGTTTCTGTACGGATACAGGGCCAAATGTGTGGATCTCTGTTACGAAACAAAGGCAGCCCTTCAACCTTGACATCCAATAATTCATAATCCGGTTTCCGTCTTAGTACAGGTGGACAATCCAGGGCAGACCTGAGCGTAAAATAACGCTTATCCACAAACCAAAAATCAGTTATATACGGTGAGAAAACAGCAATTGCATCATAATAATCTTCGCCACTACAGGGATAAAACAAGGCAAGATCTTTGAGTCGCTCAAGCTGGGCTTGAGGTATGACATACGGTCGTTTGTTCATTTTGTTTTTGATTGAGGTTATTCTAACAATTTAAATACAACAGTAAACTACTTTTTAGTTCTACCGATTTCATTTATTAAATAAGTATTTTAGTTACGAATTCTAATTTGCTAATTTTCAGATATGAAAAAGAATCCTTCACTGCTTGTCATTAGTAGCATACTACTTTTTAGCTATTTACAATCTTGCTCCACTCAAACGATTCCCTCCTCAGATAAGCTTGTACTCATCAAAGAATATATCCCTGATATTGATATTGATCTGAAATACTCAACGATGGAGAATTTCACAGATACTATCCTTTATCCCACAGATAGCTGTTGGTTAGCTTATGGAGCTGTGCAAAATTTGAAGTTGGTAGAAGATAGTTTAAACAACATTCGTGAATATCAAGGAAAGCTTTATCCTAATGGTATTGGCTTAAGGATTTGGGATGGATTCAGACCCATTTCTGTGCAATATAAAATGTGGGAAATCGTACCCGACTCCAGATATGTAGCAGATCCCAGAAAAGGATCATCGCACAATCGAGGAGGCGCCGTAGATGTTACACTTATTGACAAAGCTACCGGAGGAGAATTGTCTATGCCTACTGGTTTCGACTATTTTGGGGAGGAAGCTCATCATGGTTTTCAGGGACACAGCGAAGAGATCCTTGACAACAGGGAGCTTCTTCGAAGTATCATGGAAGATATAGGGGGATTCAGCTTATATGAAGAAGAATGGTGGCATTACAAATTTCCGCCTTCAGATGAATATCCATTGAGAGATTGGAAGGATAAGCATCATTAATTTATGAACTTATCTTTATTTTCTAACACCCAGGTCAGCAAGGAATTTTGCTTCTTATCCAATTTTAATTTTCGCCCAATATTACTTCTGTGGTTTGAAACTGTTTTCTCACTGATAAACAATAAATCAGCAATCTCAGCTGATGTTTTATGTTGTCCGATCAGTTTTACTATAGTTTGCTCTTGCTTACTCAAAACACCCAATATTGATTCCTGACTGTGTCTGTCCACCAGAAAAGTACTCAAAGAAGGAGATACATAAGCACCCCCATTATGTACTGTATCTATACAACTTATAATCTCTTCCGGAGCGCTGTCTTTAAGTAAATACCCTCTAACACCCAAGTCCATGGCTCTAAGGAAAAAACTCCGTTCATTATAAAGTGTAAAAAAGACAACCTTAGTTTTTGATTGATTTTCTATCAGTTTCTTTGCGACTTCTATCCCATTAAGTACGGGCATTTCAATATCAAGAATAGCAATATCCGGTTCCTTCACCAGGATTTCTTTAAGTGCTGTTTCTCCATCAGCAGAATATCCAAGGAGTTTGAATCTATACTCTACATTAATAATATCTCTTAAACCCTTTGATAAAACAGGGTGATCATCTGCTGTATATATTGTTAGCATAATAAGATTGTAAGTTAAACAGCCTTTGGGAGATTAAGCTTTATTGTTGTCCCTTTGCCAATTATTGATTCTATAAATAATTTACCGCCAATGGCTTCGGCACGTTCGTGCATGGTCGTCACGCCAAGGGATTCCCTTTTTTCAGTACTGAGTTCAAACCCTTTTCCGTTATCCATCAAAACAAGCTCTAATTCGTTTGACTTTGCCTTAGCCATCAGTTTTAAAGAAGTTGCCTCTGAATGTTTTAAAATATTATTGATGGCTTCCTGAATTATCCTGAAGACTTGTATACTTGATGTCTCGTTCACAAAAACATCAATGTCTGTAAGTTCGTGACTACTAAAAATTGATTGGTTTAATGAAGCTTTATCTACCATATCTTCCAATGCCTTGGTCAATCCAAAAAGCTTAAGTGGTGCGGGATGCAGATTCATTGAAATAGCTCTAGTTTCCTGTATAAGCTTATCAAAATCTTCCTTAAATATAGCATTAGTATCCCCTTGTAAATATTGATTTTTCAAGATAAGCATAGACTGACCGAGACCATCATGCAGGTCGCTCGCCAAACGCTTTTTCTCATTCTCCTCACCAAGTAAAATAGCTTGAGTGATCTTTTTGTTGTCTTCAATCTCTTGGCTTAATCGTCTATATTTCATAAAAACCAATAAAAAAGCGGCCATGAGAATAAAGCCTGTAATCAATAAAAACTGATTTAACTTTAGCTTACTATTTTGTGCACCAAGCATCAGGATTTCATTTTTATCTTTTGCTTTTTGGTATTTAGCCTCTAACTCATTTACAGCCTTAAAGCGATCGGCAGAGTTGGCTTGATTTCTAAGTTCAGTTAATTCCTCAAATACATTTAAGGCCTCTTTATATCTATTTTGCCTTGTGAATATATTGTAATATAAATTAAGAACAAGTCGCTTTTCCTTATCAAAAGAATCGTCATGTTCAGTATTCACATTTTCAGCTACACGGACATATTTGAGTGCTTCTGAATAATCCCCAAGCTCTTTATGTGCCTTGGCATAATAATAATTAGTATAAAATTTTATTAGGGTATTATCCAAATTCATAACATCAGCATATACAAATTTTGAGATATCAACTGCACCTTTATAGTCATTTTGAAATAATTTTACTCTGACCCTATTAAGGTTAGCCCTATATTTAAATTCATCAATCTCCAGTTTATAGGCTAGAGAAAACATTTCTTCATTTATATTGATCATCTGATCTAAATAATAACTAAATGTGGTATCTACTGTACTTATTCCCTCATCAGGCAACCCAATATTTGATAGTTTCTCAAGTGTATCAATATGACACACTATCTTAGTATTCAAGAGATACAAATAGCCATAATTATCTTTATATCCCTCGAGTTGTTGCATATGTTTTTCTGCCTTTTCAATATATAAGAAAGCTTTATCCAATTGATCTAAACGAGTAAAGATATTAACAAGATTAATACAAGGTTTGAATGCATTTGAATGATCTCCCTCTGCTTCAAAGTATTCTAAGGCAAGAATTTGATATCGAATTTCCTCCTCTTGCAATCCTCTGAGTGCACTTAGTGAGCCCTTTTTCAGATGAACCAGCGCAACACCCTTTCCCCAATCATTCTCCTCAAAAAGTACTTTAGATAAATCCAATAAAGAGTCTGCTCTATTTAATTGACCAAATTGCATTTCCGCATATGCCAATTGCTGATAAACCTCAGCACGATATAGCGTTTTCTTTTCACAGCGTTCTGTGATTTTTAGCGCCTTTTCTAAAGACATTAAACAGGTGTCCCTTCCTAAATCTATAAGTTTAATCACTTGAGCTGTAATTGCTAGAACTGAATCTTGTGCAGACATTTGATACTCCGATTCAGGATTTTCATCAGCTTTAGTATTAGAATATAAATCGAAAGAAAGACACATAAAAAGAAAGGCATAAAGACAAACTAAATACTTCATAATGAGATTGTTTCGAGGATTTGAGGTAAAATACTCAAAACAATGGGGAAAATAACTAAGTCAAATACATATAAAAAAACATAACCTAAGCAGATCAGTATGGCACTAAGACCATACTAATCTGAAATACTTAGGTACACCCTATTGTTTATCTTCTTGGTTTTAAAACCATATCTTTCTTTTCTCTTATCACTTGATAATCTTCAAATCCCTTACGTACACCTTTCACCTCCCAGTCAAAAGAATAATTACCTGTTCCACCGTACAATTCTTTCACTTTAAATCCTTCCGTCGTCTTTTCAATCACAGCCAGACCAAGAGACTCAGCAGAAAGAGGAGAGAGCATAACCGTCATGCCATCCTCAGAGATTACCAGGGTATAATGATCAGAAAACGGCACTAAAGCCTCACCATTGACTAACTGAGCTGTTCCGCGTTCATAAGCACCTGCCTCAGGGCCTTCCAAACTGGCATACCAGATCTCCTCGTCCGTATTTTCCGGGTGATCCATTCGAAAATTCTTTATATCTGCAAAAACAATTCCATCACCATTTGTGTCGATTGCTAATCCAGCCTGTGCATTTTGATTAGCGTCGTATATAGCGACCCCGCCATATTCATTATTTGCGGCTGAAACATTAAGAAGCGTATTGAGTGAAGATGCAAAGTAGGTGCTCACAGACCCCATACCCATGGTAGCATCTGTAGCCAATTGAACGGTAGCATTATTGCCAAATTGATTTGTTATGTCAATTCTACCACCACCCGCAGATGTTTTTGTTAAGTCGATCATTGGCTGATTGTTGTTCCGAATAGCGATTAAACTTTCATCCGCATCTATGATAACTTGATTATTATTTCCATTAAAAGGCTCTTTTAGCGTCAGTGAGCCATCTTCCAAAGAAGCTACTTCTGTCCCTGATTTATATAAAGAAATAGTCCCTTGACCCCCTATTTGACTATAGGAATTTGAAGAAGATCCACTTCGAAACATACCTTCTCCATTAACATAAAGTGCAGCGCCAGTTGTGTTGTTGGAAAAATTATCGATTCCTACATTAACCTTACCATCATAATAAACAGCATTTGCAGAGGAATTCTCTGTCCATTTCCCTTCTGCTATGGATACTGCATTGCCATTTGAAATGGATAATGTATTATTGGAAAAGGACAGATCCTGCAATTCATTAGAGCTACTAAAGTCTCCATCTCTAACATTGAAAGTCGTTGAATTTCCATCTGTAATAGTTACCGTCACATTATCACCGCTCTTTGAGTTACTCAACTCCTGAAGCTCATTAGTAGGGTCTGTATCCGCATCAGTTCCACCAGTCGGGATAGTTATTGTATTCCCATTACTAATACTTAATTCAGCTCCATTTATACTCAAAGACTGAAGCTCATTGGTTGCATCTGCATCTGCATCATCTACATTAAATGAAACCCCTGTTCCATCCGTGATATTCAAGTCCACATCAGACCCCACTGTATTTATGCTTAGATTTTGAATTTCATTGGTAGGATCTGCATCTGCATCAGTACCACCAGTCGGGATAGAAATCGTATTTCCATTTGAAATACTCAATTGATTCCCATCGATACTTAAAGATTGATTGTCCGTATTGACTGCAGAAGAATTTACAGTTAATGGACTGGAAGCAGTTCCATTACCACTTATGGTATTATCTGAATTCACCGTTTGATTTCCCCAATCATCTCCTGAAGCACTTCCTCCTGCATTAAACGCATACATTGCGTAGGGTACAGCCATTAATTGAGTGATG
>JBELIG010000135.1:0-8583 GCA_042091035.1 Sphingobacteriales bacterium | reverse complement strand
ATAATTCATGAATCAAATCCGTGTTTTTTTCCCACAGATTATCACTTGTGTATACCGTGAATTGAACTGATACATTATCATTCGAATAGTAATAGGTATCAAAAATGAGTGGTATACCGGAATACTCAGACCTCATAACTCCTCTAATCAATTCTGCACCATTTACTGTTCTTAATTCAGTCTTTACAATCTCTACCTTGGACCCTGAGAATTCCTCCATATTATTTTTGGCTGTAAGGAATAAGGCCTCCGTATCGATTGGAATTTCCTCTGAAATAACAAGACACCAGATGTCAGTCTCTTTAGAAGAAAAGGCAAATTCTGCTTCTTCATTTATCGAAGCAGGAGGTATTCTTTTCCAATCACTCGCATTATATTTAATCTTAAACTGATTATTCTTATTAACCACCTCCTTACTGGAAGATTTGCTAAATGTAAATTCAGTTGAAATAGTGTCTATGTCTAATTCTTCATCTAAATAAGATAATTCGTTTAAGCTTGGCATATCTTCCAAAGCTTCATAAGTCCAAGTACCATTTGGATATACATATATGCTATCTCCACTTATTGTAATTGCTAATTCTTGACTAAATACATTGAAACTAGACGCGATAAATAAAACAAGGCTTACACCTTTTGTAAGAATGGATTTCATTTGTTGATTTTGATTTTTTGATCTAAAAAGAACGGGATAAGCTAGCCTTTATCGAACTCAAATAATGCCTACCCCCTTAAAAAACGTGAACTTAACAATAAAACCATATGAAAACAAGGTGAAATAATTCATTTAAGATAATTTACCAAAGCATCATTGCACATCTAGACCAACCTTGCTAAACCATTCTTCTTTGCTAATCTCATAACGGCGATCGACGGATTTATCTTCATCATTGTAAAATTCTTTTATTGGAAGCATTATTTTGTCCAAGATCTTAGCAGATGCTACATTTACAATATCTACATCTGCAGTAATCTTAGTCAAGCCAAGCTCCTCGAAAGTATATCGTACAATTCCAGCTGCCAATTCAGAGCCGTAACCTTTTCCCCAATATTTTACTATAAATCTATACCCAAGCTCCCAATCTTGTTCATCGTTTGTCAAGATTGCAGCTAAGCCAATCATATCAGCATGCCCTTTTAAGAAGACGCCCCAAATATTATTTTGCCCTTTAACTGGAATACTAGAGGCACTTAAACTCAGTTTAAATTTTGTAAGCACATCATCCATCTTCACTTTTCGATGCGGAGCGGAAGGTATAATTCGGGGATCAGTGAGTAATTCAACAAATAGACTACGATCCTTTTCTGTTATTATTTTAACGCTTAATCGTTGTGTTTCAAATACATTCATAATCACATTTTAACGGCTTATCACTTTATCACAAAAAATAAAAATACACTTATAAAGTGAAATAATATATGAAACCAAACTGATCCTTCCTATATAAGATTATTTCCTAAAAAAAGAGATTTCCAAAAAACATGTCCCCAAATAGTATGTTACTACTAAGTCAATCAAGAATGGGATGTCATAAAATGAAAAATAATCTATTTTAATTAGCTGTAAGTTTATTTAGACTTAGTATAAATCTTTATTTTTGATCCAGTTTAATATTTAAAATACAAGTTCTATGATAAAGAGGATTTTTTATATACTTATCGCCCTAGCAACAGTTTCTTGTGCTAACGATAAGTCAAATGAGACAAATACAGCGTCTGATTCTGAAGAAACAAAAGAGTTAACCCTTTACACGCATCGTCATTATGACACTGACAAGGAGATATTTTCTGCTTTTGAAGAACAAACTGGAATAAAAATCAATGTCGTTAAGGCAAGTGCTGACGAATTGATTCAGAAAATGGATACAGAAGGTAGCCAGTCTCCAGCAGATGTTTTAATTACAGTTGATGCAGGTCGTTTAGTAAGAGCTAAAGCAAAAGGTATTCTTCAGTCTGCGGAATCAGAGGTTTTACAAAACACAGTTCCAGCATACCTAAAAGATGCCGATAACAATTGGTTTGGCCTTACAAAGAGAGCACGTGTAATTGTTTACGATAAAGAGAAAGTAAGCACTGAAGATCTATCTACATACGAAGATCTAACCAATGAAAAGTGGAATAACAAAGTATTGATCAGATCTTCTGGCAATATCTATAACCAGTCTTTAATGGCTTCATTAATTGCCAATCTCGGTCCAGATACTGCTAAAGAATGGGCTGCAGGAATGGTTAATAATTTTGCTAGAGACCCTAAAGGAAACGATAGAGATCAGGTTAAAGCTATTTTAGCTGGAGAGGGTGAAGTTGCAATTGTAAACACCTACTACCTAGGTAAACTATTAAATTCCAAAGATTCAATGGAAGTTGCAGCAGGTCAAGCTGTTGGTGTTTTCTTCCCTAATCAGGAAGACCGAGGTGCACATATAAATGTATCCGGAATAGGATTAGCTAAATACGCGCCTCATAAAGAGAATGCGATTATGTTCATGGAATATCTGCTTTCAAAAGATGTTCAAGAACGTTTCGCTGAAGCGAACTATGAATATCCAGTCAATCCAGAGGCAGAGCAATCAGATTTACTTAAATCTTGGGGAAGTTTTGTTGAAGATAAATTACCTTTGAACAAACTTGGCGAGCTTAATAAAGAAGCTGTTATTAAGTTCGATGAGGTAAACTGGAAATAATAATAGAATGCGATCTCGTTGGAGACATATAAAAAGAGATATAAGCCCATGGTCCCTATTGATGGTGACCATGGGTATTCTTTTAGGTATTCCTCTCTTTTCAATCGGGATAAACCTCTTCGATGGTGTTGGAGATATGTGGAACCATATCCTTGAATACTTTCTGTTAGAGTATATTTCCAATTCCGTTTATTTACTGCTTGGAACGGGCATAATCTGCAGTATACTAGGAGTCTCTACAGCATGGATCGTAAGTAAATATGACTTTAAATATAGAAAGCTAATCAGCTGGCTACTCTATATGCCCCTTGCAATACCTTCTTACATTGTAGCATATACCTATGTCGGCCTTTTTGGAAATGGAGGAAGTCTGATCTTAGTTTTACAGCAATTGGGATTTGAGCTTCAAAAAATTGAGTTCATGAATACGCCTGGACTCATCTGGGTCTTGAGTATTTCTCTATATCCTTATGTATATGCTAGCCTTAGGGCAATGTTTTCAAACTACCCACACGCACTTCGAGATGCTGCTTATCTACTTGGGGCAAATGAAAACAAATATTTCTTCAAGGTAGCGCTCCCAATGGCCTATCCAGCACTTATTGCATCTTTGTTTTTAGTCTTTATGGAAGTACTAAATGACTACGGTGCCGCAAAGTATTTTGGGATCAACACCTTCACAACTGGAATATTCAGAACTTGGACCGCACTAGAAGATCTGTCATCAGCTATTTATCTTTCAGCGATACTACTCGTACTTGTTTTTGCTTTGATGCGTCTAAATAGATGGATGCGATCTCGACGTTCTTATGCATTCAAGATGAAAGAGATTTCAAATAAAGGAGACAGAAGAATTAAGCTTGAAGGAAGGAGAAAATATGTTGCCTATTTTATTCTTTCTATTCCTATTCTTTTCGGATTAGTCTTACCCTTAGGCCAATTGATACATTGGGCATCATTAAACATGGAAGCTCTGTATAGCAGTGAACTCTGGGAAGTAGCTTTCCAGAGTGTAACCTTGGCATCTACTGCAGCCATACTAATACTACTATTTGCATTAGTACTGCTTTATCTAAGTCGATGGAATTATATAAAAAGCCTAAACTTCTTTAGCCGAATCCCTGCCATTGGATATGTATTACCTGGAGCTATAATCGGTATTGGGATTATCCGAAGTTCACAAGAAATCATCAACTTCTTTCAAGATCAACTTGGTCTTGAGGTCGGTTATTTATTTTATGGCAGTAGCTTCATACTTGTATACGCCTATATTTTCAGATTTATGGCAGTAGCTTACAATCCTATTGAAGCGAGCTCTTTAAAATTAGGCAAAGGACTATCCGAGTCCTCTTATTTGCTCGGTGCCAATAGATGGAGGACTATGCTTAAAATAGACTTCCCCCTCATAAAACCTGTGATACTATCAACTTTTTTGCTAGTATTTATAGACCTTATGAAAGAGCTACCTCTGACACTCATTCTAAAGCCTTACAATTTAAACACACTAGCACTAAATGCATATGCCTATGCCGACGACGAACGACTTGTTGAGGCAGCTTGGCCAGCGCTTTTGCTTGTGGCTATGATCGGATTACTGATGATCATTCTAAATCGAAGGACAAAAATGAATTCTAATTGATATGGGAACAGATAAATACATTCTTCAGATTGAAGAACTAAGCAAGTCTTACGATAAGAAGATTTTTGCCTTAAAAGACTTTTCATACAAATTGGAAAGTGGCAAAATTTGTGCAGTGGTAGGAGAAAGTGGAAGTGGTAAATCTACCCTTCTAAAGCTCATCGCTGGGCTCGAAAGATCCGATCAGGGCCAAATAAATATGGGTGACCAAATCCTATGCAATGATCAGATACATCTAAGCCCTCAAAAAAGATCAGTAGGGCTGGTTTTTCAAGACTTTGCGCTCTTCCCACACCTTCGAGTTAAAGAAAATATTGCTTTTGGCTTAGCCCCAGGAAGTCATTCCAAAATTGAGCAAATGCTAAAAGCAGTAAGGCTGGAGGGTTATGAGGATCGTTTCCCCTCAGAGTTGAGCGGAGGACAGGAACAGAGAGTCGCCATTGCTCGATCTTTAGTGCGCGAGCCAGATCTTCTTTTACTTGATGAACCATTCTCCAATCTGGACACAAATCTTAAATCTGAACTAAGACACGAGATTAAAAGACTAATCAAAGATCTTGGATTATCAATGATATTCATCACCCATGATATTTATGATGCAATGGATATTGCCGACGAAATCATATTCTTGAAAGACGGAAAAATAGTCCGACAGTCTGCAATTACTGATATTTTTAAAGCAGTAAAAGACAAGTACGTCAAAGAGAATATGGAGGAGTTAAAACGATCTGCAGAGACTATTTTGTCCATGATTCCTAAATAAAGAGCAATACTTTATTCGAATTGATCCTGCAAATCTGATAGAAACCTTTCCTCTGCCGACAATATAATTCAATATCAGTAGCAGAGGAAAGTGCATTTCATTTTCTAAAGCTGCGTATATTCAGTGAATCGACCTTCATCGACCTTTACCGCATTCCAAGTGTCCATTACCATCATTTTCAAATGATCATCTACCTTGAACTGAATTTCGTCTCTGTATAGTTGATAATCATCATAATGGGTTTGAGCAATTGAATTGAATTTATTTTGGAAAAAACTGATTGGATTAAACCAAAAAGTAGCTTTTATGAATTGATTTTTAGCTTCATTTTCTTACTTCACCTTTCAAAACTAATACATCACCAGTTGATGCTTGTTTGATCTTATATTCATCTACTACTATTCTTTCATTAGGCTCTAAGGCTGTGAGCGCTTTCCGATTTACATTACCTTCATCAAGCCACAATGTTCCTGGACCACAGTACTTACAAAGCAACCTTAAATCGTTCATATCCGTGTGAAATCTACGGCACATATCTGACTGCACAGTCGCAAAAAATAACCTGAAACTATCAAGCTTAGAAAGATCTCTAAAACACTCTAGAAGCATACGGATATCCTTCATTAAATAATCTCCTTTAAATTTCGCCTCTCCTTCAAGTGTGCTTAAAATATCAGAAATAGAACCACTCGCTTTAAAAGTTATACCCTGCAAAAGCATTGCTTCAATTTCTTGCTCAAGATTACTTATGTCTCTATCAAAGATTGCAATATTGACAGCATATAAATGGATGGAGTTTAGGACTGACAAATCATTCCCACTTTGCCAACTTTTAATGATTGCCTTGTTCTGCATAATATTTCTGTAAATAGCTTGTGTCAGTTTTACCTAATTAGCCATACAAAGAATAGCATCGCGCGTTTAAACAGTGAAGCTAAAGAAAGTCTAATATTAGATACAAATTCAGCCTAATCCTCTTTAACAAGGCTTATATCAAGAGGTTTCAATTTTTAAAGTAAAGCTGCTGATACCCAAAGGCAAGGGCACAATTTATTGCTTCAAAACAAGATTTAAATCTGCTTTCAAAGCAAGAATTTTCTTTTCAACCTTTTGGTATTCTCTCAAAATAAAATTCCTATTGTATTCGATTTTCCAAAGATGGCTTAGCAATAGGTTCTCCTCATTCCGTTCTAGATCTAAAGGATATTCAATACTGCTCAAAGAGCCAATTGAGTCAAATTGCATATATGGCAAAAAGACAGTATTCATTAGCTCAAAATAATTTTCATGAAATTGCATTTCCCCATACTCCTCCTCTAGCTTCCTTATAGCTTGATAGTCATACTCATAAAGCGTCACAATCCGTTCCCTTAAGGAATCATTTTCTACCAATTCAAGTCCTCTAGACTTCAAAGTTTCGTATCCAGTAGTATTTTGTATGGAGACAAAATCTCTTGTCAAAAGAATATAGTATTGACCCAAGGAATCTGATTTGTATGGCTGATTTCTTGTGATATTTCTCCAATAAGCACAGGCCTTTATTCCAAGTTCATGACCTAATATATTAATGGCAACATCTTCCTTATCCTTTTCTAATCCATTGAGTATCTCCGTCAATATTTTTGCTTCGGCTACCCTATCATTTCTATCATCATTCCAATTATCCAAGGCGAAAGCTGCAAGAATAGCTATAAAAATCGAAAGGAACTCAAATGCATACTTTTTCCAATTCAAAGACTTCATATAATGAAAGATTAACAGGATACAGGAGTAAAAGAATTGAAAATCTAAATCAATTCTTAGCCAATAAAACAATTACTTTAATATATGAATATTTATAACAATCCAATCAACTAAGAGGCTTTCAAAACTTTTACAAATACCGCCCCCAAGAAAATAATTTGAGATATATAATACACCCAAACCATTATTAGAGCAAGAATACTTGCGGAACCAAATACACTTACCGTTGTGGAGGAACTTAGATAATAACCTATGCCTACTTTACCCACTAAGAATAAAACGGCGGTGAACAAGCCACCAGCAGCGCATATTTTCCAAGAAAAATCAGCATCACCCAAAAAGCGAAACATCAACATAAAACAGCTTGCTGTGAGCACATAGGACAGCAGATGTTCTAACCAGTATATAAAGCTATAATCACTTGGTATACTACTTGAATGATGCGCTATAAAACTATGAATACCCGTACTTGCAATCATGATAAAAAAGAGTGATAACAAGACACAGAAAGACGTAAAATGGCGAATTACATTTGTCAAAACACCACTTGACTCCGCTAATGGCACCTGCCAAATATCATTAAAGGCACTTTGCATTTGATTGAACATGCCAGAGGCACTAAGCACTAAGGTTATAAAACCAACAAGAGAAGCAATCAAGTTATTATGATTTGTATGCTGATTCTGTATGAGATCTTGAATCTGATTTGCACCTTTTACACCTAAAACATTTTTTAATTGCCCAAAGATCTCTCCTGAAACAGCTTTATCACCAAAGAAAAATCCAAAAACAGCTATCACCAAAATCAACATGGGGAGTATTGAAAAAACGGAGTAGTAAGCTAAAGCAGCACCTTTTTCAAAGGTATTACTAGACATAAATAAGGTGTACATACTCTTTACAAACTGATCCATACCAATCACTTTATTCCCAAATTAAAAAAGCTTAAAGCGCTTAAAAACAACACCTTAATCCCAAACCAAAGCAAATCTAAAATAATAAAAAATAAAGTCATTTTATTGGGGAAAAAGCTTTTTGTATTTTGATGTAGTAACTCGTTCATTATTTATACTTGTATACACCTCTACATGATTCTCTCCAGTTATCTTTTCTTCAAATTCTACTTTGCTTTCCTGGATAGGACTCAGATGCATCAAATTGATAATTATATCATTCTCAAGTATGGAAAATTTAAATCGTATCGGATAATTTAATTTATTTCTAATCCTTAAATCCTTATAACCATAGGCAACAGTTGCATCTGAACCGAGCGGCGCAAATCGAGTTTCCGCAGTATAAATATCCATAGAATGGCTGTGCCGCTCAAGAATTTCAAGGTTGGCCTGCAAACTCAAATAGTAAATAAGACCAGACAATTGGCACAGACCACCGCCCACTGTATCCTGCAATACACCTGCGACTATTGATCGGCTGTTTACGAAACCATTCTTTCTGTTTGGATTTCCAACAGCATTCCAAAAAGAGAATATTTCATTGGGATTAACCTGAATAGACTCAATGCGTTTTATTGCGATTAGCAGATTATGCATTTTTGCCTCATTTGGTTTCAGCTCCTGTTTTAATTGTAAAGCATGTTTAAGGTCAGGATTGGCATCTCTTTGCTTTGCATAGTCATAATAATGACCCTTTTGGATATCTCTCCACAAACGCCTAATTAGGTGCAGTCTAACTTTAACACGATGTGGAATATATCTTTTCATTATTTCTTTCTTAAGACAAAAATTAAATGAGAG
>JBELIG010000134.1:0-8623 GCA_042091035.1 Sphingobacteriales bacterium | reverse complement strand
AGCTATCTTCATACTCTAATACATCTAAAGCAGCTCCAAGAACCTTCCCTTTTTTGATGGCAGAGACCAATGCTGCTGTCTCAACAATTAATCCCCGAGCTGTATTTATAAAAAAAACTGGTTTGGCGAGGGTCTCAAAAAATGACTCATTTATAAAATATTGATTTTCCTTATCCAAAGGAATATGAATACTAATGATATCAGCCTTGGTTTTTAGTTCTTCCAAAGAAACAGACTCAGCATATTGGTCACCATAGTCACTCTTATATCTATCATAAGCCAAGGTCTTTACATCAAAACCACTAATTTTTTGGGCAAAAGATTGCCCCATATTACCATATCCAATAATTCCAACTGTTTTCCCTTTAAGCTCGTAAGCACGATTCTCCTCCCGCAGCCAAAGATCAGATTTGACCTGCTGGGAACAACGTGTCAGATGATTCATTAGGTTTAATAACATCCCAATAGCATGCTCCCCCACGGTGTCTTTACTTCCCTCTGGAGAAATAAGGACCGGTATACCATACCTTTCACAATAATCTGTATCAATGTGATCTAAGCCAACCCCTTCTCTAGCTATAAACTTTAAATGATGGGCATGCTTCAATAGCTGTGCATCCAATGAGATCCTTGATCTGATAATTATTCCGTCATAGTCCCCTAACTTTGATACTATAGCATCATAGGAGGATGTATAATCCGTCTCAAAAGGTATTCCATGTTCCTCAAGACCCTCTGTAAGGACACTGTGCGGCTTATTTATGATAAGTATAGGTTTCATTATTGTTACTTTTCGATTGGATTGCAGATATTTGTGCAAATTGGTAAACGAAGATATGAAATATAGAAGATTAAACGAGGCAGAATTAAAGGATCTAGAACAAGACTTCATTCGCTTTTTGGCTAGTAATCAGGTTACAGCTGATGATTGGGAAAAACTAAAAGATTCAAATGCTGAGCAAGTAGATGGACTGATTGGTTTATTTAGTGATCAAGTTTTTGACAAAGTATTTGATAAACTAGAATACCTAGAGTACAAGACCGTGAATGATATAAAGACCTTCCATTGCCAAAAGGAAAAAATCGTCATGATGGGACTTTTTGTGGAGGGTAATACCCAAATTAATTTTGCACAAAATCAAAGCGCAGAAGAAATCATGCAAACGGTTAAAGCTTCTGGCTCAGCTGTAAAAATATACACAGCAGAAAAGACCTACAAAGGCGAACGCAATCAGGAGCTATTTAAGATGATGGAAAATGGTTGTTTAATCTCCAAAGACGGTTCCTTGTATAAAACGCTCTTCAGCCTGAAAGGTCAGTAAATTTTAAATGCTACCGACCGGACGGTCTTATGATTTGGATCATCAGAATATTGAAGGATCTTTTCGCGCGCGATTTCAAGCTCGAACAGTTCCTTCATATTTCGAATCATCCCCGCAGGAACATCATTCTCCTTTAACAGATGCATCCAATGATCAACGGACTTCCCTTTGAATATTGAAGCTAATTTCTGTAAAAGAGCAGCTCTGTTTTGTAGCCGATCTGGATTCGTCAAGAAAAGCGGATCACTTCCTAGTTCAGGCATACCAATACAGCTACAAAGTGCCTTGAAGTGTTTATCTGAACCTACTGCAAGTACAAAATATCTGCCTGCATTATCCTCAAAAACATCTCCATAAGGCGCAATATTTGGATGGGCACTGCCAATCGCCTCGGGGATATGCTTTGCCACCAGCCAATTAGTAGCTTGATTCGCAAGAGAAGCTAAGGCTGAATCAAATAAGTTCACCTGTACATGAGCTCCTTTTCCAGTTTTAAGTTTTTGTATTAAAGCAACAAGAATACCCTCTTTCATTTGATGTGCTGCTAAGATATCAATCAAAGCTACTGGCATCTTCACTGGAACTCCTCCCCGCTCACCAGTCATGTGCATAAATCCAGTTTCTGCCTGCAATACAACATCATAAGCTGGCCGATCAGAATTGGGATACCCTGTCAACTCAGCAAATATCACGTCTGACTTTAAAGCCTTTATGTCCTCATATTGAACGTGTAGTTTCTGCGCTATTGGTGTCCTAAAATTAGAGAGTACTATATCTGCGTCTGCTATTAATCCATTCAAAATCTTACGATCTGATTTCTCTTTAAGGTCTAGCATTAGAACCTGTTTGCCATAATTAATACTGCAATAATAGGCGGAGCGATCATCACTCAAAGATTCTGATGTTAGACGCCAGGTTCTGGTTATGTCCCCTCCTGTAAGCTTGTTCTCTATCTTGATAACTTCTGCCCCAAGTTCTGCAAAAAACATTCCCACAGCTGGTCCTGCAAGTACAGAAGCTAGCTCAACAACTTTTAAACCTTCAAAAACTTTTGACATCTATATTTTTTTATAATCTTTAGGCAAAGTTAAACAAACCAAATATATGAAAAAGATTGTCGTTCTAACGGGAGCAGGTGTAAGCGCAGAAAGCGGAGTACCTACTTTTAGAGATGCTGACGGTTTATGGGAAGGTCATGATATCATGGACGTTGCAACACCGGAAGGATTTCAAAGAAACCCAGATCTGGTACAACAATTTTATAATCAACGAAGAGCCAGCCTACACACTGTTGAACCTAACGCCGCCCATCATTATATAAAAAAACTTGAGGAACACTTTAATGTAGTGGTAATAACGCAGAATGTTGATGATCTTCACGAACGAGCAGCCTCAACGAATATCATTCATTTGCATGGTGAACTAAGGAAAGTAAAATCAACTATTGATCCAGATTATATTAAATACTGGGAGGGTGATATACAAACTGGAGATTTATGTCCAAAGGGTGGCCAATTACGACCTCAAGTCGTTTGGTTCGGAGAAGATGTTCCCATGATAGAACCTGCTGCTAAGGAATGTGCTAGTGCAGATATAGTGCTTATAATTGGTACATCTATGCAGGTGTATCCAGCTGCCAGTTTGTATCAATTTGCTCCACCAGATGCCCCGGTTTTCTATATAGATCCTAAAGCAAGTTTGAATATGGCAGGATTACCTTCAGACCGTGTAAGTGCTATAAACGATAAAGCAACCACGGGAATGGCTGCTTTATACGACAAAATCCTGAAAGAGCTATAAATAATCTTTCGGATCCACTTGTTTACCATTCTTCAACAACTCATAATGTAAATGAGCTTTTATGGATGCTCCGGTGGATCCAACAGTACCTATAAATGTCCCTTTCGAAATTTCCTGATTCGTACTTACTACAATTTCTTTGAGGTGAAAATACTGTGTTTCATAGATCTCATCATGGCTCAATACAATGTAATTCCCTTTCTTGTTATGATAACCTGTTTCTTTCACGACAGCATACTCAGGGGCAAAGACCGCTGTACCTTCAGCAGCTTTTATATCTATCCCTGTATGCATTTTCTCAATCTTTTTGATTGGATGAATCCTCATTCCGAATTCGGAAACTATAATACCGTCTTTGATAGGAATAATTGAAGGAGGATCTTCATCATTCATTTGACTAAATCCAAAGAAAGCCAATACAGTCACTAGACTAAAACATAATACATTCATGTGTATATTACTTTTAAGATTAAGGATGAAATAGGAGTGATTCAGAGAACCAAGATCATTGGAATTTATTTCTTCAACAACCCGACCGGTCGCAAGAGATGGATCACAGTATTGCTCTAAATGAAACTCATAGCTACACATAAAATGATCCAGTAACTCTGATCTAAGGCGTCTATTTTTTAGTCCAGCAGCTCGAAGCTTTTGGTCAATTATTTTTTCAATCATGTTTTTGAAGGCTTTAAAACCGATTGAAGATTGATGGTAAACTGAATTAATTCTTCAATTTGAGCTTCTACAAATGACTCCTGACCTTCAATTAAATGATAATACTTTCGAACTCGACCATTCACTTTCTCTTTATAGGCCCCTATCGATCCAGCCTTTTCGAGTTTATGCAGTGATGGATAAATGGCTGCTTCCGTCAATTGAATCTCTGCCCCAGTTAACTCTCTCACCTTTTGACAGATCTCATATCCATACATGACCCTATTACTTCGAAGTTGAGCGAGAATAATTGTAGATATTGTACCAGATAAATAGTTCTTTGATTTCATAAAAACAATATACCTAATTTAATTATGCATAACCAAATTAGGTATACTGTTTTTTACAAAAAAAATCGGGCCCTCCCAAGAAAAGAGCCCGACACGATGATTATTGAACGATATAAATATTTTTAGCTACCACACATTAGGCAGTCTGGATCATCTAGACTACAAACCTGCGGTGCATCTTCTACTTTCATTTCTACATTTGTATTTGTATCCATACTAGTAGCATCATTGTTTGTTTGTGTATTTTCCACATTCAAACCTTCAGAACTAGTTTTAGATACTCGACTTTCCTGTAAGTTCTGAGCTATTGTAAATTTAATTGGATCCACTGCAGCTTTAGACCTTAGGTAGTACATACCTGTCTTGAGTCCTTTCTTCCATGCATAAAAGTGCATAGATGACAACTTCGAGAAGTTCGGATTCTCCAAGAATAGGTTCATACTCTGGCTCTGACAGATATAAGCCCCACGATCTGCTGCCATATCTATCACGACCTTCTGACTAATCTCCCAAACAGTCTTATAGATCTCTTTAACATCAGCAGGAATTTCGTCAAATTGCTGTATAGATCCGTTGGCTGCCATCAAACGCTGTTTCATAGTTTCATTCCACAGACCAAGACCAACAAGATCTTTAAGTAGATATTTGTTCACTATGATATACTCTCCTGACAAGGTACGTCTACTGTAAATATTGGAGGTGAATGGTTCAAAACATTCGTTATTACCCAAAATTTGCGAAGTTGACGCTGTTGGCATAGGTGCTAAAAGCAAGCTGTTACGCATACCATTTTCCATCACATTTGTACGTAAAGCATTCCAATCCCAACGATCCGAAGGCGTTACATTCCACATATCAAATTGTAAGATACCTTGTGATGCTGGAGATCCTTCAAACGTTTGATAAGAACCTTCCTCATGTGCCATCTGATTTGACTCCGTAAGTGCAGCAAAGTAAATGGTCTCAAAAATATCTTTATTCAACTGTTTAGCCTCTGGACTATCAAATGGGAAACGCATTTTAATAAATGCATCTGCAAGTCCTTGTACACCTATACCAATTGGACGATGACGCATATTTGAGTTACGTGCTTCCGGAATTGGATAATAATTGATGTCGATGATCTTATTCAAGTTACGCGTTACTACCCTTGTAATTTCATATAACTTATCAAAGTCAAATGATTTATCCTCACCAACAAACTTAGACAAGGATATCGAAGCTAGATTACAAACTGCAACCTCATCTGGAGCAGTATACTCTACAATCTCCGTACATAGGTTTGAAGATTTGATCGTTCCAAGATTCTTTTGATTAGACTTCTTATTACAAGCGTCTTTGTATAGAATATATGGCGTACCTGTTTCAATTTGACTTTCTAAGATATGGAACCAAAGATCTTGTGCTTTTACAGTAGATCGTGCTCTTCCTTCCTTTTCGTACTGATGATACAGTGCTTCAAATTCACCACCATATACATCATGAAGGCCTGGCGCTTCATTCGGACAGAACAACGACCAGTCTTCGTTATTTTGTACACGCTCCATGAAAAGATCAGAAATCCACATTGCATAGAATAAATCACGGGCTCTCATTTCTTCTTTACCATGATTTTTCTTCAATTCTAAGAATTCCTCGATATCTGCATGCCAAGGCTCCATGTACACGGCAAATGCACCTTTTCGCTTACCACCACCTTGATCTACATATCTTGCTGTGTCATTATATACCTTCAACATGGGTACGATACCATTTGATGTACCACCTGTACCTTTAATATAGGCTCCTTTCGCTCTTACATTGTGAATAGAAAGTCCTATACCTCCTGCAGACTGCGAGATTTTTGCACATCTGGATAGGGTCTCAAAAATACCACTAATACTATCATCCGTCATAGAAAGTAAGAAACAAGATGAAAGCTGAGGTTTCGGCGTACCTGCATTAAACAATGTCGGTGTTGCGTGGGTAAACCACTTTTCAGACATCAAATTGTATGTCAGGATTGCTGATTCAATATCTGCTCCATGTATCCCAACTGCCGCACGCATGATCATATGCTGAGGACGCTCTACAATTTGCCCTTTCATACGAAGTAAGTATGAACGCTCTAAAGTTTTGAAACCAAAATAATCATATTCATAATCTCTGTCGAAAATGATTGAGGAATCTAACTTATCAGCATTTGCCCGAACCACTTCGATAGTCTCATCACTGATCAATCCAGCTTTATCTCCAGTCTTTGGATCAATGTAGTCATACAGACTCTCCATTGTTCTTGAAAAAGACTTATCTGTGTTTTTGTGTAAGTTGGATACTGCTATACGAGCAGCCAGAATAGCATAATCTGGGTGTGTTGCTGCCATTGTTGCAGCTGTCTCTGCAGCCAAATTATCAAGCTCTGTAGTCGTCACCCCATCATAAAGACCTTGAATCACTTTCTTTGAGATCTCAATATAATTGATGTAGTTCTGGTTTAAACCATAACACAACTTCCTGATGCGTGCTGTGATTTTGTCAAAGCTTACATCTTCATATTTTCCAGTTCTTTTTAATACTTTCATTGCACCTATATTTTCTTGTTTTTGCTGCTCAGCAGCGTTTGGGATGATTAAACTCATTTAAGTTTGGGTTATTATTGTTGTCAGTAATTAACTATTGATATTTATACTATAAGCGAAACACGCTTCATGTTTATGTTTAGAAGTTCAGACCTATATTCAGTCCAAAGTCCGGACTAGCAGCCCCTCCTCCAAATACTTCTCCATCTTCCGCATGCAACACAACCCCGCTCTCTGATTCAAAATCTCCTAGGTTAATATTTACCCCCAGAAAAGGAGCAATAAATACTCTTCCTTTTCCTATGTTCCATTTAAAGCCCACATGTGCTGCTGGATTGAAGAGTATATCATTATCAACTGCTGTCCATTCAGTGCTGCCATTCTCTTGGTAACTCCAATCGGGTGCAAAAAACCTAGTTTGTGCCTGTACAAATAAGCCACGTCCTTTACGAAGTATATACCTTCTATAAGTTAGAATTAAGCCTGCTCCACCATCCCATAGGTAAGAGTAACCACTGTCACCCCCCTCCCAAGCCTCGGATAGATCATCTGCTAATGCCACACCTACATTTAATTGGAATTCGCTTTTTGCATTATTGAACCTGCGAGCAATGCTAAGATTTAATAAACCATTTGCATCCCATAAAGCATTCGTCGATATAGAGTTATTGCTATTTGCAAATGACTTTTGTGCCGATATATCAGCAGTAAAAAAGCAAACCAATAAGCATAAACATGAAACGTGTTTTAGAAATCGCATAGTGATTAGTTTTAGTTCTTAAAATCTTATCTAGAAGTCTTCATCCAAAGAAAAGACTTGCTTGTCTCGCTCAGTCATTACTCCAGATTTCTGATAGTCTCCTACGCGTTTCTCGAAGAAGTTTGTTTTTCCTTGTAATGAAATAATATCCATCCATGGGAATGGATTCTCTACATTAAAGACTTTAGGACATCTTAGTGCAGATAGCAAACGGTCCGCAACAAACTCGATGTATTGACACATCAGGTCTGCATTCATTCCAATAAGATTCACAGGAAGCGATTCTGTTACAAATTCCTTTTCAATATCAACAGCATCCTTGATGATCATTGTAACTGTATCAATACTTAGTTTAGTATTAATATGGTCGTTATAGAGCAAGCAAGCAAAGTCACAATGCATACCTTCATCTCTTGATATCAACTCATTAGAGAAGGATAAGCCTGGCATAAGCCCTCTTTTCTTCAACCAAAATATGGAACAGAATGAACCGGAAAAGAATATTCCTTCAACTGCTGCGAATGCTATCAGACGTTCTTGGAATGATCCCTTATCTATCCACCTTAATGCCCAATCCGCTTTCTTGCGAACACAATCCATGGTGTCTATTGCATTGAATAGCTTACTCTTTTCTGCAACATCGGATATATAAGTATCTATAAGCAGAGAATAGGTCTCAGAATGGATATTTTCCATCATGATTTGAAACCCATAAAAGAATTTAGCTTCTGTGTACTGCACCTCTGATACGAAGTTCTCCGCAAGATTCTCGTTTACAATTCCATCACTTGCTGCAAAGAATGCAAGTACATGTTTGATGAAATGCTTCTCGTTATCGTTAAGTTTGGTTTTCCAATCAATTAAATCTGCAGATAAATCTATTTCTTCAGCCGTCCAAAAACTTGCTTCAGATTTTTTATAGAAGTTCCAAATGTCGTCATGCTCGATTGGAAATAGTACAAAGCGGCCAGGATTTTCCGTTAGTATTGGTTCGTTAGTTACTTGGTTCATAAATTGATGAGTTGAATAAGTTTATATGTAATAATTTCGTTCAATACAATAAAGTGGGGGGCTTATCAATGGGTTATTGATAAACAAAGATTAAAAATAATAGCTCAATATATTAGGGGAGGATTGTGCTTCTGAGTATGTAACCACTAAGATAATAGCTGAGGTTCT
>JBELIG010000133.1:0-8660 GCA_042091035.1 Sphingobacteriales bacterium | reverse complement strand
TTAGTAGTTTGATGAACTTCATTTTTGTAAGTTTTGATTAGTAAATGTATAGCTACCCTTTACAAAGGGATAATTATCTTATCTGATAGATAATTTAAAGTCGTGTCGGGTGGTGGGTTATTGGGGCTTATTATTAGTCGTATATAAAATTTAATAATGCTAATATAATAAAATTGAATTAAAAGTTGAGTTTTTAAAAGTTTATCCAAATTTTATTTTATGGATTTTCGGGTATTGCTTGGTGTGAATTTTATTTTATCTAATTCTACAATTAATTAGCTTGACTTTTATCGAACTTAATTCTTGTTGCAAACATAGGATAAGTGTTTATGTCACATCAATTCATCTATGGCATATGTTCGAAGATTATAATTTTAGGGAGGACAATGGGCAGGATTCAATGGTTCAGGAAGCCTTGGGGCGTATTCGTTTAGGTTTGACTCTAGAGTTTGATCTTACTCAAGCGAAGTCAGCCGCTATACTAGATATTTTTTTTGACCTTAAACTTAGGTTGCTTCAATCTAAATTAAGTTCTTATGGTTTACTGAGGACTCTAATTATAAATTACAATGAGGATACCTTACAAAGCTTTAGTGCAGATTTAATTCAATCTGAGCAAGTGGAAGATTACCTAATAGAAGATGTATTGAATTTTATCCAAATAATGGACTCTAAACTGGGACTTTCAGAGTCGATGGCTATAAATATTTTATTTTATCTAGCTAAATCAATTGGAGAATAGGGTGCTCTAAGTATTAATTTGGATGCCTTATTTAATAAAAACTTATAAAGTGTTGATGTGATTTCTAGTTGTTGTATTAAAAAAGGAATCTAAAAACCTGTCATGAGTTATTTTAATAAATCAGACGGACTTTTAAATTCCTTTAGTTGTTTTATGGGGGTGTTTCCTAAAAAAGAGTTTGTGCGATTTAAATTAATCGTTTAAAAGTCTTTTTGTTTTTGTGTTTACTTTTTCTTTAATAAAGATGAATAAGTTAAGTGCAATTTAGTAGGCATCGCAGGTAATTCCAATTATTGATAGGTCACAAGCGCAAATTGTGTTAGTACTAATTAAATTATGTTAATCTTAAATTTTCAATGCCTACTTAAAGAATAAATAAACGAGCATCTTGCCCCTCTTTGTTTTTAAATTTCCCAACTATTCCCATGGCACTATTCGTACTGTAATTTTTGTGGTAGTTAAATTTTGTATTACCTACAGATTTTAATTTACCCTCAAATCCTCTATTTGTTGAATAGGGTTCATGGTATTTTATTTGAATTTTACCAATTTGTTTTAGCTTTCCTGTATATCCACCTTGTTCAGTGCTGTAGTATTTGTTATAATATACGAATTCAGTGTTTCCTATAGACTTGATTTTACCCACAATGCCTGAACTTACGTTACTACTATAATTGATATGATATTTTATTTCATAAGGTCCTATAGACTTTAGCTTACCTACTATTCCAATTGTACTATTATTACCTATTCTAAGGTTGTAGTTTATTTTTAGATCATCAATGGCACATATCTCTCCTACGATGCCAGCTCTAGAGTTATTAGAGTAGTTTTTGCAGTAATCTATGGATTCAAATGTATTTATGTAAAGCATGAGGCCCGCATTTAGACTGAAACGCTTTCTAGGCTCGAAGAGTGGTCTTGGGTCAATTATAAAATCTTGTGCCTCGGCTTGATTATTAAAGATATAGACTGCCTCAATACTGCCTTTATTGTTAACCTTGAATACATAGTTATCTTTAATCAGATAACTACTTTTGATAATCCCATCTTCATAATCAATATCAAAACTGATAGATTGAGCAGGTAGTGTGTAAGAGATGCCAACTATTATAAGAAAAGTCATTAATCTAAGCATAATAGAAGGTTTAATAGTTTGTAATTGTTTAATGTTGTAAATGTAAGTAATTGGTTTTTAATGATTTGTGAACATTGTGTTAATCAAAATTTAAAGGTGTGAAGCTTTTCAAAACGGATTTACCCTATATGGATTTGTTTGAGTAAAGAGTATCTCAAATTTTGGTCTAAAGAACAAAGCCTCATCAATTTGTATTGATGAGGCTTTATTACTAGTTAGTGGATTTTTTGATTGCGGAGGCTTCGATGTATATCCTGTTTACCTTTGGAAGACCAGATTTTATCTTCGCTTCAAGTTTATCAACTTCCTCTTCGATGGCATCTGCATTTAGATGATCTTTGAAATGTACATCTAGGTTGATTAATATTTCATTTGGACCAAAATATAAACTAAGTGGCTGTTTATATGAAATGATATCTTTTGATGCTTTAAGTATTTCTATGATTTTATTTTTATCTCTCGCAGTTAAACCTTCACCAATAAGGAGTCCCTTACATTCTTTTGCAAAGAAAATTGATACAGTTATAAGCAATAGGCCTATGAGTGCTGATCCTAAACCATCAAAGAATAATAAACCTGTTATGTCTCCAAGGAAAACACAAATAAGTGCTATAAGCAGACCTAAGCAGGCTGCAGCATCTTCTATAACTATTGCAACGGTAGAGCTGTCTTTACTTTCAGCAAGAGACTTTATAAAGGATAATTCCTTTGGTCTACTGGCATTGAATGCTTTGAGTGCTATAATCAAAGCATAACCTTCAAAGAGTAGTGCTAAGATTAGAACAACGTAACTCCAAATTAAATTCTCTAGGGGTTCAGGGTGTAATATGTGATGAATACCTTCATAAAGTGCTACACCTCCTCCAAGTGCAAAAATTAAAATGGATACTACAAAGCTCCAGAAAAATATCTCATTCCCGTATCCAAAGGGGTGTTTTTCATCGGCTGGCTTTTTACTTTGTTTTATTCCAAATAATAAAAGTATACCATTGCCTGTATCCACAAGTGAGTGAATCCCTTCGGATAGCATTGAGGAAGAGCCTGTGAAGAAGGAAGCTGTGAATTTACTGATAGCTATAGCGGAATTCGCTATGATAGCTCCATAGATTGCTTTTTTTGAAGAACCTGCCATATTAATTTTTATCTAAATGGATCCTTTGACATGTAATTAAAGATACCTCCAATGATGAGGCCTAGAAATAATCCAAGTCCAACCCCAAGCAGCATATTCTTCAGAATGAATCCGAAGAATAGTCCGAAAAAAAGCCCAATGATAGAAAAATATAAAAGGTAGGATTTTTTCATAGTCTACAGTTGTTTTTAACTTGAAGTAATAAAGGTAGTTGTTTTTTAATTTTTAATTCCGACACAATGAATAAAATTATTTCTAGCGCTGTAATTTTTTTTTTACTTCCATTGCTTTTAATTTTTTTGTCATCTTGCTCTAAACCGGAAGATAAAATTCCAGTATTAAATGTAGCAGGAGGGGAGATTATTCGAATAGAGAATTTTGATTCTAGATATGTTGATTCAAGGCATGTAGATATATGGTTGCCACCGGCTTATGGGAAAGGAAAAGAGCTAGGGGTCATATATATGCACGATGGACAGAGTTTATACGATGCCACCACAACATGGAATGAACAAGAATGGGGTATAGACGAATTTTTTATCAAGCACCCAGACCTGCAAAATTATATTGTTGTTGGTGTCTCGAATGCTGGGCCCAATCGTTGGAACGAGTATTTTCCTTCTAAGGCTTTCGATTATATGTCTCCGTCTTCTATGGAGCTATTGCAGGGGCTTGGAATAGATTCAATTGAGGATAAATTTTCATCAGATCAATATCTAAAGTTTTTAGTTGAAGAATTGAAACCACACATTGATTCGAAATTTGAGGTAAATCATTCTAGGGAATACACAGCGATTATGGGCTCAAGTATGGGTGGTTTGATTTCTTGGTATGCAGCTTGCGAATACCCTGATGTTTTTGGAACTGCACTTTGTCTTTCAACCCACTGGCCTGGAGCATTCACGAATGAAAATAATCCAATCCCTGCTGCGTTCTTAGATTATTTGGATGATCAATTAGATGTTTCGGAGGGATATAGGTTTTATTTTGATACGGGAACAGAAACTCTAGATAGTTTATACTTGGTGCATCAGTCTAAAGTAGATGCATTGTTTATAGGCAAGGGATTCTCCGAACAGAACTTTTTCTCTACTGTTATCGAAGGGGCTGGTCACACTGAAGATGATTGGAGAGTAAGGCTTGATTTACCCTTCACTTTTTTAATGCAATAAAGAAAGGGCCCCTAAAAGGCCCCCTTTACTTATTGTGATAATGTCTGTTGGTAAGATCCAATCAGTTCAGACTGTACATTTGGCGGAACAAGTGCATAGTGACTTAGGAACCTTGAAAATTTGGCTTTACCCTGAGATATTGCTCGTATGGTAGAAGCGTATTGGTACATTTCAGCTTGTGGAACATGTGCTACAATTTTTTGGTAAGCTCCTTCGGAGTCCATCCCTTGTATAATTGCTCTTCTTGATTGTAGATCTGCCATTATATCTCCAGTAATATCGGATGGGCAAAGTACTTCAAGCTTGTAAAATGGTTCTAATATTTTTGATTTTGCATTTTCAAACGCTTCTTTAAATCCATACGACGCAGCAAGCATGAAGGCCATGTCGTTTGTATCAACTGAATGCATTTTTCCATCATATACATAGACTCTTATGTCCTGGACACAAGATCCCGTCAAGGGACCACCTTCCATCCGTCTAATAATCCCTTTTTTGATTGCATTGATGTATTTATTATCTATTGATCCACCTACTATACACCAGATTAATTCAAGTTGACCTCCCCAGGGTAGTTCGTCAATGATTATATCTTTTACATTAAAATCTTTTTTATTCACAGGACCATCATTCAGAGGTTCTATTTTGAGATGGATTTCTGCGAATTGGCCTGATCCGCCACTTTGTTTTTTATGTCGGTATACTGCATTTGCGGAAGAACTAATTGTTTCTCTATAAGAGATTGCAGGACGTTCAAAATGCATTTCAAGATTATAGACTTTTAGTATTCTATATTTGATTAATTCTAAATGTTGCTGTCCCTGACCATGCAGCAATATTTGCTTTAATTCAGAATTATTTTCGACTTGAATAGTTGGATCTTCATTTTCAATAGTATGTAATACCTTGATCAGCTTTTCTAATTCACGTTCATCATTTGCTTTAAATGCTGTTCGTATTTTTGATTCTGGGAAGTTAATTGGCTCGATTTTATGATTGCTTCCCTTTGCATTCAGCGTGTCATTGGTGTGTGTAGACTTTAGTTTTAGTAATACACCTAAGTCACCAGCATGTAAGGCCTCTTTTATAGCTGTTCGTTCTTTACCATTGCATATATATATGTTTGGTATTCGTTCATTTTCAGAGGATTGTGCATTGGTAAGTTCATCTCCTGCTTTAATCTTTCCAGCATATACTTTAAAGTAACTTACAGTCCCTACACTTGGCTCAGAAATGGTTTTATATATAAAAATACTCGTTGGATCAGTTGCCTTACAGTTTATTTCAGAACCATCTTCTAGATTTCCATTGGGTGCTTGTTCAGGGGAAGGGCAGATGTCATTTATGAAACCCATTATTCGTCCTGATCCAATATTGTTTTCTGCTGAGCAGATGAATACTGGGAAGAAACTTTGTTGACTAATGCCAAGGGTAAGACCGTGAGCAAGATCGGTTTCACTCAAGGAACCTTCTTCAAAATATTTTTCCATCAAAGCTTCATCATTTTCAGCGGCTGCTTCTACAATAGCATTGTGCATATCTTGGACCTGATCTTTTAATGCTTCGGGAATAGCTATTTTAGACGGCTTTCCGCCTTCTTCATTAAACTTGTAATTCACCATTCTAAGTGCATCAACGATTTGATCAAATGAATTACTAGAATCTACAGGTATTTGAATCGGAAGTATCTTTTCTCCGAATCTATTTCTTAATTGCTCAAGAGTGTTTTCGTAGTTTGCTTTTTCTTTATCCATTTGATTGATAACAAAGATCGTAGGTTTTTTATATTCCTGGATGTAGTCCCAGATGATCTCTGTACCGACTTCAATTCCATTTTGGGCATTGATCGTCATTATGGCTGTATCTATGACTTTCAAGGTAGAAAGAACCTCACCTATAAAGTCATCGTATCCTGGTGTATCTATAATGTTTATTTTAGAAGATTTCCAATTGGCATGTAGTGGGGTAGAGAAGATGGAATGTTCTTTTTCTTTTTCGATGTTTGTGTAGTCCGAAAGTGTGTTTTGCTGTGTGATACTTCCTTTTCGTTGAGAACCCTTTGATTCAAAGACCATGGTCTCAACAAGGGTGGTTTTTCCGCTTCCGGAGTGGCCAAAGACCCCCACATTCCGGATGTTTCCTGTTTTGAATTCCATAATAGTAACTATTAAAAGGTGACTGAATTGAGTTTGAGGTCTCAATAGTAGATGTGCCTGATTGTGAGGATAGTATAATAATATAAGAAAAAATAGATAAAGATTAATTGTCTGGAATCCAAAAAGAATAAGCTCCTTAAACTTGTGGTCTTATAAGCTTGTATTATATATTCGACTAAAGGGACTTTAGCATCGATACAGATTATGTAAAAAGGATGCATATTATTGAGCTAATTTGTATTATGTGACAACTCAATACTTAAAAAGTAAATTATCATAATAATGAATGTACCAGCAGTTAATCTTCCAAGAATTGTTGTCATTGGATGTGGGTTTGCAGGATTGAAATTCACGAAGAGAATTGATAGTTCTAAGTTTCAGGTTGTCTTAATTGACAAAAATAATTACCATACTTTTCAGCCTTTGTTGTATCAGGTTGCAAGTAGTGGTTTAGCGCCTGACTCTATAGTATATCCAATAAGAAAGATTTTTAAAGGAAAGTCAAACTTCTTCTTTAGAATGGCCAAAGTGGAGCATATTTCTACTGCTAAAAAAATGGTACACACGGATATTGGACAGATTGAATATGATCACCTGGTTATAGCGTCTGGAGCGACCAATAATTTCTTTGGTATGGAACAAATAGAGAAGTATTCTATGCCTATGAAAAGTCTTACAGAATCTCTTGATCTTAGAAGTATGATCCTTCAAAATTTTGAGGAAGCATTAAACACGAATGATCTTGATGAACGGAACAGGCTAATGAATTTTGTGATTGTAGGTGGTGGGCCTACAGGTGTTGAATTAGCAGGTGCTATATCGGAATTAAGGGAGCACGTACTTCCTAATGACTATCCTGACCTTGATTTCCGACAAATGAAGATTCATATTATTGAGGCTGGTAGTAGAGTGTTAGGAGCTATGAGTGAACATGCATCACAAAAAGCTCGTAAAGCTTTAGATAAGTTTGGTGTTCAAGTTTGGCTTGATACCAGGGTAGAGGATTATGATGGAGATACGGTACAAACTTCTAAGTCTAATTTTGAATCAAAAACTATGATATGGGCTGCAGGTATACAGGGATCTATCCCAGGTGGATTGAATGCCGCAGTTGGAAGAGGGCGGCGAATATTGGTTGATTCTTTTAATCAGATTGAGGGGATGGATCAGGTTTATTCTATTGGTGATGTGGCTCAAATTAATTCTGAGGATTACCCAAATGGAAATCCCATGCTGGCTTCTGTTGCGGAGCAACAAGGCGCACATTTAGCTCGTAATTTAAATAGAAGTGTTAGTGGTAGACCTTTTCAGCCTTTTGTGTATAAGGACAAAGGAACTATGGCTACCATAGGAAGGAACAAAGCAGTTGTAGACTTACCCTATTGGAAATTTTCAGGATTCTTTGGCTGGTTGACGTGGATGTTTGTTCATTTAATGTTGTTGGTTGATTTTAGGTCTAGGTTGGTCGTTTTTGTAGATTGGGTTTATAGTTATATCCGATATGACAAAGGAACTCGATTAATTGTTAGAAAGGCTGGAACATTCAAAAAGCAGGAAAGTGCCTAATCGATATTATTAGGCTAGAATTGAACTATAGAAGTTTTTTTTCTCTTTCTACAATAGGAATTGATTAAATTCGGTTTTTATTTAGCAATATTCTTTAGAATACTTGCTATGCTAGGAATCCATTCAATAAAAAATTAAGATTATAGAATGAAAAAATTAATTTTGTCCATCGTACTCATTTTTGGGGTATTAGGAACAGTTTTTTCACAAAAGGAAAAAGGAATGTACGCGAAGTTTAAAACGAGCAAAGGTGATATTCTTGTGCAATTGGAATATGAGAAAGCACCAATGACTGTAGCTAATTTTGTTGGATTAGCAGAAGGGAAAATTGAGAATAAAGCAAAAGCAGAAGGAGAGCCATACTATGATGGTTTAAAATTCCACAGGGTTATCCCTGACTTTATGATTCAAGGAGGATGTCCACAAGGAACAGGAACTGGTGATCCAGGTTACAAATTTCCAGATGAGATACATGCAGATCTTAAGCATGATGCTCCAGGTAAATTGTCTATGGCCAATGCTGGTCCTGGTACAAACGGTTCTCAATTCTTTATCACACATGTAGCTACGCCTTGGTTAGATGGAAAGCATACAGTTTTCGGTCATGTAGTTGAAGGCCAAGATATAGTAGATTCTATTGCTCAGGATGATATACTTGAATCTTTAGAAATCATTCGCAAAGGGAAAGATGCTAAGAATTTTGATGCTGCAGAGGTATTTGAAGCACAAATGGAAGCTATTAGGCAGGCAGAAC
>JBELIG010000007.1:16888-42218 GCA_042091035.1 Sphingobacteriales bacterium | reverse complement strand
CGGCTATCGAACAGGCTGGCAAATACGATCTTCAAATTGAAGACAGAACCTATGATTTAAGTCTTGCTGACTTCGAGATCGTAACAGCAGATATTCCAGGATGGTTAGTTGCCAGTGATGGAAATATAACTACTGCTCTAGATATTACGATAACGGACGAACTGAAGGCCGAAGGTATGGCAAGAGAGTTGGTCAATCGAATTCAGAATATCCGAAAAAGCAGTGACTTCAATGTTACAGACAAGATCATTGTGAAATTGCAAGGCCAACCAGCTGTTGCAAATTCAATAGCAAAATTCGGAGATCTCGTAGCTGCAGAAGTACTGGCTACCGAAATAAAGATAGAAGAGGCTCTTAGTGAAGGAGAAGCAGTAGAGCTTCCAGATGATATCAACATCTTTATAAAGGTTGTAAAAGCTGGATAAACACCTTCCTATGAGGATAACAAAAACCGGTACGCTGTAAAACGTACCGGTTTTTTTATTATATTAATAATCCGATTTTAATTATTGAGAGTTGAGACCCCTAGATTGACTTTAATTCTTTAATCAATACTTATTACTATGATCAACTACATTACCCCCATCATTATCATTGATGTACATTAAGCGAATTACAAACTCAAATCTTAAATGCCTGTTTCGAATGAAACAGGTTTTTTATGCGCTGATTCTATATCCAAGCCATATGCCACAAAGACAGATGACCACAGAAAGTAACACATTAAGACCAAAACTTAGGAAGTTACCTGCATCTAGCAAATTGAAATTCTCCAAGGAAAATGTGGAAAATGTGGAAAAGCCACCACAAAACCCTGTCATAAAAAACAACTTCTGTCGTTCAGAAAGTATATCGTTCCCAGACATTCCAAACAAAAGTCCAAGCATGAAACTTGCCAAAAAATTGGCACTTAGGGTTGCAAATGGAAAGACCTGATCTACACCAACTAACTTAGTAATCAGATAGCGACAAACACTACCCAAACCACCTCCAAGAAAAATCCAGATTAACTGCATACCAAATAGTATTAATTGACAATTGCCTCTTCCTCTTCTGTATCGTCTATCTTAGAATTTTCACCCATCTTAAAATTAACCCGATGCAGGATCATTGCAAGACCTGCTGCCAAGGAAAAGATCAGCAGCATCAAATAGAATGCTCCAATCGTCTGAAGTCTAAACACGATGAACATAAAAATGAGGTTAACCCCAACCAATAAGGAGGTAGCCTGAAAATGAGATAAACCTACATCTATTAACATATGATGAATGTGCCTGCGGTCTGGCTTGAATGGTGAGTTTCCTCGCAAAACCCGAATGAAAAACACTCGAATAGTATCGAAGATTGGAAATATGTATATACCAACAATCACTGCAGGAATTGAATCAATTCTATATATCTCATCTAAGGGCAGTATATCATTTACTGCCATCATCTCTATAGAAATAAATCCACACATAAGCCCAAGTATAGTGGACCCTGTGTCCCCCATAAATATCGTTGCAGCCAGTATATTGTAGCGTAAGAAGCCCAAAATAGATCCCGCCAATGCAAAACAAATCAAGGATAGGGAAACCTGACCCACTAAGAAGAACCAAATACCTGCTACTACACTAATAATCAATGAAATACTCCCGGAAAGCCCATTTATTCCATCAATTAAATTGAAGGCATTGATCAAAAAGATATAAAGCAATATAGTAAAACTAAAGGCGAAAGGCTTAGATAATTCCTCGACTCCAAAGAGTCCATAAAAACTATCGAGGTAGTATCCGGATTTAAAGACAAGGATGCAAGCCGCAAGGAGTTGTGCAAAAAGCTTGACTTTCGCATTCATAGGAATTATATCATCCCGGAGACCGATCAAAAACAAGATCAACAAGGAACAGATCAGATATTGTATTCCGTCTACATTTTGATAATCTAACCACAAGACCATAGAAAATACAAAACCTGCAAAGATACCAACCCCTCCGAGAGAAGGCGTTATCTCTTTGTGCGAATGCCTACCTCCGGGCATATCGACCAAGTTTTTCTCTTTTGCAATTCGAATAATTGACGGAATTGCAAAGTAGGTTAATGAAAATGCGGTGATGAATGCCAAAATGACGTCTTGCATAAAATCGGTTTTCTTTGTTTTCTCTCTTAATTGGGGGTTGTTTTCAACTTTTTCTTCAGATCATCTAGCGCACCATCTTTGAAGAAGTTCTCAATCGACATTGAATCCTCCTTTGTGAACAACTGACGAATAACACTCGTTCCGTAGCGAAGTTTAACATACTTTAGGACCTTGCCCCAAAACCTGCGGCGTTCTCTACCCGTCATATCTACTTCATGGTGTTCATAACAATCTTCCAAAAAATGTTCGAAGCGCTTATCGTGAATTGCCCACTGCTTAGACTCATAGTCTAATCTAAGGTCTCCAACATTGTCTACGAAATTAGTAAAATTATCAACAAGATCCTCAGAAGAATTGCCACATTCTATAACAGAACAAGCATTGAATGTCAGCAAAATAGATCCAAAGAGTAAAATTTGATTGAAATATCGCATAGAATTCAGTCGGTTTAATTTAATTGCAGTCAAAAAGATAACAAAGGAAGTTCAAGTTTAGCAATTACAAGGAATTTCCTAATTTTGTATACTTTAACGAAGTTTTCAGCTTTTTTATTCAAAAAAACAGCTAAAACTGATGTGTAATTTCACAATTGGATGGTGTTGATCGATCAAATAGACAAAGAAAAAATTCCAAATCATATTGCAATCATCATGGATGGCAATGGAAGATGGGCAAAAAGACAAGGTAAACCGCGGGTCTTCGGACATAAGAGTGGGGTTAAATCAGTACGAGAAGTTACTGAGGGTTGTGCTGAATTGGGTATCAAATACTTGACACTTTATGCCTTTTCTACTGAAAACTGGAATAGACCAAAACTTGAAGTAACAGCGTTAATGGCTTTGTTGGTAGAAACAATCAAGACTGAAGTTTCCGTTCTAAACAAGAACAATATACGATTGGAGACCATTGGCAATAGTGATGCACTGCCAGCAAAGAGCAGAAGAGCGCTTGCTAAGGCCATTGAGGACACACAGGATAATGATGGACTCTGCTTGATTCTCGCACTCAATTACAGTGCAAAATGGGACATCATGCAAGCCGTAAAAACCATTGCAGATAAGGTCGAGCGTAAAGAACTTACAGCAAAGAAACTTACAGAGTCAGATTTTGAATCTGCCTTATCTACAAAAAATATTCCTGATCCGGAATTATTGATACGAACCAGTGGAGAAAGTCGAATTAGCAATTTTCTATTGTGGGAAATAGCTTATGCTGAGCTCTTCTTCACCCCTGTGCTTTGGCCGGATTTCAGGAAAGAAAATTTGTTTGAAGCAATCCTTGATTTTCAATCAAGAGAGCGCAGATTTGGAAAAACAAGCGAACAGATCTAATATTTTGAACGAAGTACAACCAATGCTTACTTAAAACCCTCTATATCTATATGAACTTCAAAGTGATTAAATTGGATTTCATTAGGGGAACAAGCAAAGAAATTGCGATATTCGTCAGTGTTTAAAAAAACAGGCATTTGCCAACCTTATAATTTATTATGACTTATTTGATTAGATTAAGTGTTTTTGGAATAATTTCATTCTTATTATCCTGCTCACTTCAGCTCCAGGCGCAAGTTGTCGATTACACAGATCCAACCGATTACGAGATAGGTGGTGTCAAAGTAATAGGCTCTATGTTCAGCGATGAAAAAGCCATTGTATCCATTAGTGGTCTAAAGGTTGGTGATCGTGTTGCAATTCCAGGAATTGAGACAAGAAAAGCTATCAAATCACTTTACAAGCTAAGACTTTTTGATTCAGTTCAATTGCGTATTGAAAAGATTGCAGGTGACCTTGTATTCCTAGAGATCGTTGTCAATGAGAGACCCCGATATCTAGTGCATAACATCAAGGGAGTTAAAAAGACAGCTGCAGAAGAATTAAATGAAGAGGTTGCTAAATACCTTGTAAAAGGCGGTATCGTAACGGAAGATATGAAAGCAAACGCAAGTAATGCTATCAAAAGTTATTACCGCGAAAAAGGATATTTGGATATAATTGTAGGTGTGCAGGAAATTATTGACACCACCCGAAGAAATGCAGTTCGATTGAGTTTCGATATTGAAAAGGGAGATCGTGTAAAAATACAGGATATTACCTTTTCCGGAAATACAAACATCCCTTCCAAAAAGCTTAGGAAGCAGTTTGAAGAAACGAAAAGAAAAAAACAGATCTTCTCAACCTCAAAATTTGATGAAGATTTATATCTAGAAGATCAGAAATTCCTGATCAACTATTATAACACATTGGGCTTCCGTGATGCAAGAATCATTTCAGATTCTATGTGGCGAAATGAAGACGGTCAGCTTATGCTGCACCTTAATTTGCATGAAGGAAATAAATACTACTTCCGAAACATCACTTTCAAAGGAAACTCTATCTATCCAGATGAAGCCCTTTTCCAAAGACTTAAGATTCAAAAAGGAGATATCTATAACGAAGAACTTCTTCAGGCTAGACTTTCATTCAGTGAGGATGGTCGTGATGTTAGTTCTTTATACATGGACAATGGATACTTATTCTTCCAGGTAGATCCTGTTGAAGTAGCTATCGTTGGAGATTCCTTGGATCTAGAGCTTAGAATATTTGAAGGTCCTCAGGCAACGATTGACAAAGTGATCATCAAAGGAAATGATAGAACACACGAGCATGTAGTGCGAAGAGAACTTAGAACACTACCAGGTGATAAATTCAGCCGTTCAAATATTATTCGTTCGCAAAGAGAAATTGTAAACTTAGGATATTTCAATCCGGAGAACATGGGTATTAACCCAAAGGTAAATCCTCAAAGAGGTACTGTGGATATTGAGTATACGTTAGAAGAAAAACCATCTGATCAATTAGAGCTTTCTGCTGGTTGGGGTGGATTCGGTAGAGGAGTTATTGGTACACTTGGTGTAGCATTCAACAACTTCTCCGTTAGAAACATCTTCAAGAAGGAAACCTGGTCTCCATTACCACAAGGAGATGGACAGCGTCTTTCAATTCGTGCACAAACAAATGGTCGATTGTTCCAGTCCTACAATGCATCCTTTACGGAGCCTTGGCTAGGTGGTAAGAAACCAAATGCACTTACAGTTGCTGCCTTCCACTCTAGATTTTCACGTGGCGTTGGATTTACAGACTTTACACCGACAAGTACCTTCTCAATTACGGGTCTAACCCTGAGCTTAGGAACACGTCTTAAATTCCCGGATGATAACTTCATCAGCTCAACAGCAATTAATATACAGACGATCAAACTGGATGACTGGAGTGTATCTGCCTTTTCAGACAGAAATGGTAATCCAATTACTGATGGTAATTTCAACAACTTCTCCATCACGCAAACGATCGCACGTAGTACAATAAATAATCCATTATTCCCAATGGAAGGTTCAAGCTTTACCTTGAGTGGTCAGCTTACATTGCCATACTCTTTGTTTAGAAAAACAGATATCAACGATCTGCCTGTTTCAGAGCAATACCGTTGGGTAGAGTATCACAAGTGGAAGTTCAAAGCTGAATGGTATACTACACTTGTTGGTAAACTTACACTTAAGACAGAAGCAAAGCTTGGGATGATTGGTGCCTATAATAAAGACAATGGTATCTCTCCATTCGAACGATTCCAACTGGGTGGTGATGGATTGAACAACCAACAACTTGGTGCTTTCAATGGTACAGATATTGTAAGTATGAGAGGATATGAGGTTAACGATATAGAAGCTAACCAGATCGGAGGAAATACTTCTGCTACTCCAATATACAGCAAGTATACTATGGAGTTGAGGTATCCAGTTTCATTGAATCCAAGTTCAACAATCTATCTGATGGCCTTCGCACAAGCAGGTAATGCATGGCAGGACTTTGAATCGTACAATCCTTTTGATTTAAAGCGTTCAGCTGGTATGGGACTTCGTGTATTCCTTCCAATGTTCGGAATGCTTGGTTTTGATTATGGTGTTGGTTTTGATAAGCAACAAGTAAGTGGAGATAACTTCTTCTCTAGGTACGGTAACTTCAACATCATTCTAGGATTCGAACCTGAATAATCTTCATTGTTCAATTCCTAAAAAAGCGATAAGCCTTGAGTTTATCGCTTTTTTTTTGCCTATTTTTAAAATTGAAATAAGAAGCAATGGATAAGATCATAATTGACAAGGATATTCGCAAAGCCCACACACCTCCAGCAACTTTCTATACCGAAGATGCCTACTTTGAGCAATCAAAGGAAAGGATCTTTGAAACAAGCTGGCAGTACGCCTGTGACGCATCCGAAATAGATGCACCTATGACTCAGTTTCCATTTTCTTACATGCCCAATTTCATTGAAGAGCCACTCTTGATTAGCTCCGACAAACAAGGACAAGAAAGGTGTCTTTCAAATGTTTGTACCCACAGAGGGAAAATGCTTGTAGAAAGCAAAACCCAAAACAGACAGATCAGTTGTGGCTATCATGGCAGATGTTTTCGACTTGATGGATCTTTCAAAAGTATGCCCTGCTTTGAAGATGTGGAGGATTTTCCAACGGAAAAGGATCATCTAAAGAACTTCCCCTTAGAACGATTCGCAAATCTGCTCTTCACAAGCATGAATCCAACCATTTCCTTTGAAGCAGTTTTCCAACCTATTCTTGATCGTCTTTCCTGGCTTCCACTGGATCAACTCGAATACCTTGAGTCAAGCTCTAAAGATTACACCGTGAAAGCGCATTGGGCTTTATATTGCGACAACTATCTAGAAGGTTTTCACATTCCTTTTGTGCATCCAGCTCTAAACAATGCTATTGAATTTGATAAATATTTCTACGAAACCTATGCATATTGCAACCTACAAGTAGGGATAGCAAAAGAGGGAGAACCTTGTTTTGAACTTCCACCAAATAGTCCAGATTATGGGAAAAAGGTATACGCCTATTACTACTTCGTATTCCCAAATATGATGCTCAACTTCTACCCTTGGGGATTATCACTGAACATTGTACGACCAATAAGTAAAGAAGAGACGATCATCGAATTCAGATCTTATAAGTTCCCTGAGGCTAAGTTCAACCCTGAAGTCAATGCATTGGATGAAACTGAACTTGAAGATGAGGTTGTGGTAGAGTCTGTGCAACAAGGACTCAAAGGAAAAACCTACCATAGAGGTCGCTACTCCCCATCTATGGAACAAAATGTCCATCATTTCCATACCCTACTTTTTGATAAGCTTTATGAGCAGGATTAGATTGAATTATTCCTGCGAAGAATAAGTAAGCAAACTCCGATGATGATGACAGCAAAAAATGCTCCAAAACGAATCCAAAAATTTCGCTTACCCTGAATCTTAGAAAGAACAACGGAATTATTCGCCTGATTGGGTGATCCTGAGTCATAAACCAACTCCCAATTGCTTTGTCGGAGATTATTCAAGCTTGGATCAAGCAGTGAAAGCGTAAATAAGGTATCAAAAGCCGGAATGCTGTACTTAAACTCATCAATCAAAGCACCTTCAGACCCATAAACTGATATTTGTTCCTTGCGCTTATTCAAGCCAAAGTTGAAATCCCCAACTGTATTATAGGCAAGCGGAAAAGACTTTAAAAAATTTGTTTCGTCTTGGCAAATGATCAGGTAATCCCTTGCCCCGATAATTGCATCGGGCAGCGCAAAACTGTTTTTGTCATCATAAAGAAAACAGCCTTCTAGGTTGATTGCAGCATCTGAATTATTAAACAATTCGATCCAATCACCAGTCTCCAGGTTGTTAGTTGATATCTCGTTGATAACTAAAAGTCCTGCATAAGGAGAACTAACTTCTTTGAACACCGCTTTTAGATAACTTGAATCTTGCTCAAGCAGGTATTCAAATTCCTTGTCCTCTTGATAAAACTTCTTTCCGTCTGCCTTTTCCCAATGTGAAAAGATAAATCCTTTCTCAGCCTCAGCACGAAGCTGGACTGGATAATTTTCAAAGTAGATACCACTATAATATTCTGTTGATGGCACCTCGATATAATTGTTCAACAGGAGTTTTCCACCAAGCGAACTGGCAAGTTGAAGATTTCTCATCTTACCTGTTTCAAATTTATCCATCAAATGCCAACGAATATTCTCCGGGCGGCTGTCTGCAAAGTCCTTTATGATCCTAACCTGATTTTCCCAGGAATTATGATTCAAATTCCAGCGCTTATGATGCCTACCAATCTCTGGCTCCAGCATCTTATAATAGAAATTGATGCAAGACTGTACCCTGCTGCTCTTAAAACTGTAATTCAAATGATCAGCGAATCGATTAACGAAAGCTGTTTCAAAGTTTTTGTTTGCTAATAATTTACGCAGTATAAACGTAGACCATGGTGGATTAGGCCACTTCGGTCCATCTGCTTCGGTATGAAAATTAACTGTATTGAATTTAAAGGCATTCTTATCATGCAAGCCAAAGCCAAAATCCGTGTCATAAAGTACCCAACGCCATTTACCACTTGGAGTTTGTGGTCGCCAAAACTTTATATTACCACCGGCATCTCTATTATCGAAGTATATTTGAGCAATCTGAAAATCCATGAAGTTTTCAACATCCATCAACTCCGTCAATGCATTAAAATTCTCTGCACTTGAAAGATCCTCCTCCTCCAAAAATTCGAGCATATTCTTATAATTAGAAATACGCCCTTTCTTTTTATTCATTCGGTGCTCCAATAGATCGATACTATCTTTATCAACACCTTTATTGTGATCAGCTATAAAATAGCGATTAACCTTTTCTCGAATATTATATATACCCCAATAGTAACCATTGATATAGACATGTGCAGGACGACCATCTTGCTTCTCCATATCCCATTTCTCAACCAATGAAGTCATCATTAGATCTCTGAAATGTGCCTTGTCGAAATCACTACCACTGTTACGAAGTACCAAAAACTTAAAATCATCTAAGCCTGACTTTCCAAACAAAGGATATTTGATTCGCTTCTTCCCATATTTCTTACGAGTTACTACAGCTAATGACTTCTGTGGAAAAAGTCGACTCATGCCACCAAACAATCTAAATCCAGCGCCGGAACGGAATACACATTTGTTCTGTATAAAAACCTCTGTATTCATTGAATACTCTCCCCTATTCCAAAAATTTGCCCCGGGCAAAGACCAATGCGAATCATCGTAACTATCTCCTTTTACAAACAAGCCTCTATCTGGATCAAACAATAGACCAGGAGGTATCCCAAGAGAGACTACTGCAAGTTTCGTTGCTGGCTCATTTATAAAATAGGTATTGGCTTTTATCTTGGTGCGATCAGCACCCTTAACAACCACAGCTCTGATTATAGCCGTTTTGGAAACAAGGATCGGCCCCTTATATCGCAGAGCACCTGATTCATTCGGATCTCCACCATCAAGGGTGTAAAATATTTTTGCACTAGGATCACTCGAAAGCAGTTCGATGTTCTGACCTTCTTCAAAGAATCCGCCCTGAGGTTCAAACTCAATAAAAAGCTTTTCCTCCTCCAATAAATCTAAAGGACGACCATTCTGCCCAAAAGATGAATGGGCAAGCAAAAAAGTAATTGCTAGTAAAAGATATGGTTTCAATTGCTTCATGTTCTGGCTTGAAGTACTACAAATATAAACTTAAATGGATGGATTACTAATAACAATAATATATATATGTAATCTGTATTACATATCGTTCAAGTTCACTAAATGTTGAAATTTAGATTTCTGCCATATTATTTCAAGCATATTTTTAACTTTACACAAACCAATTATTTTATCATGGGTAGCTTATTAGCCAAATTTATTTTACGCCTTGTCAACTGGAAAATCGTAGGCTGGAATCTCAACGAATTAGATAAATATGTAATCATAGAGATCCCACATACCTCCAACTGGGATTTCCCCCTAGGTATTTTACTTCGAGCTGCACAAAAGGCGCCCCATGTATATTTTGTCGGAAAAAAATCGCTCTTCAAATGGCCATTTGGCTATATTTTCAAAGCTTTGGGTGGCTACCCCGTTGATCGCAAAAAAAGTCAAAACTTTGTAGATTCAATAACGGAACTATATCAAAAAGAAGATCGATTTGCAATATGCTTAGCCCCTGAGGGTACTCGCTCAAAAGCAGAAAAACTCAAAACTGGTTTTTACTATCTTGCTATGAATGCCAAGGTGCCAATCGTAATGGTTTCGTTCGACTATTCAAGAAAGCAAATCGTAGTAGCAGAGCCCTTTGATCCAAGTGGCGACTATAAGCAAGATGTTCCAATTATGAAAAATTTCTTTTCAGATAAGGTGGGAAAACGACCTGAGGACGGCTTTACATTCCAATAAATGCCAAAGCAAAAAATATAGAACTTATTCCAACCAGAATGCCCTGAAAAACTTCTTTGGCTTCATGTGCCTTGAGTAATAATCTTGAGGTACCCACAAGACCTGTTAGGAATACAGCCAACAGAAAAACAAAAATAACTGGAATTCCTATTGCCTGACTGCTACTAATCTCTAACCAAATCTTTTGGACTGGACTTTGCAACAAAAGGAGAAAAAAACCTAGCATCCCACCCATACCAACACCATGTGCTGATATCTTGGTAAAGTTGTTGATAAAAAAGGATACAAATAAACCAATTGCAGATCCTAATACAAAGATTATATAAAGCTTAGGGACCTCACTGCTATTGAACAGATTTACTGTGAGCCAGATATAAAAAATACCTGTAATGATATAAGGTCCGATGCGTTCTTTGGCATCTTTCAACTCAAGACTCTCCACAAGTCCTAAAAATTTCATCAGCAAAACTGCAATGATGGGAATGATAGCAGTTGTAAAAAAAATCATCAATATAAAAGGAACCTGGGTACCTATTGTTGGCACACCAAATCCATAAGGATCTACTGCAAGGTAGAACACCGTTACATATGTAATTATAAACAGCGGGTGAAACACCAATGAAATCAACTTTGAAAACCCTTTGATCATTTGCAGATTTTAAGCAAAAATAATCAATTATTTGTTTTCTTTGATAGTAAAGGTCACTCTTCTGTTCTTTGATCTGCTCTTTTCTGTTTCATTGGATGCAATAGGTCGATCTGCACCATAGGCAGCAATCTGAATACGAATTGGATTTGCACCTGCCTCAATCAACATTCCACGAACTAACTTAGCTCTATCTTTTGATAAGTTCAATAGATTCGTCCACTGTCCCATATTATCGGTATGGCCCTCAACAACAAGTATCATTCTTGGATTTTTTTTCATTTGCTTAATGAAATCCTCCACCTTAAATGCAGCACTTGCTTGATCAATTATCTCCAAGGAAGATTGCTCAAAGAAAACCTGGTTCTCGGTACCTTTTTCAAGTTTCACCTTACTCAAGCCCAAACTCAACACCTTGGTCTCATCATAAGATTGACCAATATAAACCTCCCTAGTAGATGAAAAATAACCGTGCTTTTCGGCTGTAAATCGTACCCGTTGCCCTATGGGTATGTCGACCAAAAACTTACCACTTGAATTAACAGCAATAGTTCTTGCAAATCCTTTTTCCTCTACCTCAACACGCACCATAGCTTTCAAGGGTCTTCCGGAATGTAATTCTGTTACTAATCCACTAAGGTCAATGCGAATCTCTTCATCTATTCCGAATGGATATTTGTATATATCCATGCTACCTGCTCTATTAGACGAGAAGTAAAGATATCCATTCGTTTCGTCAAATTGAGGCTGACTTTCATCGCCCACAGAGTTTACTGGATGCTCTAACTTTTCTGGTGAAGTCCACTCCATCCAACTTTCTGAAGTTCGTTTTGAATAGTAAATATCCATGCCTTGCGAACCTACTCGGTTGCTACTAAAAAACAAGGTCCGTCCATCCTTAGACAAAGTAGGATTTGTCTCGCGATACATTGTATTAACCCAATTCTTAATTTGGTAAGGCTTGCTATAGCTGCCGTCTGATTGTTTAAAACTAACATACAAGTCTGTTTCACCTTTAGAATCCTTGCGATCCAATGAAAATATAAAAACAGACCCATCTCTATTACTGCACATACTAAAACCACTAGAGGCAGTTTTGAGATCCTCCACTTTGATTGGCTGTGGAAAGGTCCAATGACCATTACTACCCTTTCGAACCATAGATATGCCTTCGTCCATACCACCGGAGCGGTAATAAATATTATTGACGATGTAGGTATCTTGATCTGAAATAGTAGCTAACACGGAATTAGGTAAGGCATTATTCAAGGGATAGGCCGGATGATTTACACTTACCGGATTCCCTCCTTGAATTCTAGCTTCCAATATATCTTGATTAAAAACAGAATTTGAAGGGTGTATATTCTTGGATTCGCCTAGATCAGTATAAATATCTCGGAGTATTGATTCTGCAAGTTTTTCATCTTGGTCAAAGAGGTTTTCACCATTGACCAATAAAACTCTTTCGTAATCCTTCGCCGCAACGCGAGTAAACATTAATATATCTCCTGTTTGATTGATAACAGGAAGAATCTCATCCTTATCATCAGTATTTAAAGGAGCAGGTAATTTCACTAATTCCTGTGCATGGGACTGCATGGAAAAAGAAATAAGCAAGGAGATAATAAGAACAAATACCTTGTAATTCATTGATAGATTGTTTCGAGGATACGTCCACCAATTTAAACTAAAAAACAAAAGGTCGCAATGTATTGCGACCTTTTGTTTAGAGAACTGTGCTGCAGATTACAACAACTTTTTCATTTTTGTATATCGTGCTACGTTTGTGTTCCTTCCTCGACAACCCATTTCTTGTTCTTTTAGATGAATATTCTCTACACGATTTCCTGGATCTGGATGTGTCGATATAAACTCAGGCGGGGTACTACTACCTTGTAGTTTTTCAAAAAACCCAGCTGCCCCAGCTGCATTATAGCCTGAATTACAAAGATAATGCACAGAATGTTCATCCGCCTCTGTCTCATGTGTCCTTGAAAACTTCAAAGAAGTCAACGCTAATGCGATTTGCTCCATCATAGAGGGATCGGAATTTCCAGAAACCACAGAAAGAAGTACCTGTAAGCCCATAATTTTGGTAAGTTGCCTAGTAGAATGTCTTAGATCTGCATGAGCTATCTCATGACCTAAAACTCCCATAAGCTCATCCTCACTATCCAAGAATTTGATCAGCCCAGTATATACATAAATATATCCTCCTGGTGTACAGAAAGCATTGAGTGTCTCATCATCCTTGATGATCTTAACTTCCCATGCAAACTCATTCCTATGGCTAAGTTTTCCACTATTAACTATTGAATTTGAAAGACCACGGATATACTTATAGACTTCTGAATTATTCTGCTCTGAAAGAATTGGATATTCTTTCGGGTTACTCTCGATCTCTGTCCTAACCTGCTCACCAAGTGTTTTTTCATCCTCAATACTAAAGAGATTAAAACCCTTCCCGGGTTTTGGGCTACAGGATACCAAAAGGAAACCCACCACCACTATTGAAAGAGTGGATAATACCGTGTGTTTTATTAAATTTTGACTTGATAACATGTTTGAATAATTTATGAGGTGGTGATCAATTATATTTTAGATCTTGGCAAATAATTCTCCAATTCTATTTCTATTGGAACGTAAAAAGTCAACTGTTTCGTGCATATCCTTAGATAGGAATCGATCTTCATCAACAAAAGGAACTACTTCTCTATAAGATTTAAGCAATTCCATTATAAATTCCGATGACTGCTTTGGTGCTCTGAACTCTAATGCCTGAGCTGCTGTCATAAACTCTATAGCTAATATGCGTTCTAGGTTTCGAATAACCTTAGTTAATTTTGTCCCTGCATTTGCTGCCATGCTCACATGATCTTCCTGTCCATTGGAAGAAACAATAGAATCAACACTTGCTGGTGTACAAAGCTGCTTATTTTGACTTGCAATTGATGCAGCTGTATACTGAGGAATCATAAACCCTGAATTCAATCCCGGATTAGCAACTAAAAATGCTGGAAGACCTCTAAGTCCCGAGATCAATTGATAGACTCTCCGTTCAGAAATAGAGCCCAACTCAGAAGCCGCAATAGCTAAAAAGTCCAACACGACTGCCAAAGGCTGAGCATGGAAATTACCCCCAGAGAGTATAGCATCTTCATCTGGAAATACGTTTGGATTATCAGTCACTGCATTCAGTTCAGTTTCAAAAACACTAATTGAATACTGTAAACTATCCCAACTTGCTCCATGGACCTGAGGTACACATCGAAAGGCATAAGGATCTTGAACAGAGGCTTTCTCTGTTTCATTTGCTATAGCCGAATCTTCTAGTATTCCTCGAATCGATTGAGCAGTTTTTATTTGACCTGCATGCGGTCTGATTCGATGTAGTTTTTCATCAAAAGGACTCATCCTACAATCAAAAGCATCCAAGGAGATAGCAGCAGTTAGTGTTGCAAGATTCCAAAGGTGTTTTAATTCAATAGCTGACCATAGGCCATGGCTTAAGGAAAACTGTGTACCATTGAGCAGTGCGAGTCCTTCCTTAGACGACAGTTCTAGCTTTTTCCAATTTTTTTCTTGAAGTACAGCATCAGCAGAAACCCAAGCATCTCCCTGCCATAGTTCACCTTCTCCAAACAAAGGAAGACTCAAATGAGCTAGCGGAGCAAGATCACCTGAAGCCCCAAGAGAGCCCAACTCATAAATCTTTGGCAACAGCTTTGAATTGTACTGATCAATCAAACGCTGCAGCACCTCTGGCTGTACAGCCGAATGTCCATAAGATAAAGAGCGAATCTTGGTGAGCAAGATAATCCGCACGATATCAAGAGGAACTTCATCCCCCATACCACATGCATGAGAACGTACAAGATTATGTTGTAAAGTACTGATTTGATCTTTTGAGATAGCGATATCACACAAAGAGCCAAAACCTGTATTTATCCCATAATACAAAGCATCCCCATCTGCTAACTTATTATCTAAGTAGTCTCTACACTTTTTCACTGCTTTCCAAAGATCCTCGCTGATATCAATAGTAGAATCTTTATTTATAATGTGCTCTAAATCCTCGATTGTAAGTCCTTCTATCCCCAGTTGCGTATTATTTTTCATACCTGTTCTATTTGATGCAAAAATAGTAAAAGAAATTCTGACTGAACTAGCCTTTTCAATTCTATTTATCTATTATCACACTTGACTCAAACTTAAATTTGTGTTAATCTCACTATTCTTTATTAAGAAAAAGTACCGATAAAGGCCTTAGAGCTTAGCATTAAATGTTAAAAAACTAGCCCAAGTGCTATTTTCATTAACGCTTAATTAAATCTATAAATAGAATAATTGATTAAATTTGGCATTAGATAGTAAACAAAACGAAAAACTCCTATCATCAATAAATACAATAATTATGAAAATGAAATCCTTTTTATTCGCAATCGCTACGTTATTTGTTACGGGGTTAGGAAATACAGCTCAGGCACAAAGAATCGCTTACATTGATATGGATAAGATTCTTAGTAGCATAACAGAATATCAGTCAGCTCAAGAAGAACTTGATAAAATTGCATCTCAATGGAGACAAGAAATCGCATTGGAATACGATAATATAAAAAGTCAATACAATCGCTATCAGGCAGAACAGGTATTACTGAGTGATCAAGAACGTAAAAAATACGAGGACGAGATCATTGCAAAAGAGCAAGAAGTTCGCGAAATGCAAAAGCGTAAATTCGGACCTGAAGGTGACTTGTTTAAGAAGAGACAAGAGCTTGTCGAACCCATACAGGCAGAAGTATTTCAAGCTATTACAGACTATGCCGATGATCAAGGATACGACTTTATCTTTGACAAAGCATCTGCTTCTGGTATGATCTTTGCCAACGCAAAATATGATGTTACAGATAAGATCCTTCAAAAATTAGGTAAGTAATAAGTCAAAGCTTATTTTTTTCTGTATTTTTGGCGACTACTAATTATAAGTATCAAATCAATGAAAAAGTTTTTAATTCTACTTGTTGCTTGCATGTCCCTAGGTTTTAACGCGAATGCGCAAAAATCTCCGGTGGGATACGTGAATACAAATACGATCCTAGAAGCAATGCCAGAGGTTAAACAGCTACAAGCGAACCTGGAAGCATATGCAACACAGCTTGACAATAAATACAAGCAACTACTTACTTCTTATCAGCAAAAGCAGCAGGACTATGCAGCTAAGGCTCAGAATGGGGAACTTTCGCCGATGCAAGAAGAAGAAGCATATAAAGTACTTGGAGCAGAGGAAGAGAAGATCAGAAAATTCTCTCAGGAAAGTCAGCAAAAACTTGCTGAAAAGCAGGCAGATCTTTTTGCACCTTTAGAAGAGAGCATCTTCAAGATTGTTGACGAAATAGCTGCTGAAATGGGTTATAGCTATATTATCAATCAAGGCGGAGCCGGTGGTGTGATTCTATATGCAAATCCAGCTTTAGACATAACTAGCAAAGTACAGGAAAGACTATAATCGTCTTTTATTAAAAATAAACGGAGGGTATATCCAATATACCCTCTTTTTTTATCCTTAATTATGAAGTCTAAAAATCAGGCCATAGGAATATTCGACTCCGGCATAGGTGGACTTACCGTTGCCAACGCTATTGCTAAGGAATTACCTAATGAAGATTTCATTTATTTTGGAGACACCGCCCATCTTCCTTATGGGGATAAATCCCCCGATACCATCCGCTATTACAGCATAAGGATCGCTAAGTTTTTACTCGATCAAGATTGTAAGATGGTCGTGGTAGCATGTAATTCAGCATCAACGGCAGCAAACAAAGTGCTACTGGAATTCTTCCAAGACCGCACGCATGTAATCAATGTTGTTGATCCACTCGTAGATGCTTGTGTAAAACTAAAGTTCAGCAAGGTGGGGATCATAGCGACTAAGGCAACTATCCGATCAGGCGTTTACCAAAAGCAGCTTAAGGAAAATCAAGAGGAATTAGAAGTTCATGCTCAAGCAACACCCCTATTTGTACCAATGATTGAAGAGGGTTTTGTGCACAACAACATCAGTCAATCTATCATCAAAAATTACTTAAGTGATGCCGGGTTTAAAGATATGAATGCACTCTTACTGGCCTGTACACACTATCCACTCATCCAGAATTCAATTCGTGAGTATCTGGGTCCAGATATCCAAATCCTTGAATCCTCAGAGCTTGCAGCAAAAGCAGTGCGCGAAACACTGGAAGCTCATGATCTCCTGAATCCGAAAAAACAGAAAGGAGATCATAAGTTTTTTGTATCAGATCTAACTGAATCCTTTGCTCAAACTGCCCAGCATTTTTATGGAGCAGACATTGATCTTACCCACCTTCCTCTTTGGGACTAAAACACTTACTTTCTCAATTCTAATAGTGCAACACTCTCGATGTGGTGCGTATTTGGAAACATATCCACAGCCTGCACCTTTATCAGGTCATATTTCTCGCTCAGCAATTGAATATCTCTAGCCTGTGTTGCAGGATTACAAGACACATAAACAATACGAGGAGATTCCAATTTTAAGAACATCTCAACAACATCGCCGTGCATTCCTGCTCTTGGAGGATCGGTAATCACAAGGTCTGGCTTACCATGTTCAGCAGCGAAAGTATCCGTAAGTATTGCTTTCACATCCCCTGCATAGAAGGTACAGTTGTCTATTTCGTTCATCGCCATATTCACTTTTGCATCCTCAATGGCAGTAGGCACTTCCTCAACCCCAACAACATGCTTTGCGAATTTGGAAACATAAAGTGCTATCGATCCAACTCCGGTATACAAATCATATACATTCTGTGTTCCGTCTAAGCCTGCGAACTCAACAACTTTATCATAAAGCACTTTGGCCTGCTTTGAATTGGTCTGGAAAAATGATTTAGGTCCTACTTTGAACTTAACATCACCTAACTGCTCGACAATGTGATTCTTTCCGTGATACAGCTCATAATCTAGGTCCAACAAGAAGTCATTCTTCTTTGGATTGATTACATAAAACAAAGATGTAATCTGCGGAAAGCATTCTAATATAGCATCCAAAAATGCTTTGATTGCTTTTTGATCATTCTCATAGAATGCATAAATCAGCATGAGTTCACCCGTGGTACTCATCCTGATGATCATATTACGCATGAATCCCTCATTCAAATAGGCATCAAAGAAAGTCAAGTTATGCTCGATAGCTATACGTTTGGATTCCAAACGAAGGGCATTGGATGGGTCTGGCTGCAACCAGCATTTATTAATATCAATAATTTTATCAAAGGCACCTTTGGGGTGGAAACCAAGAACATCTTCTTTGTTGGAGATAGTCTCATCACTAAGTTCTTCTGGATTCAACCAGCGCTTACATGAAAAACTAAATTCCATTTTATTTCTATAAAAAGTAGTATCCTCACAAGCAACGATAGGTAGAAACTCCTTGGGCTCTGACTTCCCAAGTCTAAGAATAGCATTTTCAACTACAGTGTGCTTATGCTTTAGCTGTGTTTCATAGGCCATATTTTGCCAATCACAACCGCCACAATAATTGAAATGTTCACAAAAGGCATCCACTCGATCTTCAGAATATTTTTGATAGTCTATCACACGGCCCTCCATATATTTGGATCGCTTCTTAGTGCGCAATACATCGATCACATCACCAGGTACAACGCCCTTTACGAAGATTACCTCACCCTCTTCTGTTCGTCCTACTGCTTTACCTTTATCAGCAATACCTGTGATTTCAATCCCCTGGTAGATCTTGTTTTTCCTTCTTCTGCCCATTTTGCTATTATTTGAAGGGCAAAATTAACATAAAAGCGGAATAATTTATCGAGTTAGAATTACATAATCTTTTATCAGCTGTTTTAAAAAGCTGATTTTGTTTTTGACTTCGAGCTTAAGCTCCATCTTTTCAAGACATTTCTTAACTAAATTCTCAATGACCTGAGCTCTAATCTGATCCTTATATTTTTGATAATCCTCGATTGCTGTTTTGATAAACAACATATCCTCTTCAGAAAATACTTTGACCGCTTCGTAAACAACATCTTCTTTAGATAATTCATCAAGTTGACCTAAGCGAGAAAGACGTAGTGAATTTTTCTGAGGGATATTGATAACCACAGTGTCTGCTGCCACATCACCTAAGCGCTGACGCATGCTTGATGTACCAGAAATTAGAATAGCTAATGTGCCTATAGTGAAAAAGCCCTCAAACAATAGTAAAAAAGCACGCATGGCAGAATCTACCAGGGTCAATGGTTCTCCATCAACTCGCACCACTCTAATGTTCACCACCTTCTTCCCTATCGTCTGGCCTCCAAAATATTGCTCCATGAGAATATAGTAAAGCATAAAAGACAGCAGATAAATCACCGGCAGAATAAACCCAAAGGAAAAATTGCCAAAAAGACTTGCGATCACCATAGCATAAATATAATATAGAATCATATCTATAAAACTCGCCCCAAATCTTGCCGCTACTGATGACAATTTATAATCAATTAGTACGCCCTGACTACTTTCTATACTTATACTTCTCATCCTGTTTTTACATTATATAAAATCTTGTATACGACCAAGTTTTATTTATATTTACAATGTAATAAATTGAAAGGAAACAACTAAAAAGCCATACCATTTAAATGAAAGAGTCCAAGTTTATAAAAAACAATTTGAAACGTTGGCAGGCTCTTTCCGAAGATATTCACTCCAATAGTCTAAAGCGTAAACCAGGCAAGATGAGTGAAGATTTTCTTCAAGTAGGCGAAGATTATTCCTTTTCAAAGACCTATTATAAATCTCGATCTATAAAAGGAGTTCTCAATAACTTCGCAGCATACCTAAACCTACAGTTCCTCAACAATAAGTTTAAACGCAAAGGGCTCCGGTATTTTTTTGGTACCATGCTACCCTACAGACTATATAATGCAAGGCGACCGCTTCAACTCAGTTTGATTACTTTTCTGGTCTTCATGCTTATTGGCGCCCTGTCTGCTGAACAGGAAGAGAACCTAAGCTTTATCCGACAAATACTCGGAGACAGTTATGTAGATATGACCCTAGAAAATATTGAGAAGGGAGACCCTATGTATGTGTACAAGGATAGTGATCCCCTAAGTATGCAAATCTATATAACCTTCAACAACCTATATGTAGCTCTTATTAGTTTCGTTCTGGGGATTACAGGAGGAATCGGAAGCTTTTATATCCTGCTTCAAAATGGGGTCATGGTTGGAGCTTTCCAGTACATGTTCATCAAAGAAGGACTTGGCACAGAATCTTTCCTAGCCATCTGGATGCATGGCTCTACAGAGATTCCTGCTATCATACTTAGTGGAGGAGCTGGACTTATATTAGCAAGAGGGATGTTCTTCCCAGGACACTTAAACCGACTAAAGTCTTTTCAAAAATCAGCCAGAGAGGCAAGCTCCGTGTTTTTAGGAGTAGTTCCGCTGATCATCTTTGCAGGCTTCGTAGAAAGCTTCTTTACGCGACTAACTATGTTACCTGATTTCCTACGGTTGATCTTTATTCTATCTTGCTTCTTCTTTACCTTCTTTTACTTTTACTACCTCCCTTATAGAAGAAAAAAACAAGGGGCTTTTGATCAAATCACGGAGCCAAGTATAAGCAGAGAAAACGAGATAAGTGTTCTATTTTACAAAGCAAAAAAAGGCCAAGAGGTCTTCTCAGATGCGGTCAATATGTACCTCAAAAACTGGAGCAAATATCTTACACTTTCTGTCACATTCTCGATTCTAATAGCCATAGGTTATCTCATAGAATTATTTGATATCCCCGAGGTAGATGAAAGCAGACTGGATAGCTTCAGCTACTTCGTAGATTCTATAGATTATTTCTTCACAGATATAAATACCTACTTCAATATTCATCAGGAATCTATTGGTCCTGCATTGTTCATTCTGTCTATCATTGTTTGCCTGTGGATGATCTTTCAGAATATCAGCAAACTTGAGGAAAAAGCACTGAACAGAATCGAGGGTGTATTTATGATCAAGAATCCAACAAAAGCAAACTTGATTGGATTTATGGTGCTCCTAAGTATTTTGGGTAGCTTCTTCATTCTATATGCTTCAATTCCTTTCTTTATTTTGAAACTACTCTTCTTACTGCCTTTCTTGATCTGTATTTGTTTTGCCATCTACGTCTCGGGAAGTCTGAAGGGTATTCAACTTGGCTCAAAAGCCTTCTTTAGCAACTTTCCAGCCTTTATAGGAATGATAGCATTGATATCCATTATTGGCTTCATAGGACTTATTGGCTTTGTTCTCTTGAATGGCTTGTTGGTTACCTTCATGTCAAACAATTTAGATCCAAGCAGTTTGTTGGGTCAAAACTTTGAATTGATCGTATCCACATTTGTGACCCATTTCTATTTATTGAACTTCATAATTTTCATGTCACTAGGTGTTTGCCAATTCATATATATACACAAGGAAAAGAAGGAAGCCCTTAGTTTACTAAAACAGCTCGATCAATTTGGAAAACAAGAAAATATAAGAGGCCTGATCCGGGAATAGTATGAATCAAACAAGTAAAAAGACATATTATCTGCTCCTTTTATTGAGTATTGGTATCCTGCTCCAAAGCAATGATTCTCATGCTCAACAGTCGTTTAGAGTTGATTCTTTAAGTTGGGAAAAGCAAGTCCAAAAATGTGATTTTTCTAAAGAATTAGAATCAGAGGACGATACAACTGAGGACGATGAATTCACTAAGACTCCAGAAAGAAAGAGTTTTAATTTCGATGGTTTATCTGCATCCTTTCAGATTTTTGCTTGGGTGTTTATTGGCCTTCTAATTATACTATTAATCTATTTCCTAATACAATCAGGTGCATTCAAGAGAAACCGTGCTATAAAGACAAAGGGGGAATGGTTAGAAAAGATTGAGCAGATTGAAGAGGACTTAGAAAATAAAGACCTTCGTTACTTCATAAAGCAAGCTTTAAAAGAAGAGGCCTATAATGTTGCCATCCGACTTCAATACCTTTTAGCGATACAACAACTCAATGAATCGGAAAAAATCAGCTGGAAAAAGCAAAAAACAAATGGCGAATATCAAACAGAACTAAAGGGTTCACCGTATTTTATTGACTTTAAAAAAGCAACACTAAGCTTTGAATATGTGTGGTATAGCAATACCGATTTTACAGCATCTTCCCTTTTACAATATTACAAATCCATTGAGGCAAATGTCAATTCGATTCTAAAGGGATTAAAACAGGAAAATGATGGGTAGAAACGGCATAATTACGATTATCATAATTTTCTGTATTGGACTAATCTTGTACACTACTTGGAAAGAACCTAGTACGGATTGGCGTTCAAAATATAGGCTTGAAAGCTATGAACCTTTTGACTTGGCTATAAGCCAGGAGTTGATCGATGACTATTTTGAAATAACTTATCTCAGGGATAGTCTGCAAAAAAGTCTCAACAAGTCCACTACAAAAGGATCGTACATGTATATTGGTCATATGGCACATGATTCTAGCAGCTTAGAATTGATAAAGGCTTATTGTGAAAAAGGAAATGATGCCCACCTTTTCCTTGACCTCAATACCAATAATTATTTCTTCTCCGAGTTTTACGATACGTATAGGAAGACCTTTCAAGAGTTCATAGCCCGAAATACATCGATACCAGAGGAAGATTATTTTAGCTTCCAAGAATTCAGCACTGAATCCCTTACTGTCAAACTAGATAATTCAGATAATCTTCCTGAGCAAAGACTTAATTTCACCTATCCCAAGGGGACTTTCAAATTCAAATATTACTATGTAGATCCTGAATTCTACCGATTCTTTGATTCAAAAGGTCTGATCGAGGATGACAACTATCAGGACGATAATGGAGATACTCATTATTTCAGCATCCCAATGGGGGATGGAGTGCTCTATGTACATCTTTGCCCACTCGTATTTTCAAATTATAGTCTTACAGAACAGCAGAACCTAGCCTATTTTGAAGCGGTACTTAATAACTTTAAATCAGACCAAATACTGCTAGATGTCTTCAACTCAGAAGCAAGAAGCTTACGCTCTTTTGCAAATGCACAAAGAAATGCAAATCGAGCGATCAACAACAATGGTCCATTGAGTTATATATTTGCTAATCCCGCTCTAAAATATAGTTGGTACCTCATCCTAACTGGGATAATACTATTCTTCCTTTTTCAAGCAAAAAGGCAGCAAAGGCCTATTCCTGTATTAGGTAAAAAGAAAAACAGGAGTTTGGAGTTCATTGAACAAAGTGCTTATATATTTTATAAAAGCAAAGATCACAATGAGATTAGCAAGATCCAAATAGCTATGTTCAACAACTACATCAAAGAAGAGTATGGGCTAAACTTTGATGCCTTCAAGAAGGAAAAGATCGAGGATACAGCAAAACGCATCAATATACCAGTGGAACAAATTGAGAAGGTCGGCGCTGTTATTTTGTATATTGAACGGCTGATGAATGTGGAGGAAAAAGACCTCATCAAGCTAAACAGACAATTAGAAAATTTCTACCATTTAAGTGAAAATAAATAATCATGGAAGAGCAAACAAATTTGGAAAACACAGAAGATCAAAAGACTCAACAAGTTGAGCCAGCAGCTGAGGCTTTACTATTTGAGCCAATCAGAGATTTGAGAAACTCCATACATACTGAATTGTCAAAGGTCATTGTAGGCCAGGTAGAATTGATCGACCTCCTGATTGTTGCCCTCCTTTGTAATGGACATGTCTTGTTGGAGGGTGTGCCTGGTGTAGCAAAAACGCTGAGTGCTAGAATGCTAGCAAAAAGCCTAAGTACCAATTTTTCAAGGATACAATTCACACCAGACCTTATGCCTTCGGATGTTGTTGGTACTTCAGTGTATAATACTAAGACCGGTGAATTCAACTTCAAAGAAGGACCAGTATTCTCAAATTTCATTTTGGTAGACGAAATAAACAGAGCACCGGCAAAGACTCAAGCTGCACTCTTTGAGGTTATGGAAGAACATCAAATTACAGTGGATGGGGCAACCTACCAGATGGATTTCCCTTTCATCGTAATGGCGACTCAAAACCCAGTAGAACAAGAAGGAACCTATGCACTCCCAGAAGCGCAACTCGATAGATTCTTCTTTAAGCTGATTGTAGACTATCCAGAACTCAGCGAAGAGATATCCATCTTAAAGCGATTCAAAAATGACTTCTCGGGTAAACTATCCCAAAAAGAAGTAAAAGCGGTTGTCAAACCTAAGAACCTCAAAAAGGCCATGGAGATGGTGGAAGATGTGGTTATAAAAGACGAACTGCTGGACTATATAGCAAAGATCATCCAAGATACCAGAATCTCTCAGGATCTATTCCTCGGTGCATCACCAAGAGCATCCTTAGCGATCATGAAAGCCTCTAAGGCAATGGCTGCATTGAATGGCAGAAACTATGTGATACCGGATGATATCCGTGCTGTAACATTTCATGTACTTAATCACAGGATCATCTTGACGCCAGAGCGTGAAATGGAAGGAGTAAGTAGTAGAGAGGTTATCGAAAACATTATCAAAAGAACAGAGGTACCTAGATAAGAATGAGCAAAAAGAAGAACAACAATTATGCGTTTGGCCATGTGTTTTTAAGCAAGCGATTCTTCCAGATATTCGGAGGATTCATTGCCTTATTCATAGCAACACATTTCATTGGCCCTTCTTTCTTTGCCTTCGCAAAGGTTGTTTTCTATTGCTACTTGTCCGTAAGTCTTATCGACCTAATTTATCTATTTAGTACAAGAAATCCGCTGAATGCAGAGCGGGTTTTTCCCAACAAAGTCTTGTCTTTAGGTGATAAGAACACCATTAAAATTCGGATTGAAAACAATGGTTCTCGACATCTATCCTTTGAATGTATAGATGAGCTTCCCCAAGAACTTCAAGTCTTTGATTTTGGAATAAAAGGCAAACTTCAAAACGAGCCTTTCATACTCGAATACAAAATAGAACCTAAGAGCAGGGGTTTATATAGATTTGGAGATCTCCAATTTTTTCTGAATACCCCCTTAAATCTAGCACAAAGAAAATACACGATCCAAGCAGAAGCTGAGATCAAAGTTTTTCCTTCGATCTATCAAATGAAGCGCTATTCACTCCTATCACTGAAGAAAATCCAAACAGAATTGGGTGTGAAAAAACTTCGGAAAATTGGACACTCCTATGAATTCGAACAAATCAAGAATTACGTTTCTGGAGATGATGTTCGAACCA
>JBELIG010000007.1:0-16788 GCA_042091035.1 Sphingobacteriales bacterium | reverse complement strand
TCCTATGAATTCGAACAAATCAAGAATTACGTTTCTGGAGATGATGTTCGAACCATAAACTGGAAGGCTACCTCTAGGCTAAGCACTCTTATGGTCAATCACTACCAAGATGAAAAGTCTCAACAAGTCTATTTCCTAATAGACAAGAGCCGACCGATGAATATGCCTTTTGAAGGTTTAAGCTTGGTAGATTATGCCATAAACTCAAGTCTTGTACTCACCAATATTGCGCTCCAAAAACAAGACAAGGCTGGCTTGATCAGTTTTTCAGATAAGATTGGATCTACACTGAAGGCAAACAATAACCCTGCTCAGATGCGCAAGGTTATGAATGCGCTTTATAATGAACGCTACCGAAATACAGAGGCAAACTATGAGTTGTTATTCCAGATTTCAAGAAAACTGATCAACCGAAGAAGCTTGATATTCTTGTTCTCCAATTTTGAGACACTTACAGCACTTACTAATGCCCTGCCACATATTCGAAGAATCAACAAAAGACATTTATTGGTCTTGATCGTTTTTGAGAACACAGAAGTTAAAGCCCTGCAACATTCAGTCGTCAAAAACACAAAGGATGTGTACATGAAGACAATAGCGAATAAGTATATTCTTGAGAAGAAAAACATGATACAGATCCTTAGGAATTATGGGATTCAAACGGTGTTTACCACACCTCAAAACCTTACCATAAATAGTATCAATAAATATCTTGAATTAAAATCTAGAGGCCTGATCTAGTCCACAACGACAAAGCTGGTTCTACGATTCTTCTTTCTGCCAGAAGCTGTCTCATTATTGGCGATAGGCTCTTTCTCTCCTCTACCTTCAAAGAATAAATTTGATTCAGAAACCCCTTTAGTCAAAAGATATTTGACTACGGCCTCTGCCCGATCCTCTGATAATTTCTGATTGGATTCTTCCGTACCAACATCATCTGTATGTCCGATAATTCGAATGCCTAGCTTATTGGACAAGATTAACTCTGCTAGTCGATCCAATTCTCGGTAAGATTTTTCCTGAAGAGAAGCAGATCCAGTTTTAAAGAATACATTCTCGAGAATTGTCTGATGCTCCTCTTCCTCTGATCGTAAAGGCTGAAGAAAGATCTCAAGTCCCCGTTCAGACTCCAAGTCGTCCTCTAAAAGATTAAAGTTCATGGAATGCATCCCGTAATTTGCTGCTTGGGCAAACAAGCCAAATTCTCTCTGATCCTCCAGTACGAATAAAAATTCGCCATCCGTATCAGTTTCCTTAAAGATTCCAGAATCATTTCTTCTTATATCTACAAGTTCAAGAGATGCTTTTATGGGTTCCAGCGTCTCAGCATCTCGAACAATCCCTCGGACAAAAACAGCTTTTTGTGGTCTTGCCGCTTCATACAGGTCAAATTCATAAAGATCGTAGTTGGATTGGGAGGCCTTCTTCGTTTCTGAAAATATACGATCAGTAGCAAAATATGCTTTATCACCTTGAAAATTAACGATCATTAGTCCCTCATCACTTTTTGTATTCAATGGGCTACCAAGATTAGTCGGCTTAGACCAATTCCCATCGTCATCTAGTCTACTTATAAACAAATCGAATCCACCAAATCCAGCGTGCCCATTTGACATAAAATAGAGCGTTCTACCATCTGAATGCAAAAAAGGTGTTTTATCACCTAAGCTCGTATTGACAGCTGGACCAAGATTAACAGGTTCAGACCATGTATTATCTCGATTCAACTTGGACAACCACAAATCTTTACCACCATAGCCTCCGGGACGATCACTGCAAAATATAAGTTGATCTCCATTTGCAGAAATAGCCGGCTGTGACTCCCATTTGGAAGAATTAATAGGCTTTCCTAGGTTTCGATATTTGGACCATTCTCCAGCCTTAAAAGTGGATATATACAGATCACAACTTCCGAGAGCCCCTGACTGATTACAATAAGTTACAATAACAGTCTTTCCGTCTGCAGAAATCGACCGAGCTCCCTCATCTAGCGTTGTATTCATCGCATAAAATGGTATCGCTTCGGGCCATTCTGTAGCCTTAGGATCTTTTACCGAACGGTAAAAGTCTTCGCTAAAATTATCGCCTACTATTATCCTTCTTGTAAAAACAAATTCATCTCCTTCGATACTTATAGAAGGAAAATACTCGTCTCGTTTTGTATTAAAAGCTTCCATAGCTCTCGGCTCAAAAGGAACATCTTGTTCTACGGATAACAAAAATTTTGTATCCACTATAATCTTCTGAACAAGCTTTATTTGGTTTTCATTTCTCGGACTACTCGCAAGATAAGCTTCATAGTATTCTATAGCCTCAGCATATTTCTTTTGTTCACTGTTAACCTGCCCAATAAGAAGTTGTAGGTCCCTTCGGTAAGAAGTTGAAAGAGCCAAACATTTCATAAAAGCTATTTCAGCCTCTTCGAATTGGCCTAGGGTACCATAGATCAGTCCAGACTGATAAAAGGCATCATAGAACAAGGGATCCTTTTTTTGACAGCTTGCATAGGATTCTAAGGCCTCTGTGTATTTCTTCACTCGTGCTAAATTACCCGCTCGTTCATATTTCTTGAGCACTGCTGATGAAACATCAGCCTTCTTATGAAAGCCTTGCCCGTTTAGTGAAATGGACAGAATGAATAATAAACTAAATGTAAGTAATACACGCATAGAGATAATTTAAATAAAAAATGACTCTGAATAATAAACTCAGAGTCATTTTTAAACGAAAAGATCGTTATTTTATTTGTGCAACTGCAATAATTCTGCAGCCTTTTCTGATCCCATACCGGCAGCTTCTTTCCAATCGGTCGCATAGCCTTTGATGCCTGCTTTTTGTCTCGCCATACCTCTAAGGATAAGCGTTTCAGTTTTATCAAATGCAACAGATTTAGTAGTCTGGGTCTTCAAAGCATTATCGAAAGCTTCAATGGCATCTTCAGCTTCTGACATGCTCAACAGACATTTTCCATAGCTGTTATACACATTTGAAATCCATTCGATGTTGGAGTTGCCTGGATTAAAGTTACGCTTTAAAAATAGCTTGAATTCCAACATAGCCTTATCGTATTCTTTAAGACTCATATGACACTCCCCTTTCATGCGTTTTGCCTTGTAATAAATAGGCTGATGCGGGATACATTTTTTGGTTGCTATTTCAAAGAAGCTTATTGATTCCGAAAGGTCACCTTTTAAATAGTGTACTTTCGCCAAGCCAATATATGGCTCTGCAGCATTCGGATTTATTTTGATACTTTTCTTATAATCATAAACGGCATCATCCAAATTATTAAGCTTCATATTCACCTTTCCTCTACGCTCATAGGCCATAGCATGACGCTCAAATTTATTGATAGCACGATCAAATGCTGTTTTAGCATCCTCCATCTTTCCCTCGCTCGACAACAAAGTTCTACCTTTGATGTAGGCCATAGTAGCAATTTTTTCACTATCCGGCTCCACTAGCAATTCATCGATTAGAGTTCCTTCTTGTGTTCTCCATGCACGAAGACTACCGGCAATTGCATATTGCACGATGTAGTTTAGCATATTGGTCGTATTCTTCCAATTCTTCTCTGAACTCTGAACGATTTTCCTTGGAATATCTAGACAATAAGATTCCTCATTAAAGATCTCTTCAGCATCCAATAAAATACTATTACGGTAATAATTCTCTACTCTGTGCAAGTAAAGATTATACACCTTCTCATAGGATCTTTGAGTTCCAAATTCTAAACGTCCAGAAAATATTGTCTTGTAGAATTCCATTATAATATTGCGTATATAAATTGAACTTTAACAAACATACAGCAATTCAAAACTTACTTGTTTTGAAACAATCTGTAGAATATTTTTTAAATAGGATATTTAACGTGGTCCGAATATCAAAATTGGAGAAAATAATTCGAACTAGCAAAATTTGAAATGTCTAATTCTGAATAGATGCATTAAAATTTTGTAGGAATATAAAGATAAGAATTCTTCCGCAAAGATGCATCACTTCCTATTAAAATTTCACAAAAAATACTTTTTACAATATTAAGTTTTTTAATTCCCCCAAACCGTACAACCTTCTGTGCAATTTTGACAAATATCGATACTTGCTCTTGAATGTAAAACCTTATTTCTGAACGAATTATAATTTTCACTATTCCAGACTTCCGAAAAGGATTTTTCTTTTAGATCGCCCATCACATAGCTTGCATCCTTATCAAAACAACATGGAACAATTTTTCCATCCCAGGTTATAACCGCATCATTCCACAATCTCCAACAATGGTTTGACAGTCGATTCTTTATACGCCACTGCCCTGTTTTGTATTCTTCATACCTCGAATATTCATTTAAACTCGGTATCAGGTCTGATCCATTTTTATAATCATAAATCTGTGCGGTTTTGTATAAAATATTATCCACACCGATTTCCTTTGAAAGAGACCTAGCATCCTCGATCTGATGTTCATTAGGCTGTACGACCAGAAATTGCATACTGATTATGGGAAGACTACTCTTTCGCTCTTTTTTGACACGAACCATAGTTCGCATCCCATCAAGAACCTGCTCAAGATGTCCGGCAATACGATATTGTTCATAAACTTCCTGAGTAGTACCATCCACAGATACAATCAGATGATGCAGCCCAGAATCAATAACCTGATTACAGACAGCCTCTGTGAGAAAATGCCCGTTTGTAGAGGTGGAACAAATCATCTTTCTATCAGCTGCATAACGCACCATATCTAGAAAGCGAGGATTGATAAAGGGTTCTCCTTGAAAGTAAAAAGTTATGAAGGAAGTATCTCTAGAAATTTGATCTACAGTATTTCTAAAAAAATCCTGTTTTAGATTACCTGTTTTCCGAGTAAAGGACCGAAGGCCACTTGGACATTCTGGACACTTAAGATTGCATGCCGTTGTTGGCTCGATGCAGACACCAAAGGGTCTACCCCAATGAATAACTTTGCCGCTATATTTTGAAACATAAAATGAAAGCCAGGTCAAAAAGAAGTTCAAAAACCTTCTGAAGGTCATTCTGGAAATAACCAGAAAAAAATATTGCAGATCAACACGGATTTTTTGAAATTTATCCTTCAATTTTATTGTTTTAAATTTGAGATCAGCTATGATCCTGATCCCAAATAGAAATTGTATCTTAAAATTCCTATTTTTATAAATATAATCTTTTTGGCAAGAAAGCTCCGATGAGTCAAACCTATAAAATAGAGATCGAACAATTCAGTGGTCCATTTGACCTGCTCCTCTTTTTCATTGAAAGAGACGAATTGGATATCAATGATATACCTATTGCCACAATCACCGAAGACTTCTTAGCCTACATCAAAAAGATGGATGCGCTCAATATAGATCTCGCCTCAGAGTTTATACTAGTAGCGGCAACCCTTTGCAGGATCAAAGCTAAAATGTTAATTCCAAGAAAGCAAGTAGATGAAGAAGGAAATGAAATTGATCCTAGAGAGGAACTGATCAATAGACTCATCGAATACAAAAGGTACAAATCTGTAATCGAAGAACTTCGAACGCTGGAAGCCGAGCGAGCAAATAAAGTAATCCGAGGTAATACCATTAAAGAACTTGAGGATATTGCTACAAAAGCACTTGTAGACTCTGAACTTGAATCTCTCAATTTATTCAAACTGCTAAAAACGTTTGAACGAGTAATGGCAAGGTTTGAAGATCGAAGCAGCACAAAAACTGTTCATAAGATTCAGAATTATGGTTATACTATCCAAGGCCAACAGGACTACATCTTCAATATAATTGAACGCAGTGAAAGAGCTTCTTTTGTCGATGTATTTGAAAAAATGGAAAACCGAATTCAGGCAGTAGTAACCTTCCTTGGCCTCTTAGAGCTATTGAATCTCCAACAGATTGGAATCGTACTGGGCGAGGGAACCAATAACTTTTGGTTAGTACCTCATGAAGAGGCAAATAACGAAACAGATGATGCGATCAATTCCGACTTAATCACTAAGGATAAAGTTTAGCAGATCTTCCAAGTCAGGATCTCCATCAACCCATTTTTCTTTTTCAACTTCTTCAGTATCCTCTGTATTCCCTAAGCGTTCCATAAGTTCAGAAACCGCCTTCCTTCCCATTCCCGAAAATGCTTTTCTCAAAGTTGGTAAAGCCACTTTAAAGTCTTGTTCATTAAGCTGATCTACCCATTCATCAACAAGGTTTCGAAATGAACGATTATAAATAAAAAGATCAGGATTAGAGCGCAAGAATCCCTTTAGCCAAAGGGCAGTTTTTTCCCAGTCTAATGATCTACTCAAGGCTTTGCGCATAAACCCTGAAACAAGCTTTATATCCAACACTTTTTTATCAAATAAAAGCCGAAGACTCGCTGCCTGAATCTCAGCAGAAAGTACTTGAGATCTTATCATAACCAATAAAGCTTGATCGAATAATTTTTCATAATCAGAATTACCCAATACATCCAAAGCGTGATTATAATCCAACAGTGTATCTGTAAACAGGGAAGCCTCTTCATCAGAAATACCAGTTGCAAAATCTGGTAGGTAACTAGATACATTTGGAATTAGACGCTCTAATAGTTCGAGGATACTCGATTGATTGGTCTGTCTTAAATCTCCATAGCGTATCAAGTTAACGAGCCCCGGAATAACCTCCAACAATACCATACTGGATTCATTGACGACAAGGATATCGAACAAGTGATCAATAATGGATTCGAAAACACCTGGAAGATTTGCTTTCTGTGCAAGGCCCAGCATACTAGCAAGTACTTTGATATCTTTTGTTTTCCCTGCTTGATCTATTAATTTTTTACAGGAAGCAATCTCAATACTATTCCCCCACACACCTGCTTCGCTCAACTTAATCATCAGGGATGCAGTCCATTTTACGGACCATAATTCTGAAAATGTCCCTCGCTTCGTTTCTGGAGACTGCTTCAAAGTAGCCAAGGAAACTTCCAGTATATTGAGTCTATGAAATAATCGTGAAGCATTTAGATTTGAATCTTTCCGCAGATCGAGTTCTTTTTTCAAGCGATCTGCAGAATTTAGTAAAGCCCCCATCCTTGCAGATTTCAATTGCTTCTCTAAGTCCTTATACAGAGGAGCAGCCAAAATACTTCGATCAACCTTACCAACTTCTTTTCCTACCACAAGTTCAGCCCAAACCACATTCAATATTGAGCGATGTCCTTGTCCAATTACAGCTTGAATAGCATCCCAACATTCTCCAATACCCGCAATTCTCCTCGAACGCATTTGTGCAAGTTGCCTAGCAAGTACAGCAGCGTCACTGATCTGAGCAGGCGAAATCACAAAACCCTTTTGCCTCAATAATCGTCCAGCAAGAATCAACCAACGATCCACAGCCTCTTCATTGTATTTGAATAAATGCTCGTACCAGGCCGGTGAAAACACACCTGCTCTATACCCGGAAGACACGCTAATCTGTTCATAAGACCACGGAATAAAGAACTGCTCTACCCTTATTTTCTTTAATGGTTTTAACAGTGCCTGATCAGCGCTTGCCTTCCATTCTGACCACTTTTTCACTGCAGGCAAGTGCCAAGCACCCACAAGAACCAATACCCTTTCAAAGGATTCTTTGGCAGCTGTCCGGATTTGCTTTCGCATAAAGGCCTCGCGAACCAAAGTTTCCTTATTACTTGGCTCCTCTAGATCACGAAGATTATCCATCATATATTCAATAAGTGGAAAATAATCTCCAATAGCCGTGTGCTGCTCAAAAGTCTCATTCCACCATTGCTCAGGATCATTAAAGCCCGCCAGACGGGCGATCTTCCCCAGAGGGTTACTGAATTTTAATTTAGTAAAATCGCTCAATAGTCCTTTGGAGTAGTTTTCTGAAGCTTTAAAATATGCTAAAGGAAGATCAATTGCGCGAACTGTATTTCCCGTCTGATTCGCCCAAGATATTGCTTGCCATTCCGGAGAAAAAACGGTAAATGGAAGGTATGAAACTCTTGAAGGATCTTTCTTGTCATGCACTAATATCGAGACAGGAGGCTTTAGTAATTTACTTCCAATATGCTGAAAGAGATCCTCCGTTTCCTGAGGCATTTCAACTAATAGACAGTCGGGTTCGTACTCCTTCAAAAGGTGCACCAGATTCTTTGCGGAACCTGGACCATGGTGCCTTATGCCTATATATCTGATTTCCAAGTTTAGAATATTAAAGCCTTGCAAGCATCGTAAAGATTCTTCATTTCCTCCCTATTCTTCATCACGACCTCAAGATATTCATTGAAGATAGCTCGGTCATTTTGAGGGTCCTTGAGTACTGCATTCGTCAATCCTACTGCCAGGTCCTTGTCTCCAACAACTCCATCTCCAAAGTGCGTGGCTAAAACCTGTGCATTATTCAAAACGGATATTGCCTCAGCGGTACTCAATCCAGCACTTGGACTTTTCAACTTGACACTCCCCTCTTCGACTATTCCATTCCGAAGTTCTCTAAATACCTGAACAAGCTTTAATACTGCTGCCTCTGGAATTGCATTCTCTTCCAACTCAACTTGCGTGTCCATAGCTTGTAATCTATTCTGAACAATCTTAACCTCATCCTTCAGATACTTTGGCAAAGGAAGTTCTACAACATTGAATCGTCTTTGCATTGCTGCAGATAATTCATTCACCCCTTTGTCTCGAGTATTGGAGGTGGCTATGATATTAAACCCACTAACAGCTCTAATCTCTTGATTTAGTTCAGGTACAGGGAGGCTCTTTTCTGAAAGGATGGTCAGCAAGGAATCCTGAACATCGGAAGGTATACGCGTCAGCTCTTCTATACGAGCAATTTTTCCAGTTTGCATAGCGTACATTACTGGAGAAGGTACGATGGCATCCATGCTAGGCCCATCCTTAAGAAGCGTTGCATAATTCCAACCATATCGAAGCGCATCCTCCATAATTCCTGCAGTACCCTGCACTAATATCTTTGAATCTCCACAAATACCGGCGGCAATATGTTCAGATACCCAAGTCTTTGCTGTTCCCGGAACTCCGACCAATAATAAAGCCCGATCGGTTGCCAGAGAAGCTACAGCTACCTCCATCAATCTTCGATCCCCAAAATATTTAGGAGTGATCTTAGTTTTAGCGCCCAAAGGGCCGCCCATCAAGAAGTGAACAACAGCTTTTGGAGACAATTTCCAGTTTTCTGGCTTTGGTGCTTTATCGGCCTTCACCAAAGCAGCCAACTCCTTTTTATACTTTTCTTCTGAATACTGATGTAAAAAACTTTGCTTGCTCATTTGATTAACCTTTAGGTAAATGACCGTATTTATTCAATAGGTGTAAAAATCCATTTCTTTTCGCGAACAGCTGACCAAATCCCACATTTGCAACTAACTGAGCTTGCTCTAAAAAACGACTATTTACTGAAGATAAAAAGTCTAGTGCTTCATTTGATGCCTCTTTAGAAACAACATAGGTCAAGCGATTCAAAAATAACAATTCCTTAGAGCGAACATGGGCAGGACTCAATATGGTAAGTATGCGTTTTACTAAGGACCATGGTAGTGTTTGCCAAGCTGACAAAAAAAGGTCCACCAGCACTACTTCATTTCCATCCAATAAATCCTCCATTAAAATTTCCGCCCACAATGCTTTATACGATTCTACACTAAGCCCAAATACTAACTTCCCAATAAGGACATTATCGTCTATTGCGATCCGTTTTTGAAGAATTGACTGAATCAGCCAAAAAGCATGTTCACTATCATTATTCACATAGACATTGTGGATAAACCCTTGGAGAATTTCAGGAACTTCAATAATGGCTTTCAAATGCTCTACTCCCATTTCCCGTTTTAAAGTCCCAAAATGAACTGCTTGTAAAAATACAGCACTTGAGGATTTCTTAAAGGAGATTTTATCTGATTTCAAGGTATCAAGTACCTTGTTAATTTCGGCTATAAGAAATCCATCTTGATCCATTTGCCTCAGCCATAAAGTTTCAATATAATCCAAATACTCACTGCTCTGTTTCTTCAACTGAACAGATAATATCTCCATAGTTTCTCTACACATTATTTTATCGTCGGTCTGCATAGCCTTCCACAAAGTCCGCTGGGCAGTTCGAAGTATAAGATCTAGCTCAAAGTCACCGTTGATTTCTAGTACGTGCTTTTTAAGCCTTGACTCTTGCTCGTCATATACATAAAGCATTTCTAATTGAAAATCCTCTAATAATAGACTTAGCCACTTTATTGAATAAGGGTCTGACTGAAAAAAATCATACAGATCAATAACCAGGTCTGTGTCCAGAGCAAATTTATTATGATGGCAATAACGAACGAAGTATTGAAATCCATAGGGAATATCTGCATCAATGTAGGCTCGAAGTTCTTCTGCGATTATGGCCGGCAAAATTTTGCGACTTATTTTATATTCTCCAGGTTCAGACTCCCCTTTTAGCTCTACAAAATCAGGACTACTCCGAAGTAAAATACTTGCCTTAACAAGATCTTTCACCTTTGCCTTAAGACCTAAAAATGCCTCCTCCTCACTACTGCTGTAGGAAAACCCAATGATACTATCCTGTTTTAATTTATTCCAGTCGTATGCCATAAGTCTAACAAAAAAAGTAATAAGAAATTCCTTTCTCCAATCCTTGTGCTTTCAATTGACGTTCCAAGTCTAATTGATCTTGAGGACCAGATACAGCGATCAGAACCATCGGGTTTTCTAAGGCCGAAAGCGAGGAAGGTTCTTTCATTTCTTGGCCTTGGATAATGTGACCCCACTTAGACTCAACATTACAAGTCCACAAAAAGCTTAAACCTGCATCAATTAATTTTTTAGCCAAGCGTTTTCCTTTTCTACCAGCTCCCCATAGAATCAGCTGCTTATTCGAATCAGCTACGAAAAAAGGCAGGTAATGGACCTTAATATCAAAATATGCATTCTGCGAATAGGTTTCAACGTTCCTTGAAGTGCGATCAGCATGATCTCGCCAATAATGAACCACCTCATCCGTGCAGGCTACTTGTAATCCATGCTTGAAAAAACGAAAAACAAGATCGTAATCTTCTGGATAACGATCTGAATCAAAGGCTTCACATCGGCACAGATCTGATCGACCAATCAGCCAAGCTGGCGAAGGAATAACACATTCACGAAATACTTCTAAAGCATGGCAATTTTGATCGACTAAACCATTCAACCAGGATGCGTATCTTTTGTAACCATCTTTCAAGACTGTGTCGGAAAAATATTCTACTTTTCCGGTGGCAACATATCCTGGACCTGCTTTTTCTAGTAAGCTATATAATAGGTTAAGTTTGGATGTAGGCATCCTGTCGTCCGCATCCATCCTAGTGATAAATCGTCCACTACTGTTCTCAAATGCTAACCTTAAAGCAGGAATTATACCTTTTTCACTTGTATTGTTCAAGGGCTTTATACGAGCATCCTGCTTAGCATAGCGCTCTAATATTAAAGCCGAATCATCTAATGATTGATCATTTACAGCAATCAACTCCCAATCCCTAAAGTCTTGTGAAAGTATAGAATCTATACAATCCTCTAGAAATGGAGCAGCATTGTATACCGGCATCAGAATACTGATCGTTGGCTCTGCCATATTGTTATTTTTGGCTTAGTGCATAGATTGCGAAGGAAGCAAGCCAATGAGAACCCTCGTAATGCTCTGTTGCAACATGTGGAAGTGAAGCATTCAAGTTAGCATCTGCCATAGACCTTAAGGCTGGATAAGTACCCTCTGTAGCTTTATCCAAATAAAATAGACACCAGGCTCTGCTCAAATTCAAGCCATCCAGGTGCACGATCTTTGGATCAGAGCGATTACTAACATCGGCAGGAGTTTGATAATAATCAAGCCCGTTCCCTGCAAAGAATTGCCTAAACCACTTTTTAAACGTTCGATCAGGCATAATCCTAGCCATTAAGTTGGCCTCTTCCAAGCAAGGTGATAAAAAATCTTCTCCAGAAGGCTCCCAACTACAAGGACATCTTTTATCCTGAGCATAATAATCCAAAGCCCGTTTTTCAATAATATTCTTTAAGTTTAAATCTCCTACTGTCGTAGCATAATCGTGTGCAAAGGATAATCCGAAGGCAGTATTTGGATGCACCCCTGTCCGTACAGGATAATTCTGCGTCGGAAGAAATGTAATGTATTTTTTAGCGACAACGGCAGCAAGTGCATCGATATTAGTGAACCACACTTGACCCTGAGGATCATCCCAACTGTAAAGCTCCTCTGCAAGCTTAAGCAACCAAGCCCAACCATAAGTGCGCTCCCAACTCGAACTTGATTGTTCGAAGTAAGCCACTTCCGCCATTAGATTTTCTGAAGTCAGGTTTTGACCAAGCTTCGTCCGTATTTCTGCTGCAAATTTATTCTTGGGAAATTGTTTCATGATTCGGATCAGCATCCAATGACCATGAACAGAAGAATGCCAATCAAAACAACCATAAAAAGCAGGGTGTAAATCTTTAGGAGTCCTCAGATCCGCCTCTGTTTTTAATACCTGATTTAGCTTATTCGGATATTCTTTATGCATACAATCAAGCGCTATCCTTGCAAAGTTCATCGCAACCTCTTCCTCTAAACCATTATCATAAGGAATAGACAACAAGGGACTTTGAGCAAAAGACAGAGTCGAAATAAATACAAGAAGAAAACTTAGATTAAAGAGATGTTTCATAAAGCTGTTTAAGTTTAGTGCTTACGCAACAGATCGTAAGACTTGTGCGTGATACCCTTCCAGTCCAAAAGGACCTTAAGAATATCTACCTTACGTTGTCCGGCTAATGCGATATAATGAGATTTACCCGCATTGGCATCTACTAAACCTAAATAAATTTCAGGATTTTTCTGTTTTTTAGAACCCAAAAAATGAACAGTCGTATTTGACCAAACATCGAAAAAAACCTGATTTCGCTGACATAGATACATCAGCATTCTAAACTCTGATAAAGTGCAAGGCTCCAACCTACAGGAAAATACTTTATAGAAACTGCGCTTTTGGCGATCTAAAAAAGGATAGATTTCGATATTTTCCTCCTCACTGAAAGCACTGCCTGTTCCGCGTCTGTCAAAAAGCACAATATCACCTACACATAAGGTAGAACTGGGAAATGGTATTGAACTCACTCTTGCTAAGCATGGAGAAATCATCTCTGCCCTATAAATCTTCTTTTCCTTGTAGGTCTGATAATACAGGCCTACATATATACCTTTCCAATCTTGCTCAAATACATCAAGTGCTTCCCAAGCTTTGTCAGCAAGCTTAACTTTACCGCCTGCAGTGCCAGCAATACCTATAATATAATTCAGACTTTCTTTCTTCTCACTGGCATCGAAGGCTGATTGGGCATAATACAAAGCAGGTTTCCATTCCTTCCTTTTGAAGTATAATTCAGCGAGCCATTCTGCAGGATAATGATCTCCTCTTTTTTCCTTAATCAACTTCCTAAGGATACGCACCGCTTTAAAGTCATCCTCAGATCCGAGGAAGCCTTTCGCTAATCTTAAAAGTTTAAGTGTGTCCTGATTCACAAGAAAATTGAATTAATGGTTACTATAGACCTACAAATTAGAATAGAAATATGTTTTATTCAACTTGATTTTTTCAACTTGCAATATTTTTTACTAACCGTATAATTCGTGGAAAATATTTGCTGCTGGAACTTGCATCTTATTTTTCAAAATATCTATTGCCTGATCGACCATATTTGACCAGCCACATAGATAATAATTGACTTGATCAGCTTGACTTGCATAAAGCTGTTCATAAACCGCATGCACATATCCCCGGTGACCTTTCCAAGATTCGTCTGCTCTTGAAAGACAGATATCATAGGTAAACTTTGGCTCACTTGCAGCCAATTCCTCAAAAAATGCTCTGTACAGAATGCCTTCCTCTGTGCGTGTACCGAATATAAGGTGTATCGGCTGATCAAAGGCTGATCGACTCTTTAGCTCTATCAACATAGATACAAAAGGAGCCACACCAGTACCTGTACAAATAAATACGGAAGGTTTTTTTAATGCTTCTGGTAAGTAAAATGTTCCACCTGGTCCTTTGATTTTTAGCTCTGTTCCCACTTGTGCCTCATGAAACAAATACTTCGAGGCTTTACCATTTTCAACTTCAACGATACATAGTTCAAGTCGGTTATCTACAGAAGGTGCTGAGGATACGGAATAAGAACGCCAACGATCTAATCTTTTTTCTCCTATGGGCAAATCCATTGTTATAAACTGTCCCGCCTTAAACGTAAACGGATCTTCCGATTCTATTTTCAGAATAAAGGTCTGTGTAGTTGGACTAATCCTATTGATTTCTTCAATCACTGCTTTTTTCCACCGAGCCATTCTATTCGTATTTTATGATTTGGTCATAACTGAGTATGACATTGTAGCCTTTTTCTTTAAAATAAGCTTCAAGATATTCAGGACCTTGCGCACTGCAGGCAAGCACAAAGTCTCCACCCCATGCACCTAATGATTTTATAGAACCCTCAAAATCGCTGAACAAGCGATCCTTTACTGGTTGCATATCCATTAGCTCTGAAATCAACTGTTCGTGCTCATCCATCAAAGCACTAAATTGACCGAGTGTATCGGACAACATAAGCGACTCGCTAATTGCAGATACACGTTCAATATATGAGTCTTTATTCTTTGTTACAGACTTGTAGTTCTTGATTCCTGTTCGGGAGTTTTGCTTTTCATTGAGATAGACAAAAAATAAAGCCGATCTGAATTCAGGCCTAAAGTCCACTGGGGAAACTTCTGCATCTCCAGCATTTAGCTGATAATAAAAAGGTCCCTTCGCTTGAGCAGCTGCTATGTCATATCCAGACCCGCCAAAGGTTCTTTCCAAAAGTTTATATGGATTGACATTAAAGAAGTCTGCAATATTTGCAATAAATGTGGAGGAAGAACCAAGTCCCCAAGCGGGATCAAATTCAAGGCTTGTGATGAAAGTATAATCGAATGCTAAATCAAGCGGGTGACCGCCAAGTTCCAAGCATGCTCTTATTACTTGCTGTAAGCGATTAGAAAATGAAACATCACTGGTCTCAATGACCTCAAGATTTTTTAAATCTAGTGAACAAGACATCCAAAGCTGGGCATCTTTTTTATAACTCAACCAAGTTAATCTTCCTGATCCAGGTCCTTGACTTAGCTCCATAGATTGTCCTAAAGTACATGGCAAGCCAATAGATTTAGCTCCATCAAGGACCAGATACTCTCCACTCAATAAGAATTTACCCGCACTGTAATATGTAGATTTAGTATTCAATGATTGTATCTATTGTTCTAATTGAGCACGAAGATCCATTATGAAATCTCTAACAGCTGAATGACTGATCACTCTTTCTGTAAAGTAGCTATTGACAGCTATTTCCTCACTTGGACTTGCACTGAACTGTGTGAGTATGTTTTTCAGGTGCATTTTCATATGCCCTTTTTGAATACCAGTGGTCACCAGAGAACGTAAAGCAGCAAAATTTTGTGCCAATCCAACAGAGGCGATTATTGTCATCAACTCTTGCGCTGAAGGTCTACCTAACAACTCTAATGCCAGATTTGCAAGTGGATGTAACTTCGTCAATCCTCCAACTGTACCGAGAGCTATAGGTAAATCTATCCAAAATTTAAAGGTGCCATCCTCAACAGTACAATGTGATAAGGACGAATAAGCCCCATCCTTTGCTGCATAGGCATGTCCACAAGCCTCCACAGCTCTAAAGTCATTTCCAGTAGCTAATACAACAGAGTCTACCCCATTGTATATTCCTTTATTATGTGTAGTAGCCCGATAGGGGTCAATTTCTGCAATTCGAACAGCCATACGGAACCGCTCTGCAAACTCAATTCCTGAAAACGCAGGACTTATTGCATCCAAAGCTTCTACAGGACAAGAAACCGAAGCCCTAACTATGCAGTTTGGTGTAAGGTTTGAAAGGATAGCCATAAAAACTTCTGAATGCTGCTTTGGATAGAGGTTAGACAGATACGCCTTTAACTCTAAGCCAAATTGCTCCAGAACAGAGTTGATAAAATTAGCACCCATACTATCGCAGGTTTCAAAAGAAACTCTTAGTTGGTAATAATTCTCCTCTTGAGCACTAAAATCTACTAACTCAATATCTAAAACTCCTCCTCCCCGTTTGCGCATATTTGCGGTAAGCGCTTGGACAGATTCTATCAGTGTAGATTTTATTCGATCAAAATGTTCATACAGTGCATCTATACCTCCCGTAAATTTGAAGTGTAATTGTCCAATTTTAGTAGTTCCTAGCACCTCACAATTGAAGCCTCCTTTATCCATCCAAAACTTAGCTGCACTTGAAGCGGCAGCAACAACAGAACTTTCTTCAATAACCATAGGTACGGCATATACCTTATTGTTGATATGAAAATTTGGAGCTATCCCGAAGGGCATTGGAAAATTTGAGATGGTATTTTCACTAAAGTTCTCCAGGACAGTTTGCAAAGCTTCATCCTGATGCCAGAATGCTTCAAACATATTAAGATCAAGCTTTCCAGTATCATTATAGAAACTAGAGATCCACTCGATCTTTTCCTCTTTAGTCATCTTTGAAAAGCCTGAAACAAATTTCTTTGCCTCCATAATATATTTCGTTTAATCTTCTTTTACACTTAATAACTTTGAGGCAATCTTGTATCCAGAAACTTGAAGTTCTACATACTTCCTCAAAGATTCATAATCCATTGCATGCTTCAAAAAGCCTGAAGCCTGACCAAATATCGCATTCATAGGACA
>JBELIG010000132.1:0-8692 GCA_042091035.1 Sphingobacteriales bacterium | reverse complement strand
TAATACGAATCTAGATTCTTAAATTAATTATTATGTAAATAAAAACTAATCAAATGAATCTAACTAAGTACCTATTTATACTAAGCATAATCTTTACTTCATTTCAGGTGAAGGCTCAACAAAGCCCAAACGAAGATCAAAAAAAAAATTTTTTTGTTGTAGAGCAAGGACCATTGTTTGCTGGATGTGAATCTTTGAGAAAAGCCGAGCAAAAATCCTGTTCGGACAAAAATCTCATGGAATACATTCGAGAAAATCTGGAATATCCTGAAGAAGCCAAACTAAATAATATTCAGGGCAGAGTGATTGTTCAGTGTATCATAACTACCGACGGAAGTATCACAAAAGTAAAAGTTCTTCGTGGAATAGGACATGGATGCGATGAAGCTGCCGTTGAACTTTTAGAAAACATGCCTAAATGGACACCGGCTAAACAACGTAAAAAACCAGTTCGGATTTACTTTGCGCTACCAATCACCTTTGAACTATAATAGGCCTTTAAATTTACTTTGAAACAAATGATATTTGTTTCAAATACAAGAACTAACATCTTAATTAACCTATCATCAAAATAAAAACTAATCCAATGAATCTAACTAAGTACCTATTTATACTAAGCATAATCTTCACTTCTATTAATATGAATGCTCAGCAAGTCAAAACTGATAAAGTTTATGTGGTAGTAGATGAAGCCCCTATGTTTCTAGGTTGTGAATCCTTGAGAAAAACTGAGCAAAAATCCTGTTCGGACGAAAAAATCATGGAATACATTCGAGAAAATCTGGAATATCCTGAAGAAGCCAAACTAAATAATATTCAGGGCAGAGTGATTGTTCAGTGTATCATAACTACCGACGGAAGTATCACAAAAGTAAAAGTTCTTCGTGGAATAGGCAGTGGATGTGACGAAGCAGCAGTTGACCTGTTAGAAAATATGCCAAAATTGAGGCCTGGTTATCATCGAGGGGAGCCTGTAAAGGTTCAATTTACAAGAGCTATCCCTTTTGAACTTTAACAAACTCACTAAAAGTGATATTTAGGCCTTTAGTTGCCTTGTCTTAAATAAAATTTTCAATACTTTTGGTGTCCATAAAAAAGAACCAAAACTATGAAAAAAATCTACGCATTATTTGTCTTAATCCTATTGACAACAAGCAACTTGGTTGCTCAAGCTAAAGAGTACGATAAAATTTTTGTAGAAGTTGAAGAAGCTCCTCTTTTTCCAGGATGTGAAGAAGAGGAAAAAGAGAATCGAAAATCTTGTGCAGATGAGAAGCTTTTTAATCATCTAAGTAATAATCTTGTATATCCTCCTATCGCAAAAGAAAAAGGTATTTCAGGTCGAGTAATATTACAATTCTATGTCGAGAAAGATGGAAGTATCGCAAATGTGAAAGTTGTTCGTGGAATCGGCGGTGGATGTGATGAAGAAGCTCAAAGAGTGATTGAAAACATGCCTAAATGGAATCCCGGATTACAAAAAGGGAGACCTGTTCGGGTTACATATACAATTCCAATAGCCTTCATCTTGGAAAAGAAAAAGAAAAAGAAATGGTGGAAATCATTTTAAGTAAAAGGAGCATTTCGCTCCTTTTTTTGTTTAAAACATCCTTAAAAGCCCTTAAAAAGTGACTACTGGTTAATAAATTTGACAATTCAATTGTTATAATTAGACTTATCTTGTTCAACTAGTATTTTAGATTTTAGATATACAGCACATTAGATGAAAAACTATTCCATACTTCTTTTTTTCCTTTTCGGATTTTCTTTCAACCTCATCGGTCAGGAATATAAACTTGCCCAGCAATATTATAATGATGGTGAATTTGAAAAAGCAGCAACGCTTTACAAAAAGCTCTACGACAAGCAAAAAAATAATGAATACTACTTTGGAAGGTATGTAAATTGCCTCATCTATCTAGAATCATTGGATCAGGCCGAGAAAGATCTAAAGTCCATCTTAAAAGAAAAGCCTAAATCTGTGAACTGGTATGTTGTACTTGGCAACATCTACGAACTACAGTTCAAACAGGAGAAGGCTGAAAAGCAGTATGTTCTTGCGCTCGAAAAACTACCAAAAGAAAGACATCAAGTCATTCGACTCGCTCAAGAATTTGTTCGAATCACTAAATACGATTGGGCAGTAAAAACATATTCAAAAGGTGCTGAACTGCTGAAAGACAAAAATATCTTTGCATACTACGAGGCTGACCTCCAAAGACGCATGGGTAATACTAAAGAAATGATCACAGCTTACCTAAATGCTATAGAATATCAGGAGAATAGAATGTCTTCTATCCAAACGATTTTTCAGCGTTTCTTCTCAGACAGCGATTATCAAGAACTTCAAAGTCAACTCTATCAAAGAGTACAATCAAACACAGACATCTATGCCTTCAACGAGATGCTTGCCTGGGTATTTATCCAACGTAAAGACTACAGAAATGCCTTGAGGCAAATGATTGCAATCGATAAGAGGAATGATGAAGATGGTGCAAGGGTTTTTAATATTGGACAGGTAGCCGCAGAAGATGCGGACTGGGAAGTGGCATCCAAAGCATTTGAATATATTGTAACTGAAAAGTCGCAGTTCTCACCCTACTTTTTCGATGCTCAAAAATATAATCTTTACTCCAAGAGAAAAAAAATAGAAGCAAATCCTAACTATTCAAAAGAAGAAATAGAAACGCTTGTTGGTCAATATTATGAATTCTTAAACAAGCTAGGTTTCAATGCACGAACAATTTATATCATCACTGAACTCGCAGAACTTGAAGCATTATACCTCAACGATCTGCCCAAAGCCATTCAAACCTTAAACAGCCTATTAGAGCTTCAGGGGCTTAATCCTCAGGCAGAGGCAGAAGCAAAATTAAGTCTCGCTGATTATTATCTAATGTCTGGTGAAATCTGGGAATCAACTCTGTTATACTCACAAGTTGATAAAGATTTTGGTCAAGGTATTCTAGGACATGAAGCTAGATTTCGAAATGCAAGGCTATCTTATTTTAATGGAGATTTCACCTGGGCACAAGCTCAATTTGACGTCTTGAAGAATTCTACCTCTAAATTGATTTCAAATGATGCCTTAGATCTTTCCGTATTCATTATGGATAATCTGGGATTAGATACTACAGAACAAAGTTTGAAGTTATTTGCAGATGCTGAGATGCTCATCTTCCAAAATAGATACGAAGATGCTAATACAAGCTTCGATGAATTGCTACAACAATTTCCAGCGCATAGCTTACAGGACGATGTGTTGTACTTCAAAGCTGGAATGCTAGAAAAGCAACAAGAGTATACAGCGGCAGCAGCCATCTATGAAAAAATAATAGCGGATCATATCGAAGAGATCCGTGCAGATAACGCAATGTACAAGCTCGCAGAACTCTACGAGAATATGCTGAATGATCCTGAAAAAGCGAAAGGACTTTATGAACGACTCTTTCTTGAATTTACAGGCTCCGTGTTTGCCCTAGAAGCACGAGAGAAATATAGAGCCCTGAGAGGTGACAATATATAACTAAAAAAAGAAGTGAATCAGATTCACTTCTTTTTTGTTCCATTAACATAAAAGCGAGGATTGGGTAATAATTCTAAATTATAACCCATTCCAAAGAAAACATGTATAAAGAAATTGATTACTTCAAACGTCTCTCGTCTGAAACTGTCAATTTAGCACGTCCTTTAGCTCTACGACGAGCAAGCACCTTTCTACCACTCTTGCTACTCATTCTAGTTCTGAACCCATGCTTGTTCGTTCTCTTTCTCCTTGATGGTTGGTAAGTTCTTTTCATTTTATTTCGAATTAAACGATTTTCAACTGTTTTACCTAAAAGTGGTGCAAAAATAGAGCAAAGTTTTGGAACCTACAAACAACATCCATCATTTTTTCAAAATAGACTGAAATACATGGGATTTTGAAGCATACTTTTTGAGTACAGCTTTATATTTGTTATTTTGTCGCCTACCTATGATAGCCTTTGTTTTAGGCTGCGTAATAACTATTTATCGAAACATCTAAATTGCATCGTCACAATGAGTGAAAATAAAGTGTGGCTGGAGAACTATCCTTCTGGCGTTCCAGTCAAAATCAATCCGGATGCTTATACTACTTTGGTCGACATGATCGAAGAAACGTTTAAAAAATATCCAGATCAAGTAGCCTTCAAATGTATGGGGGCTCAAATTACATTTAAGCAACTGGATAACCTATCCTATGCTTTTGGTGCCTACCTTCAACAAAAAGGCTTAGAAAAAGGAGATAAGATCGCGCTGATGATGCCAAATCTTATTCAATATCCAATAGCTCTATTCGGTGCATTAAGAGCAGGCTTAGTAGTTGTAAATACTAATCCGCTTTACACTGCAAGGGAGATGCATCATCAGTTTAAAGATTCTGGCGCCAAAGCAATCGTTATTTGTGAAAACTTTGCACATAACCTTGAAAAGATAATTCCAGACACAGGAATTAAAAATATTGTAGTCACGAGTATAGGTGAATTACTTGGTGGCGTCAAAGGTGTCTTGACAAACTTCGTTGTTCGAAAAGTCAAGAAGATGGTTCCTCCATTTAAACTAAGTAATACAGATAGTTTTAAAGAGGCATTGGCTCAGGGTAAGAAATATAAATTAAACTCCATAAAGGGTGAGTCTGATGATGTCATTCTTTTACAATACACTGGAGGAACGACCGGGGTTTCTAAAGGGGCTATGCTTACCAATAAAAACCTCGTATCTAATATGCTTCAAATCCGAAGCATCATGATGCCATTCCTTACAGAAAAAGAAGAAGTAGCACTCTCTCCTCTTCCAATGTACCACATCTTCGCCTTTGTTGTCAATGCACTAGCCTTGATGTCCATAGGAACCAAAACGGTCTTGATTACGAATCCTAGAGATTTGAAATCCGTTGTCACAGCCATGAAGTCTGATCCTCCGACACTTATAACGGGCGTAAATACTTTATTCAATGCGCTGATCAACTTCAAAGACTTTACAACCTTAGATTTCTCCAAGTTAAAAGTAACTGTAGGTGGTGGTATGGCTGTCCAAAGACCAGTAGCGGAGAAATGGCAGAAACTTACAGGATGTCCACTTTCTGAAGGATACGGTATGACTGAAGCATCTCCAGTTATTTCTTGTAATCCCTTAGATGAAACTGGCCAGATCGGAACAATAGGTATGCCCGTACCTTCTACAGAAGTACGCATCGTGGATGAAGCTGGAAATATTCTTTCTCAAGGAGAGATAGGAGAAATACAAGTTAAAGGGCCTCAAGTCATGAAAGGATACTACAATCGTCCTGAAGCAACAGCTGACACCATAAAAGAAGGTTGGCTGTCTACAGGAGATATCGGTGTAATGCAAAAAGATGGCTTTTTTAAGATTGTTGATCGGAAAAAAGATATGATCTTAGTATCTGGCTTCAACGTGTACCCGAATGAGATAGAAGACTTTATTGCTACCCACGAAAAAGTCCTTGAAGTTGCTGCTATCGGTGTTGAGGATGAAAAATCGGGCGAGGTAGTGAAGGTATTCGTAGTAAAGAAGGATAATTCACTCAATGAAAAAGAACTTATAGCATTCTGTAAGGAAGGTCTTACAGGTTATAAGGTTCCTAAGCACATTGAATTTAAAGATGAATTACCAAAGACAAATGTTGGTAAAATTCTTAGAAGAGCACTTCGGGAATCCAATTAAAAAAAAGGAGCAGCTAAACCTGCTCCTTTTTTTATTGTATTATTCAATAGGAGCCAATTGTGGTAAAATATTTTTAATATTGCGAGGTGAAAGACTTGACAGAACTAAAGGAAAAAATCGTATCCACTGAATCAGTAAAACAACTGGTACAGATCTTAGGATCAGAGACAAAGGACCATATAAGACTTGAAGGACTTAAGGGAGCAATCAACAGCTTTCTAATAGCCTATGGTCACAGTGCTCATCAAAAAAACTTCCTCATCATTGCCGAGGAAAAAGAATCTGCTGCTTATCTCTTGAATGATTTAGAGAATATCAATGCTGATAATAAGCCACTTTTCTTTCCTGATAGCTTTAAAAGACCGGCCTACTTTGAGGTTTTAAACAAGACCAACGTACTTCAGCGTACGGAAACTGTCAACAAATTCACCCAAAGTTCTGCACCTAAGATTATCGTAAGCTATCCAGAAGCACTCTTCGAAAAAGTAGTGGCACCAGAGATCCTACAAGAAAATCAAATGATTATCACCAAAGGTGAGAATCTTGATGTTGACAGTATGATTTTCACACTAAGTGAATTTGGATTCGTTCAAGAAGATTTTGTTTACGAACCTGGACAATACTCCATCCGAGGAGGTATAATAGATCTATTCTCCTACGGCAATGAATACCCTTATCGTCTTGAATTATTTGACGACGAGGTTGAAAGTATTCGTTTCTTTGACCCCAGTAATCAGTTATCCGTTAAAAACATCCAGCGAATTACTCTTGTCCCTAACATTAATACACAGTTCAATCAGGATCAAAAAGTATCCCTCCTACAAATCCTGGATGAATCAGATGTGATTTGGGTAGAAAACCATCAAAACTGTATAGATCGACTAAACGCCTGTTTTCAAAAAGCAGAAGAATTTGCGGCAAGTATATCTGAATTAGACGAGAATGAGAGTGCTGAGATTTTCAAGGATAGAGCATTCATATTACCCACTCAGATTTCGGATGACATTCGCTTGTTCAAATCAATAAGCTACGGCAGCGGTAATCAAGGTTTTCCGCACCAACAAAGTATTCAGTTTGAAATAAAACCACAGCCTAATTTCAATAAAAACTTTAAACTTCTAATTCAAGACCTACAAACGAATACTCGACAAGGCTTAAAAAATTATATTTTCACGGACAATGCTAAACAAATCGAGCGATTCTACGCCATTTTTGCAGATCTTGAAGCAAGTGTAGAATTCATTCCAATCCTTAAAAGCTTGAGTGAGGGATTTGTATCAAAAGAGCTTGGACTTGCTTGTTACACGGATCATCAAATCTTTCAGCGTTTTCACAGATTCAGACTCAGAAAGGGGTTTTCTAAAGACAAGGCATTAAATCTTAAAATGCTTCGTGAACTTAAACCAGGAGACTTTGTCACCCATATAGATCATGGAGTTGGCCAGTTCTCAGGTTTAGAAAAGTTGAATATAAATGGACGCACTCAAGAATCTGTTCGACTTTTTTACAAAAACAAAGATGTCTTATACGTCAGTATCAACTCTTTACATAAAATATCCAGATTCTCGGGTAAAGACGGCACCATTCCTTCTCTGAATAAATTGGGTTCAGAGTCCTGGAAAAACACCAAGTCAAAAGCCAAAAAACGAGTTAAGGACATTGCAGCTGAATTGATCAAATTATATGCAAGGCGCAAAGCTTCGCCTGGATTTGCCTTCGATGTAGATGGTTATCTACAAAACGAACTAGAAGCATCTTTCATTTATGAAGATACACCTGATCAATTAACAGCTACTAACGATGTAAAAGGGGATATGATAAAGCCACACCCTATGGATCGGCTAATCTGTGGTGATGTAGGATTCGGAAAAACAGAGATTGCTGTCCGTGCTGCATTCAAGGCTGTTGTCTCCGGTAAACAGGTCGCTATTTTGGTACCTACTACCATCCTTGCTCTCCAACATTTTAAGACCTTCAATAATAGATTAGGGTCTTTTGGTGTAACTGTAGATTATGTGAATCGATTCAAAACAACCAAAGAGAAAAAAGAAACCTATGCGAATCTTAAAGCAGGTAAATTAGACATATTGATTGGTACCCATTCCATTTTAAACAAGGCTGTTGAATTCAAAGATATTGGATTATTGATCATTGACGAAGAACAAAAATTTGGGGTTTCGGCAAAGGAAAAACTAAGAAATATAAAAGTAAACGTTGACACCTTGACGCTCACTGCCACACCTATACCAAGGACACTTCAGTTCTCATTGATGGCAGCTAGAGACCTTTCTGTCATTCGAACTCCACCGCCAAATAGACAACCTATTCATACTGAAGTTCGAGTATTCAACGATAAAGTTATCAAAGAATCTATTTACTATGAAGTAAATAGAGGTGGACAGGTATTCATCGTTCATAACCGAGTTAAATCCTTGATGGATATAGCTACTATGATCAAAAAACTATGTCCAGATATTGATATTGCCGTTGCACATGGCCAGATGGAAAGCAAAGATTTGGAAAAGGTTCTTCTTGAATTTATTGACAAAAAACACGATGTCCTTATAAGCACGAATATTATTGAGACGGGTCTTGACATTCCAAATGCCAACACCATTATCATAAATAATGCGCATCAATTTGGGATGAGCGACTTGCATCAGCTAAGAGGTCGTGTGGGTCGATCGAATAAAAAGGCTTTCTGTTATCTATTCTGTCCTCCAATGTCTACCTTAACTCAAGAGGCAAGAAAGCGCCTGAAAACACTTGAAGAATTTAGTGATCTTGGCTCTGGATTCAATATTGCCATGCGAGATCTAGACATAAGAGGTTCAGGAAACATGCTGGGTGGAGAGCAAAGTGGCTTTATGAATGAGATAGGCTACGAGACCTACCAAAAGATTCTTGCTGAAGCTATTCAAGAGCTTAAGGAACGGGAATTTAAAGATCTATTCAAAGAGGAAATGGAGTCCAAGAAATCATTCGT
>JBELIG010000131.1:0-8700 GCA_042091035.1 Sphingobacteriales bacterium | reverse complement strand
TCGTCCTTTTATTAATGAATTGAAAAACAAAAACATCTAATAATTGGCCCACAAGAAAGGCAACTAAAGATCCAACTATAATCCAATTGCTTTGGCCAAAAATAGAACCATAAGCATCCTGCATATTGGACACTCCAATGGATTGACCTTGCTCAAGCCAAAAACTTGCTGGAGCCAAATTGATAGAAAAACCAATCATAAAAAATGCATAAATGATCAACCCTACTGCCGTAAAACTAAGGAATCGAACCCCTTGTTTTCCAAAATACTCGTTTATTACATCGGTCAAAATAAAAACAACCGGCCATAATAATACCCCTGCCGTCAAATCTAGGGAAACAGTTTCTCCCAGTAGGCTCCATTTGAAATCAGAGAATCCCAGTGTATCTTCCAATGCAAATATTTTTACACCAATGAATTCAGCTAGTAAGGCATTGGTTATAAATATTGCACCAAGCATAAAAAAGAGTATATTGGATTTGTTCTTAAACATAATAGTTTCAAATTTATTCAATCGGCTTATCTTGATAAACAAGCATCTTTTTCAAAATATGAAGTTCAAATTAATTCTTACGACTTGTGTAGCCTTTTTTTTATTTTTAAGTATCAGCTATGCTCAGGACAATCCAAAAAAAGAAATTGAGAATCTAGAATTTTTCAAAATCATTTTTAATAATGGCTCCTATTTAAGCGGCCAGCTCATTGAAATGAATGGTAACGAACTCAGCTTAAAAGTTGATAATGACACCATTCTTTTCTCTATGGAAAACATCAAATCCATAAATAAGATTTCGGCATTAAATAAGTCAAATTCAAAGAAGGCTGGCCTTGATATGAAAAAAGAACAACTTTACTATTATGCAAATAATGGTTTCGACGTCAAATCAACGCTCTATAAATCCAACCTCCTTTTACAAAATGAACTTCTCTTAAAGATCTCAAATAGATTAAGCTTTGAAATCTCAACAATCGTATACGAACGAGGAACAGAATTAAGTGGTCTTTTTCAAATAAATTATGGCCAATCAAAACTTATTCACCCCTACGTTTCATTTGGTGGAGGTAGTCGAATAGGATTTAGTGATGATAACTTTTTAGACATTAGGCATGGTGTTACTATAGGTAATGCTGAAGCTTTCTTGAATCTAGAAATCGGAGGAAATTACTCCATAGACAGAAGGTCTTTTATTGGTATAAATTATGAATTTGGCTTTTTCTATAAGGTAGGTAATAACGTATACGTATTTATGGAGCACAGGCAATCTGCTCGTGGCTTGATTAAGTACTACAACAGTTCTGGTGTTCAATTTAAATTTAAAGCGTTAAATGGACAGCTAGGTATTCAGAATATATACACAAAAAACAACCTACTAGACTTTAATAATGCAAAAGGATCTTTATTTGGTCCAATGGTCCGTTTAATGAAACCTTTAGGGGGAAGATGACAAAAGTATTTTACAAGGGAAACTGGCAAAATGTAGATGATCTAGTATTTAACTTTGGGAATAGAGGGATAAAATACGGAGATGGGTTTTTTGAAACCATCTCAGTCCATGATGGTCAGATAAAATTCCTAAAGGATCATATGGAACGTATGGAAAGAACTGCAAGCCTTCTTGGTTTAGAACTACCCAGTAGTGGCTTCCAGAAACAGCTTCTAATTGAAACAGTAGATTCATTTTCTAAAATAAGTCAATACAACAGCTGTTCGATTCGTATACAGTTCTTTAGAATTCATGGTTCTAGATATACACCATCTAGTCCAAAAGTAGATTTCTATATTGAATGCTCAACACTAAGTTCAGGTACTTACCAAATAGGACAAAAGATAGAGTCAGTAGGTATATTCAAGGAACACTTGTTGCAAAAAAACAGCTTACTTGAATCCATAAAAAGCAGCAATAGCTTGCACTACGTTCTAGCCAAAGCTTATGCCACAAAACATGATTTTAGCGATGTTATTTTAATGAATACATCTGATGAAATAGCAGAGTTTTCCTCTTCAAATCTATTCATTGATCTTGGAGACCAAATTATCACTCCACCACTCTCTTCAGGATGTCTTGATGGGATTATTCGGCGACAATTACTCAAACCAAATCTAAGTGGTTTGTTTAACATTCAAGAATCAGTAATCAAAGAACAAGACCTTTTAAATGCTCAGTCTATTTATGGAACAAATACCAATGCAGGTATTTTCCATATCACTAAGTACAAAGAAAAAGCCTTTGGTCCAGGCAAAGCAAATAAGATCCAATCCAAGCTCAATAAACTTTGAGCCAACAATAGATTATAATTATTACAGCTCCCCCTACGAAGCCTTTCTTAACTATTCTTTTAATTCGATATTTTTGTACCTTCGTTTTCGATCAATGAAATAACAATTATGCAAAAAATATTAGTTGCAAATAGAGGAGAAATTGCATTAAGAGTCATGCGTACCGCTAAGCGTATGGGTATCAAAACTGTTGCAGTATATTCTGAAGCAGATAAGCACGCTGCTCATGTACTATACGCTGATGAAGCTATTCACATAGGCGCAGCTGCATCCTCAGAATCCTACCTACGAGGAACAAAAATCATTGAGGTTGCCAAAGATCTTGGAGTTGACGGGATACACCCGGGCTACGGTTTCCTAAGTGAGAATGCTGAATTTTCCAAAAAAGTTAGAGCCGCTGGTATTACGTTTATAGGACCTAGAGAAGAAGCGATCACTGTTATGGGATCGAAACTAGCTGCAAAAGATGCCGTTAAGAATTTTGACATACCTATGGTTCCCGGTACGGAGCATGCGATAGCCGATATAGCAGAAGCAATTGAAGTTGCTCAAGAGATTGGCTTCCCAATACTAATAAAAGCATCTGCTGGTGGCGGTGGTAAAGGTATGCGAGCGGTCTATGAAGAAAAAGATTTAGCAGAGCAAATGCAACTTGCCATATCCGAGGCGACATCCGCTTTTGGTGATGGTTCTGTTTTTATTGAACGCTATGTTACAGAACCTAGGCATATCGAAATTCAGATAATTGCTGATCAACATGGTAATGTCCTGCATCTTTTCGAACGGGAATGTTCAATCCAAAGAAGACATCAAAAGGTGGTTGAAGAGGCTCCTTCCGCAGTTTTAAGCCCTGCATTGAGGGAAGAAATGGGTCAGGCAGCAATCCGAGTAGCCAAAGCCTGTGATTATGAAGGTGCTGGAACAGTTGAGTTTCTCTTAGATGCTCAAAATAGATTTTATTTCCTTGAAATGAATACTAGGCTTCAAGTGGAACACCCAGTTACGGAATGTATAACTGGTCTTGATCTCGTAGAGCAACAAATACGAATAGCAAGAGGAGAAGAATTGTCTATAAAACAAGAAGATCTTAAAATCAATGGACATTCACTAGAGTTGCGTGTATATGCAGAAGATCCACTAAACAATTTCCTTCCAAGTATAGGTACCTTAATTAATTATTCGGAACCTAAAGGAGCAGGTATTCGGGTTGATTCAGGCTATGCAGATGGAGATGAAATACCAATCTATTACGATCCAATGATTGCTAAACTTATAGTGCATGCAGATACTAGATTGGGTGCTATTGAATTATTAAAACAGGCAATCAAAGACTATAATATCGAAGGAATTGCTACAACACTACCTTTCGGTTTATTTGTTGCAAACCATGAAGCTTTTGTGAGTGGTAATTTTGATACTGGATTCGTTGGAAAACATTACGACAACGAGATATTCTTTGACTCACTTAAGGCAGAAAATGAACTGGCGGCAAAGTTTGCCCTTTTTGCATACAAAACAGAAAATGAGCAATTAAAGGTTGCCGACCGAAAGGATTGGCGATGGTTAGAAGCAAGAAAATAATAAAAAAGCCAGGTTTTAAAACCTGGCTTTTTTTTATTCAACTACAGCCTTAACCTTAGCAGGCCGACCCCACATATTGATTGTCTCTCCGTCCATCACAATGAGATCAAGTATACAGGTTAAGCCATTTTTTTTATAAGTATCTGGCAAATCGAACAATTCCCATCGACTCCCATCAGAACCCTCTAATCCCCAAAAACCCATACTAACTTCTATGTACCGAATGGTTCCCTTTACCTGCATATCTAATCGCTTAATTTATTAACTTTTTTATTCAAGACAGAGATCATCTCTGTTTGTTGAAACAACAATTGTTTTATTCCCTCAAATTCACGTTCAAACTGAGGATCGAGTTTACGACTCGGTGCCTGCAAAAACGGACTTATCTTTACCCGTACATGCCAAATCTCTCGAACTTTTCCAACAGTTATAGTAGTAGTCTCGTAAAAATCATTGTCACAAATCAGCCGTATACTTCCATCCTGATTGATTTTACTCTGAAGTCTACGTACCAAAACATCTGAGTCAGTTACCACAACATATACATGATTAAAACGAAGTGCATTTGCCCAGAATTCTGGTTCTACGAATGTACAGACCACTTTATCTCCTTCAAAAACAGTAGGCTCCATGGCATCTCCTCCTGCATCAAAAGACCGGTGAATACCAACATCATATCGATAATCAGGCAGGGAAAATGTAGGTAATTGTTTTATTAAATCCTTTGTGAGGGTTTCATTAGCATATGAAGCTTGTGCCATTACTGGCACATGAATGATTTGCTGCTTATTATATTTATTTGATACTACAGTTAGGACTTTCATCTCGGAATCATGTCCCTGCTTTTTCAACATGGGGCCATTTCCTGTAAATATGAAAGCAGGATTGAATTCAAACCGATCCACAGCTTTTCTAATCAACTCTATGGTAACATCACGCCTTTTTTTAAGGATTTCACTTAAACTTTGAGGCAGGAAGTCAAGCTCTAGTGCAAATTGACGACTAGACTTGATTAATTTATTTGACTTGAGATAGTCATGGCACTTTATGAATCTATCTGTGACTATATTTGGCATCTCTTACACAATATACTATTGACTATAATGTACGCTCTTAAAGTTACATTTTTTAGCGAGAAGACCTTCATTACAGACCTAATATGCTTTGAATAGATAAAAAAAGCCAGATCATTTGATCTGGCTTTTTTTCTATGCTTCAATAATCTTTAGAAAATCATCTGCTTTTAAAGAAGCGCCACCAATGAGGCCTCCATCAACATCCTCTTGAGCAAATAACTCTGCTGCATTATTTGGCTTACAAGAACCACCATAAAGGATATTTGTATTTTCTGCCGTATCAGATCCATACGTATCTGCTAGCCATACTCGGATCATTTTGTGTATTTCTTGAGCTTGATCTGAAGAAGCCGTCTTTCCGGTACCTATCGCCCATACTGGTTCATAAGCAATCACTAGTTCCTTCATACTTGAGGCATCAAGATGTCCTAGTGCTTCTTGCAATTGAAGTTTTACCACTTCCTCCTGTCTTCCTGACTCTCGTTCTTCAAGAACTTCACCACAGCAAAAAATAACTTTCAAGCCTTCATTCAATACAGCATCAACCTTATCTTTAATAATAGAATTAGTCTCGCCAAAATAGGTTCTACGTTCAGAGTGTCCTAGAATGATATATTCTGTCCCGACTGATTTTAGTTGAGCTGCTGCAACTTCACCCGTATAAGCTCCATTTTTTGCAAAATGGCAGTTTTGAGCACCAATACTTACATTTGAATTTGAAGAACTAATCTTTGCTAATTCATCCAAATAAATGTAAGGTGCACAAATTACGACCTGAGTGCCTTCTTTGAATTCTTGTTTTGCAATTGAATGGCTTAATGCCATACCTTCTTCTTTTGAAAGATTCATCTTCCAATTACCTGCAACAAAACGACTTCTCATAAATAGAAAGTTTTCTAAGTTAATCTTGATTATTTAATTCAGTACGTTTTTCTTTGGCTAAAGCTTTATATTTTTCATTGGCATCAATCTTATGAGCTGGTCTAGACCATTTCACTTGCCCTTCTTTTTCATACGTTTCTCCGTCTTTCACTGCTGGTTTCCCATGCTTTTCGTAAGGCTGTTGAACATTCATTCCAATCTTTTCGAATAGAGCAAGGTCATCAAAAATATTTGGATTTGGCGTCGTCAACAATTTGTCCCCTGCAAATATAGAAGAAGCACCTGCCATAAAGCAGAACACCTGTCCTTCCTTAGACATATTTGTTCTTCCCGCAGAAAGACGCACAGTTGTATGAGGAAGAACTATTCGAGTAGTTGCAACCATACGAATCATCTCCCAAATCTCAACAGTCTCCTGTTCTTCCAAAGGTGTTCCTTCTACTGCAACAAGTGCATTAATTGGAACAGATTCTGGTTGAGGTTTCAATTGAGACAAAGTAAGTAACATTTTACAACGATCCTCTACGGACTCTCCCATTCCTATGATACCTCCAGAACAAACAGTCATATTGGCCTTTCTGACATTCTCAAGCGTCTTAAGTCTGTCCTCATAACCTCTAGTTGATATAATCTCCTTGTAAAAATCTTCTGATGTATCCAGATTATGATTGTAAGCATAAAGGCCTGCATCAGCAAGACGTTGTGCCTGCTGTTCAGATACCATACCTAATGTACAACAAACTTCAAGATCTTGATCGCGAACAGTCTTAACTAAATCTAAGACATGATCAAAATCAGCATTATCTTTAACTGAACGCCAAGCTGCACCCATACACAACCTAGATGATCCAAGAATCTTAGCACGCTTCGCAGCGACCTCTACCTGCTTCACAGTTAATAATTCATTGGTTTCAATATCAGTAAAATATCGAGCAGCTTGTGGACAGTAGGCACAATCTTCTGAGCATCCACCTGTTTTTATTGAAATAAGAGTACTTACTTGTATTTTATTAGGATCATGATACTTCCTGTGCACACTAGCAGCCTCGTATACCAAGTCCAACAAAGGTTTATTATATATCTCTATAATCTCCTCAGCTGTCCAAACTTTATCGTTTTGTTTCATATTCATATCAGTCCGATTACAATTTTGCGAAAAATACTGATTATTTATTATTTAGTTAAATGACTTTCAAAATAATACTAACAACATTACCTCCAAAACCTGCAGCATTGATCATAATCGTCTGCACAGGCCCTTTTTTAGGCTTACCCATTGTTGCTAAATCTTTATAAATTCCTTTTCCTTGCATTACCTCTAATGCATGAGCCATACTTTGTGCCCCAGAGGCACCCAAACTATGTCCCCAAATCCCTTTTACACTTTGTACCCATTGATCTTCTTTATGTATTTGTGTTATAGCAACATACTCTGCACGATCCCCTATCCGAGTCCCAGGTGCATGTGCAACTACCAGATCTACATCTGTCAGCCCAGCCATATCAAGTGCAGCTTTCATACTTTTTTCGTAGCCCAGTCCCTGTTTATTCATTGCCGTGGCAGATTGAATCTGCTCCATAGATATCCCCCATCCAAGTACTTCCGCTAAAGCTCCTACTCTACTTTTGTCTAATAAAAACAAGCCTGCACCTTCCCCCAATAACAATCCAGTGGGATCATTAAAATCAAAAGGTCTGCAAGAACCTTCCTGATTGTAAATACCTAATACATCCAATTGCCTTAGAGTAAATGCGGTATTACTTGCTTCAGAAGCCCCTACTAAAAAACGCTCCGACATGCCCGCGCTTAACCAAGCTATTGCATTTAAAAATGCGTGATGGAAAGAACTACAAGTTATTGAAAATGAATTAGTTACAGAGTTTGTTTTTAAGTACTGCGCCAACCACGAAGAGATGTTTCCCGCAGTAGTTAGTGGCGAGCTTTTTATTTGTATTTGTTCCTTTTCAACAAAGCGACTATGATTTTTTTCCCAAAGACCAGTTGCCCCCCTTGAAGAGCCGATATTAATTCCAAGACCATCTGGATTTAATGGCTGCTTCAATTGATCGGCAAGATGAAGCATAAACAAAACAGATCGGTCAACGCCTTTAAATGTTTTGAATTTTCGCTCTATAGATGCTAGTTCTTTGTCCAAAGACTCACCAAGCGCAAATACATAGCGATCCGCTGTATCTTGCATCAGCTGTTTCTCTCCAGCCAAATAAGCATAATCTTTTATATAAATCCGATCCCTCATCAACTCTACCAATTTATTTCCAGCGATGCTTCAATAGCCTTATAAACTTGATCTAACTCATCATCTGTTATGCAATATGGTGGCAATATATAAATCACATTACCTAAAGGACGAAGCAAGACTCCTCTTTGAATAAAAAAGTCGTAAAGTCGATCTCTTCTACTATTGAAATAGCTTGTTTTTTCTTCGGTCTGATATTCAAGCGCTAATATAGTACCACATTGCCTTATTTCTTTGAATTTTGAGTTGTTTTCATGCTTCTTGGCAAAAGCTTCATGCTTAGAAATAATGCGATCCATGGAAGCTCTACAGCTTGTTTCAGTCAACATATTCAAACTTTCAATTGCAACCGCACAAGCTAATGGATTCCCCGTATATGAATGGCCGTGAAAAAAAGTTTTCATTTTGTCTTCTGAAACAAAGGCTTCAAAAACAAATTCGGGGCATGAAGTCAGCCCCATCGGCATAGAGCCACCAGTCAAACCCTTAGACATAGCGATGATATCTGGTTTTTCATTGCTCTGCTCACAAGCAAACAATGTCCCTGTTCGACCAAAGCCTGTCATAACTTCATCGGCTACACATAAAGCACCATAAGATCGTGCAAGGGCTATCATTTTTGATA
>JBELIG010000130.1:0-8732 GCA_042091035.1 Sphingobacteriales bacterium | reverse complement strand
CAGAAGTGGAATACTAGGAATACCTGTTCTTAAGCAATTCAATATCCTGATGGACTACGCCAGAGGAGACGTATACTTGAAAAAGAATAAGCTATTTGGCTCCAATATAGAACGCGATAAATCGGGAATCAGCCTTATTGCGTCAGGCCCTAGTTTGAATGATTTTATTATCACTAATGTTTTCCCAGGCAGCCCAGCTGATCAAGCTGGACTAAAAAAAGATGATCGAATCATATCCGTAAAAGGAGTAAATAATAAACTCCTTGGGCTCAGTGACATAAACAAAAAGTTTAAACGTAAAAATGGTCGAAGAATGCGCCTAAAAGTCAAACGTGGAGCAGAAACTATAAGTGTCAGCTTTAGACTGGATGATTACCTGCTAAAAAACTTTAGCTAGTCCTTTCATTATTAAATATATTTGGTTATTTTTGCAGTCGAATTTATTAACAAAACATTTTATAATGTTCGCAATCGTAAATATAGCCGGTCAACAATTTAAAGTTGAGAAGGGACAGGAATTATTTGTCCACCGGTTAGAAGCTGAAGAAGGTGCAAAGGTTACCTTCGACGAAGTTTTGCTCACAGACGACAAGGGCAATACACAAGTAGGCACGCCGATTTTGGATGTTAAGGTAACAGCTACTGTTCTTAGCCATCTAAAAGGAAACAAGGTAATTGTTTTCAAGAAAAAACGTCGTAAGGGATATAAAGTTAAGAATGGTCACCGTCAATCATTGACACAGATCAAGATTAACAAAATCGCTTAATTGAAATTTATTCTATCAATTTAAAAATTTTATCCAAATGGCTCATAAGAAAGGTGTCGGTAGTACGGATAATGGTCGTGATAGTAACAGTAAAAGACTTGGTGTAAAATTGTTTGGTGGACAAGCTATTAAAGCTGGTAACATCATCGTACGCCAAAGAGGTACAAAATATCATGCAGGTGAAAATGTTTACATAGGTAAAGATCACACAGTTCACGCAAAAGTGGACGGTACTGTATCTTACAAAAAAGGTAGACTTAACCGTACATTCATAAGTGTGATCCCTGCTTAATAGCAGCGCATCAACTTCACAAAAAAACCTGCTCTTTTTAGAGCAGGTTTTTTTATTTCCCTCAACGTATAGCTTTTAGTCTATTTTCTTCAAGCCAACCAGCAGTTCCATTGGTCATCTCTACCTTTAACCATCCACCAATCTGGTCCTTCTTGAACACTAAATTACCAGATCGAAGGGAAGCAACAATAGAACTTCGAACTTCAGGACTTTCTCTTAATTCACTTTGGGCGATTAGAACCACATAGCGATCTGAATCAGCTAAATAAGCCGCCTTACCAAAGGCAGTCAGCAGACAGAGTACTAAAACGATAAGATTACTGATTAACGGCCAACGCTTAGGGAATATGCCTTTTCTTTTCCCATAAAAGAGGCCAGTGCCAAGGATCGCAAAAAACAAAGCCAGTATAGCCCAAGCGTTTACTGGTAATAAAAAATAGAGATTCTTCTTAAATTCATTGAGCAAAAAAGGTTCTTCTTTTATCTCAAGTAATTCCTGCCGGATAACATCGATATTATTTGCAGCTATTGCCGAACTAGGATTGAAGAAAGCAGCACGTTCATAAAACCAACGAGCATTGCCCTGATCACTATTGGAATAAAACATATTACCAAGAGCGAGTAAAAGCCCTTCATCGTCACCAAACATATTATATAAGGAGAGACCTTCATCTATAGTATAACCACCAGTGGTATCTTGAATAAAGGCATTCAGACTTGATTCATCTAATTCTGATTGAGCATTAACACCAATCAATTGAATAAAATAAAATACCCCTAGAAATAAAATACTCAACCGCTTCATAGCTATTTGACTTAATATTAAGAATTGATCAGAAGGCTTAGTTCTTTTTATTGCCCTCATCAGATTTAGGCTCTTTTGCCACCTTGGGTTCGACCTTTACATCTTTGCCTTCAGCAGGTACTTGCTCAGCATCAACTTCTGCTTCTTGCTCTGAAAGTCCCCTCCTAGCCATTTCCGGATCAAATAACATATCGAAATAAAGGGGTCGAAACTTTAGATCCCAATTAAAACCACTTAGTTTTTCAGGATTTGAACCTACTGCTTTCATTGGTATACTTGTACCGTCTGGCTGTTGAAAGAAAGTTAGTCTTTTTACCTTATTGTCACTGAGAAACATCTTCATATTTGCACTCAACATCTTATTCATACCAACATAAGCATCCGTTTCATCCTGAATAAAATAAATACTCTCCACGTTTCCATTTACAGTCAAGTGGTTTATAGTGTCAGCTTTAAAAACAACATCTATCTCCCTACCCTTCATCTGATTAAAAAACAATAGGTCTGTACTATTTATAACGAATGCTTTTTGCTCTAATCTGATTCGATCGACGGCATCATTAGCCATTTGAACCTTCATAAAAATAGCGCTAAACTGACTGGAGTCAGACCAGGCGACAGGATCACCATAAAGTGTAAATAAGGAATCTAATTCTGAATAGTCTAAAGAATCACAGATTGCCTGTATGCCATCCCCATAAATGCGAACATCATTGAAAGCCTTCATTTTGCGAGAAACTACTGAATCTGTTACTATACTATCTTTTTGGGTTTGGAATAAGAGGGTATCCGATACCATAAATAGACTATCGCCTTCATTTCCTTCCATTAAGACATAGGGCCTTCCGAAAGGACTACCTAGACAAACCAAGTCATCTCCACTATTTGCAATTAGACTAGAATCACAATAAATACTAGTATTGTTACTTGTATCCTTTAATATGACATTTCCTTTTGCGAGCCCTGCTCCTGTTTCATTATTAAAAAGAATCTCTTCCTCAGCAAAGATCTGAAAACTCCCATCATTAAGATTTGAAGCTCCAAATAGTTCATAATTATCTGCTTCCCTGTAATACACTGCTGTATCTCCAAAAACAACAATATCTTCTTTCTGATAAGACACATTATGTATCAGTAGTAGTTTTTCCGTTTCTTCAAAGTAATTAATTTGATCAGCCTCCATCAAACTAAGGGAATCTAACAAGCGGGCTTCATCAATCAACTCGACCAAGCCTAAGCGTTCATCATACTTTATTGTATCTGCTTCAGCAGACAAATCTTCCCCAACATACTGCGGTCTTTTAGTCAATACGGCCTTCCCCTCCTCTACCTGATATTGACCTGCTTCACAATAAATCCTATTCAACTCATGTTTGATAAGCGTTGCAGAAAGAAAATCTACCGTTTTGCTAGATGTATTGTATAGGATAGAATCTGCTTGAACATTGAAGGAATTTCCAACCACTCGCACACTATCCTTGAATACTGCTTCATTGGCACTAGTATTGAAGTATCCTCTTTTAGAAATCAACTGAGTAGAATCATTAGTAAGCAATGCTCCTGAATTGAAGGTTGCCACCCTAGTATTAAGGTCATAAAGCAAATTCGGTGTATACAAACGCTGATCGGCAGTAAGAAGCACTACATCTTCCTCGAGTAAAGCACTGCGCCCATTCGAATTATACTCCAGCTTATTAGATAGAATGCTGACAGAATCACCTTGCTGAATAAGAATATTGCCAGTTGCAAACAACAAAGTATCATTTAGTACTAAGGCAGTATCTGCATACATAAACACACTATCTTGACGGATCTCTACAGAGCCAAAAAGATAGCGGAAAGTAGAGTCTCCTTTCTCTTCAAGAACTCCCTCCTCCGAATAATCCATGACAATTATACCATTTGTACTTTTGTATACCTGTTGGCCATACAAACTTCCTATAAAGGAAAAACAGAAACAGAAAGTAACAATAAGTAGAGCTTTTCGCATCTGAACGTAATCTATTTTCAATTTATTCAAGTGTATAAAGAAAGAATCGTTTATTAAATTGTTTGATTTTTTAACTTTATGCTGAAATTAAAATTAATAATTTATGATTCAAACTAAGCAAACAGTTCTTCTTTGGTTAGCAGCAATTTTGCCTGCGTCACTTTTTAAGCTTACCATTGCAAGTTCTGCAGAGCAGACAGAGACAGGAATATTTGCAGATGGGGTATTCACATTAGGAGAGAGCACGGCAAGTCTAATAGCTTATATCTTGGCAGCTGTAATTACAATAGCAGCAAGCTTATTATATAAGAACAGAGCTTTACAAGTAAAAACAGCCTGGGTTTCATTCTTAGTTCTACTAGTGGGTATGCCTTTGGCTGTATTTATGAGCATTAATGGCACAGAAGCTATAGCTAGGCCAGGGATTGCAGCACTTTTAGTGCTAGTCTTCAGTCTAGTGTTAATCTATCTTTCTGTACGATTTATCAAAAAAGACATAGCCATTGTGAAATCAATGGATAGATTAAGATAAAAAAAAAGCCTTGTGAATTTCACAAGGCTTTTTTTTATAGGTCTTCAGTTCGTTTCTTAGCCGAATAGTTCACTTTAACTTGTCCGGACTTACGAAGCTTTTCTTTTACATCAGTAACAATACCCATCGTTACATCAGAATCAACCTTTAGAGAAGTTGTAATTTTAAATTGTAACTTCTCTGGAACACTTGCTTTATGGTTTTCCAAAAACAAAGGAATATCCTCTATATCGGAAATTTTATCTCCTAATTGAATTTTAGGACTTGTACCATATTGTTCCTGGTAATTCTTAGTAGGACGACCAATGTGGATATAGTTTACCAAAGATTTCTCCTGAAGTTTTGTCAGCTCTGTTGCTTGAGGTGTTTTGACTTTAATCTTCAACTCAGATTCCCTCATCACAGTTACTACCATGAAGAAGAACAGAAGCATGAAGATAATATCAGGAAGAGAAGCCGTTGAAACTTCCGGTTCATCTTTTTTACCACCTGGTTTAAACTTTGACATAACTTATATTCTTTTAGGCATACAAGCCAAAGTTATAAGCTTTGGCTTGTATTATTATTTTAATACTATCCTTAACTTTCTTCACCGAAGTTAGTAGATTCTGCTTCCGAGATTACAAGAGGGAAATCATCTCTGACTCCTTTTTGCTCTGCCTTGGTACAATCTTCATAATTCTTACCATAGCGAATCTGTGCTTGCTCATCCCAAATCTCGTTGTAGGCAGCTCTCAACTCATTGTATACTTCCATATACGCGTTGTAGCTGGTACCACGGTCATTTTTTAATGATACAATTGCCTGTTTCGGAGAATCAGCCAATGTAGGATCATTAGATGGATTGGTGATAAATAGTTTAGTATCCTCTCTTAGTTCACGAACAGCCATTGGCGTCTTACGAACCAAAAGGTCGTTGTTTGCATTTACCAGTACAGAATAAATATTACGGCTATTCAGCTGAACATCTTCTGGTGGTTCTTCTGACCATTCTGGTAATTTAACAAGGATACCACTGTCCTCAAGGATAGTTGTCGTAACAAGAAAGAATATCAACAAAAGGAATGCGATATCGGCCATAGAACCGGCATTCACCTCGTTTTTTAATCTATCTTTAGCTCTTACTCTAGCCATGATTGACAGTTTTTATTTAAAGATATTAATTACTTCCATTACAATGAAAGAGACAAATGCACCCACAGAAAGGATAATAGCAGTCTTAACAAAACCACTGATCATCTTACTTTCACTTTCGTTTACATCAAACTCAACCATAGTTTCTGCTAAAGAACCTGTTTCAACACCCGAAGATGCAAAATAAAGGATTAGCATAAAGACAGCCAAAGAACCGAAAAGAATCAATCCTTTCTTTGCTCCGTCTGGATTTTTCGCAGCTGAAAGAACACCTAAAATTGCCCATGCTGCACCTGCAACGATAACCAGGCCGATCGCAGCTGCAATACCGAAACCATTTTCACCCTTAGTAGAGTAAAGTGTGATGGCAGCGATAACAGCAAGCAAACCTCCGACAATAAGTGCCAGAACCTGTCCGTTTTTTGATAAATATTTATACATAATCTTAAGTCTTTTAGATTAGAAATAAATTCTTATTTCTTAAATACACCATTCTCAACCATGATATCTACTAGAGAGATAGAAGCATCTTCCATCTTGTTCACGATACCATCAACTTTTGATACGATATAATTATAAAAGATCTGAAGAATAATTGCTACGATAAGACCAAATACTGTAGTCAATAGGGCAACTTTAATACCACCCGCTACTACTGTAGGCGAGATATCACCAGCCGCTTCAATATCATCGAATGCACCGATCATACCAATTACCGTACCCATGAAACCAAGCATTGGAGCCACAGCGATAAATAGTGAAATCCAAATCAAACCTTTTTCTAAAAGTCCCATCTGAACACCACCGTAAGCAACGATTGCTTTTTCAACAGCCTCAGGACCGCTTCCAGCATTTTTCAAACCTTCGTAAAGGATAGATGCAGTAGGTCCTTGTGTGGACTTACAAACCTCCATAGCACCTTCAAGGTCATCAGCCTTAAGACGATCATCAATTTTTCCTAAAAGTTTATCAGTATTAACTGAAGCAATATTTAGTGTAATAATACGCTCAATACAGAACGCAAGACCTAAAATCAAGGCAATCAATACAAGTGACATAAACTCGTATCCACCTTCGATGAATTTTTCTTTCAAAACCTGAAATCCTCCTGGCTCTTCAACTACTTCTTCAGTAGCATCTACAGACATCTCTTCAGCAGGAGCAGCTTCTTCAGCCATTGCCGCTGTAGTATCCATAGCAGCATCTTCCATAGTGGAGTCAACAGCTTCGACAGCGGTTTCCAAATCAGTGTTCTCTTGTTCTCCGTCCTGAGCAAAAGATGCTTGAGCAGTCATTGTCACAAGCCCTAATACAAAAAGTAACGCAAATAACTTTCGCATAGCTAGATAGTTTAACGAATTGTTTTTACAATTAGTGGTTATAAATAAAATGTGATATGCCTTGAGCTAAGAAAACAATATGGCGGAGAGAGCGGGATTCGAACCCGCGATACCCTTTTGGAGTATACACGCTTTCCAAGCGTGCGCCTTAAGCCACTCGGCCACCTCTCCAACTTCAAAAGTTCGCTCTACAAGACTATCTTGAATTTGTGACGCAATCGTGCTTGCATCCAACAATAGCGTAAAAATTGAAAAAAGAACTGAATTATCAAAAGAATAATTAATTAAATATAAACTCAGTTCACTCTTTTATTCAATGTTCACATATCAGATGCAATAAATAACAATTTGGTTGTGCTCATATTTTAAAAATTCTTGAAGCATTTTCGCTAGTAATCCTTGCAAGCTCTTCCAGTGGAACTTGCTTAATATCAGCCAACTTCTGAGCAATATAAGCAATATAGGCAGATTCATTTCGCTTTCCTCTCTTGGGAGTAGGTGACAAATAAGGTGAGTCAGTTTCAAGGACGAGGTGCTTTAGAGGAATTTTTTCCAAAACTTCAGAAAGTCCACTTTTTTTAAAAGTAAGTACCCCTCCTATTCCAAGATCAAAGCCAAGATCAATAATTTGCTTTGCTTCTTCATAGCTTCCACCAAAACAATGAAATATTCCTCTGGACCTTCCTGAGCCATAATCTTTCAAAACATCAATCAATAGCTGAGTAGTCTCTCTAGAATGGATTACAATTGGAATATCCAGTTTTTCAGCCCATTCAACTTGCATAAGGAATGCCGTCTTTTGTTCTTGCTCGTATGTCTTATCCCAATACAAATCCATACCAATCTCTCCAATAGCAACAAAAGAACGTTTATCTAACTCCGATTTAATATTTTCCAGCACTTGCTTGTAGTCCGCTGCAACAGAACAGGGGTGTAAGCCCATCATAGGGTGCATTTGCCCTGGATAAGCCGCTTCTAAAGCATACATCCCATCTATTGAATCCAAATCTATATTGGGGAGAAAAAAATGCTTTACGCCCACATCCAATGCCCGTTGAATCATCTCTGTTCTATCTTCTTCAAATTGATTGGCATATAAATGCGTATGTGTATCGATCAACATATTTTATATTTTTAAGCACTTTGCTTTGTTGGCACAAAAATATTCACAATTTTGTTGTTTATTCAAAAGAAGCGGAAATAAAATATCATAAACTTATAAATGGCTAAAAAACAAAAGTATTACGTTGTTTGGGTAGGTGCGAAACCCGGTATATACAATTCTTGGCCTGATTGTCAAAAACAAGTTGCTGGCTTTCCTAAAGCGCGGTACAAATCCTTTGAATCCAAACTGGAAGCAGAACTTGCTCTAAAAAAAGGCTATAGCATCACCTCCAAATCTTCAAAACAAAAATCATCAACATCCAATCCGCGTTCCAATATAAATTACATAAGTATATCAGTGGATGCAGCTTGCAGCGGTAATCCTGGAAAGATGGAATATCAAGGAGTAGATACCAAATCCGGCAAACAATATTTTCATTTTGCTTCAAAACTTGGCACCAACAACATTGGTGAGTTTCTTGCTATAGTCCATGGCCTATCGTTTTTAAAGAAACAAAACTCTAAACGAGCGATCTATACGGACTCAAAAAGTGCAATGAGTTGGGTTAGAAACAAAAAATGTAAAACAACACTTGAACGAAATACACAGACTGAAGAGTTATATAAATTGATCGAGCGTGCGGAAATCTGGCTCAAGCAAAACACATACAACACAGAAATATTAAAATGGGACACAAAATCTTGGGGAGAGATACCCGCTGATTTTGGCCGGAAATAATAAACTATGCTAGAAAGTTGGACATCAGT
>JBELIG010000129.1:0-8782 GCA_042091035.1 Sphingobacteriales bacterium | reverse complement strand
TTGCAAACTGTGGCTGTTATTTGATTAACCCAAACTAAAATAACATGAATACTATTTCTGCAATCGCTAGTTTTTTTAAAATTAGTGTTCAATGGTTCTTACCTATTGAGAAAATGGAAGAGATTGAAGACCATATGAATGCGCTTCGTCTGTCCAATATATTCTTTCTTTGCCTACTCGGCGCAGTATTTTCATCTGGAACTGGATTGATTTTTTCTGACTATTTCAATGTATCACATCTTATATGTGTTGGATTGCTAGTAGGAGGGGGAGTAGCTTTAAAATATAAAGGAAATCTATCACTATCCACAGAACTATGTATTCTATCGGTATTTAGCCTTAGTATAAGTTTTGATGGTATTTATTTTGTTCAGTTCTTTTGGTTGTTTTCTACATCAGTGCTTTCGTTCCTGCTATTAGGAAGGTCAAAGGGCATGAAGAAAACATTAGTGCTTACTGCTTTGTTTGGATCGCAATTTATTTTTCAATCCATCAATGTTCATGAGTTTTCAAATGTACTTGGTATATACGGACCTTTTGAATTTCTAATGGCTTTCTCTTTATTTTTGGGTTTAGGCTTCGGCATGAACCGTCCAAAGTCAATTCTAATTGATGAACTATTATCAATAAGTAATGAAGTTTGTCAAGAGAATGAAGATTTGACCAATAAAATAACAGAAAAGAATTTGATTATTAAATCACTAGAGCGAGAATTGAAGGAGGTAAAGGCCTCAGGAGTGAGGCAGTCAAGCATTGATTTAGAAGAGAAACTAAATAATGATGTTTTTATAAATGAATTGATTAACGAATTAGAAGACTAAAAAAAAACCGAGTTGAAACATCAACTCGGTTTTTTTTATTGCTATGGAAATATTCCCATAGCCAGGTAGTCAGAACCAATTTTTCCGACAGCACTTACAAAAGCAGCTGTCCTTAGGTCATTTACACCTATATGTGTATTCATGATTTCACGGATCTGTGAATAAGAAGATATCATAGTTTCTTCTAAGCCAGATCGAACTAGATCTATCTCATCTGCTCCTCGAGCAACAAAGGTTCTTTCAAGATCTCCAACAACTCTGCCTGTATGTTCTTCGATGATACCTATCATCTTCTCATAGGTTTGCTGGTTGAATCTTTTCTCCATACGTCCAAAACGCATGTGAGAGAGGTTCTTGAGCCATTCGAAATAAGAAACAGTAACACCACCAGCATTTAAGTATACATCTGGAATTACAAGTATATTTCTTTCAAGTAGGATTTTTTCTGCTCCAGAAGTTACGGGTCCATTTGCAGCTTCAGCAATTACCTTAGCTTGAATTTTCCCAGCATTTTCTTCCGTAATCTGATTCTCAAGAGCAGCTGGAATTAGGATATCACAAGGATATTCTAGGATAGAAGATCTATCTTCCTTGCTTATCGCCTTTGATCCAGGAAAACCTAGTATAGACTTATTTTCTTTTCTGTATTCAATTAGCTTATGGATATCGATACCATCAGCATTGTAAATAGCACCTTCGTATTCTCCGATACCTACAATCTTTGCACCACCTTCATCTTGTGAGATTTTGCCGGCATATGATCCAACATTTCCAAGACCTTGGATAATCATCGTCTTTCCTTTGATTCCTGTTGAAAGACCAGCTTTATCCATATCCTCTTTGTAATTCAGCGCCTCACGTATTCCGTAGAAAACGCCTCGACCTGTCGCTTCCTCACGTCCTCGTACACCATTTAATGTAACAGGTTTACCAGTTACACAACCCGCTGCATCAATATCTTCGCCTTTAAAAGCTCTATAGGTGTCAAAAATCCACGCCATTTCACGACCGCTTGTTCCATAATCGGGAGCTGGTACATCAATTGCCGGTCCTATGAAGTTTCTTCGAACTAATTCAGTGGTATATCTTCTGGTAATTTTTTCAAGTTCTAATTCAGAATATTTTGCTGCACTGATTTTTACGCCACCTTTTGCTCCACCAAATGGAACATCAACAATAGCACATTTCAAACTCATAAGAGTAGCCAGCGCCATAACCTCTTCCTGGTTTACCTGCTTACTGTATCGAATACCACCTTTGGTAGGCAATCTGTGATGACTGTGTTGAACTCGGTAAGCCTCGATTACTTCGTATCCTTTTTCCAATTTCACTGGAAATTTCATACGATAAACCGCATTACACGCTTTGATTTGTTCAATTAAGCCGGGGTGCAACCCTGTATGATCTGCAGCTTTTTCAAAGTAATTTTGTACACTTTGATAAAAGCTTGTGTTACTTTTTGGCTCTGACATCTCTATTTATTTGATTTTCTAATTTAGTTAAGTTTTTGTCCATTCTAAAAAGGTAATAGAATAGACCTAGTAGTATTACAAGTATGACTGCAACAACTACATAGATTTTGCCAATACTGCGCATGAAGTCTATTTGTTCTCCTTGCGCAAATGCTTGTAGGTTTAGTACAAGCCCTAATATGAATAAGATGTATCTTTTTTTCATAATTTAAAAGTGAGTAAATGTAAACAGATTTTTAAACCTACCCAATAATTTTTTTTTAAATTAATTTACTTTCTCTTCAAGTCTTTTGGTTCTGGATTTAATCGTTGCAATCCACCAGCCAAAAAGCGTCCATCCAATTATAATGGGATAGAAGATCAATCGCATTGTATTATCTAAATCTTGTGATCCAAAGGCTGGATTTCCTCCATTCCCTGGATGTAAACTACTAAATAGTCTAGGTATTACGTAGATTAAAGGAATTAATGCTGAAAATGCAAATATATTATAAACAGATGCAAGTCTTGCTTTTTTGTCTACATCTGGAATGGACGCTCTAAGTACAAAGTATGCCAGGTAAATCAATAGAGCTATAGCCGTCATGTTTTGTTTGATATCCCAACTCCAGTAAGCTCCCCATGTATGTTTAGCCCATACTGCTCCAGTAAGAAGCCCAAGAATTCCAAATAGTATTCCTACGGATGTGAAAGAAGAGGCTTTATGGTCAAAGATCATTTTCTTAGATGAAAGGTAGCGAATACTGTTTACCATACCAGCAACAAATATAATCATCATCGCAAACCATAGGCTTACATGAAAATAGGTATTCCTAATAGTCTCGTAGAGTGTGTTTCTATATGGAAAGGTGATTCCTTCCTGCTTGTTTAAGGATTTAATAGCATCCTTCTGCCAAGATTTTGAGCTCGTTCCTAAACTGTCTTTCGCTTCATTTAGGTAAACTGCTCCTGGTAGTAAATGGGTGCCATCACGTTCATTATCAATGATAAGAGTAGCACTGCGTTCTTCAATTCCTATTGGAAGCGCCTGAGGTATATCAAAATTGATAGTCATTCCCTGGTCTGAAAGAACTTCAATAGAGTTTGCGGCTATAGAGTAGTCTCCTAGTTTTAACCATGCTCTATGTTCTTCCGATGCCGTATAGAATGTATTGTAGCCACTTGATTGAATACTTATATTCTTTCCAAGCTCTGCTGTGAATGGACTAGCATCGGTAATCCCGGTTTTGAGCGGCAATAATAATCCTGCTGAAAATCCATAAATCAATAAAAACATTCCTAGGATTTTCCACCACCAGCTTTTTACAAGATTCATATTATATACTTCTTAATTTTTCCATAAAAATGGGAATAATATTATAGATACAGCAAAAAGCAATAATATTATTCCTAATAATGACATAATATCACCATAAGCCTCTGCGCCAACACTCGCAATCGTTCCAACTTGCAGGGAATACGCGGACATATGAATCAGAGAAATTAATATCGGTATTATAATTGGAAAACCAAGTATGGTCATCATTGTTCCGTTATTCGAACTTTGGCTTGCAATACCTGCAATAAGTGTAAGACCCATTGATAAACCTAAACTTCCTAATAAAATTGCAAGAAGGAATAAGGGTAGATTTAGAATAGGTGAACCCGATATTGCACCGAAAATTGTAAAGTTTATAATTGATAATAGAAATAGAATAATGAAATTATAAACAACTTTAGATATATATAACGCAGACCCGTTTACAAGCGAGAAATAGTAAAGCCTCCGTTTTCCCATCTCATGTGTGAAGCTTTTAAGGATTGCATTTACAGAGGCAAAAAGAACTATTATCCAATATAAGATGATCCATATTGGTCCTGAAACATTTGCGAAAGAGATGAAAATTATAAAAAGCGTAGATAATACATAAAGTAATAGTCCACCCAGTGCATGAGCTTGTCTTAACTCAATTGTAAATTCATATTTCAAAAGATTGATTATATCCTTTAGCATAGGGTCAAATTAAAGTTCCTTTTCAATACAATCAAGTACTTCCTCTATAAGATTAGCCATTCCTTCATTTGCTTTTTGGCTAAAGTCCTTTGACTGCCTATTTGCAAGGAGTAAATTAATAGATAATGCCTTGTGACCTAGTAGTTTTGCCAAGGAATAAATACCTGCCGTCTCCATTTCAAAATTAGTGATTCTTGTACCGTTGATATCTACAGCAGCGATTTGGTCAAAGAAAGATTCAGTTAATTTTGTTTGCCCCCGTAAAGATCTTCCCTGAGGACCATAAAAACCTGGAGCGGTCAAGGTTACTCCTTTGAGATATTTTGAGGCGATTCTTTCTAATAACCATTTATCACCACTATTTACAGCAGTAGGAATATGTCCCAAGTCTAGACTATTGAATATATTGTCTAAAGCTTGTTTGATTAATGTTTCTTGAGCATCTATTTCTTGACTTGGGTAGAAGTGTTGCAGTGGCCCAAGGTCTATTCCATGAGTAGATGCAAGCACACGATCTATGCCAAGATCTTTGTGAAGCGCGCCAGATGTCCCTATACGTATTATATTTAAGGCTGTTTTGATAGTTTTTTCTGTTCTACTTTCAAAGTCAATATTGACTAAGGCATCTAATTCATTTAAGACTATATCTATATTATCCGTTCCAATTCCAGTTGAAATAACGGTTAGTCTTTTAGATTTGTAATAGCCGGTGTGCGTTACGAACTCTCTGACAGACTTTTTTACCTCAATAGAATCAAAATGTTTTGTAACCATTTCAACTCTATCGGGATCTCCTACAGTAATGATTGTATCTGCAATCTGACCTGGGAGAAGACCAAGGTGGTAGATCGAGCCGTCGCTGTTTAAAATAAGTTCTGATTCTGGAAAAAAGGTCATTTGCTTTTTTTATTTTAAATTCACAGCAAATTTGCAAAAAAAATCTTAAACAATATTCACTTCTTTAGGTGTTGTTTAATAATGAAATATTAACCGTTAATTTTTTATTCTATGTCTAGAACAAAATACATCCATCTCTTCCTTTGTTTTAGCTGCTTTTTTGGAATGCAGCAAGAGGCTCATGCGCAAAAGAAGAATGTTCAAGAAAACCAGGTTGTTGGTCATGAAGCTTATGTTTCAGGAGGAAGAGCCAATCGTGCCTTTGGGGCAGAATCTTTTATTGGTGGAGGGTATAAAAATACTACCGATGGTGAATTGTCTTTGGTAGTTGGTGGTCAATTTAATACCACCAGAAATTCCTTTGCCACAATTGGCGGTGGCTATGTGAATGAAGTTCGAGGACAATATGCAACTATTCCGGGTGGCTGGTGGCTAAAGGCTCCTTCTTTTGGTGAAGTTGCTGTAGGTTATTTGAATACAATTTATGCACCACTTTCCCCTGTTTCCCCACATCCTAAGGATCGTCTATTTGTTCTTGGAAATGGACGAACGGAGGTCATTTCGGCTATAGAAACTCGTCAGAATAGATCAGATGCCTTTTATGTTTTAAAAAGTGGAGATGCTATGCTTTCTGGTCGGCTATACCAAGCTGCTGACACAGCTAATTATGTCAATATTGATACCTTATCCAACCAATTAACTGATTTCTCAAATTTAGAAGCAGTACAATATAAGTGGGAGGGGGGTACTGGATTTAGAAATAGGTATGATACAAATTATGGACTAAATGGAGCTCAGGTGAAAAAGTATTTTCCCAACTTAGTCTCCTCAGATGGTCTCGGTTATTTGACTGTCGATTATATTGGTTTTGTGCCGCTGCTTATTCAGGATTCCAAATTAAAAGATGTAGAGCTAGATACTATGTCTACTATCATAAGTAGACAGCAATCTGAATTGGAAGTAATGGGAGAAAGAATAGGCAGTTTAGAACAAGTTTTATTGGAACTTCGTAAAGAACTTGATGCCTTGAAGAATAAGACAGAATTAGAACCTTCTATACCAACAAAGGAAATAGAAGAACAGCAGAATGAATCAAATGATAAATAATGAAAAAGATATACCACTTAAGTACCTGTAGCACCTGCCAACGCATTATCAAAGAGTTGGATCCTTCTTCAGATGTGCTTCTACAGGATATAAAAACGGAAAAGATTACAGCAACTCAATTGGAAGAATTGAAAGATTTGGCGGGTTCCTACGAGGCTCTTTTTTCTAGACGTGCTATGAAGTATCGAAGCTTAGGCTTGAATGATATGCTGCTCGAGGAAGACGATTATAAGAAATACATAGTAGAGGAGTATACTTTTTTAAAACGACCTGTAATATTGATTGAAGATTCAGTTTTTATTGGGAATTCAAAAAAGGTGGTTGAAAAAGCCAAAGATGCCCTTAATTGCACCTAAGGTATCTTGCAGGGAGTTCTAATCTATTGCTTTCATTTCCAGCTCTGTCAATTAGATAAACCTCCCAGCTTACCTCATCAATCGGATATTCTTCAGAATCATCACAGGGTCCAGATACGTCAGATACCCAAGCTGGGAATATGCAGCAGGTCGTTGGTACTTTAATGGTTATCTCACCGGATATTCCATTGCTTGCACCTTTGTCACTGATCTCTGGAAGATCAAATTCAGTTTCAGAAACCCCTGTTCTTAGGTCAGTGAAAACAATAGTTTTTATGGTATCTAGTTCACCTTCTTTTGGACCAAGGTCCCCATCCCCATCAGTAAAGGAGATGGTAAGGAATACGAAATCATCTGTTTTGGATTGACCTTGATTCAAGGTGTCCTTTTCAAAGCCAATATATTCGATGAATGGTTCAACTGGGTAATCCGGAGGGGATGTGCAGGCGAAGACTCCTAAAATGATAGCAACTGAAAGAATAGAACTAATGATTCGCATATAATGAGGTTTGGCTTCCGTTTTGAAACCTGATTTTTAAACTGTTTAATACTTAAACAATGAATTTAACTAAATTTGTTCAATGAATAGCACCGAAAGACTTCGACATTACGAACAAATGGTACTCAATTTGACCGAATTTCCTGATCAGGAATGGGTCTTAGAGCTATTTCGGTTTCAAGCTTCAACAAATCCTGTGTATAAAAAATATCTTGCTCTTTTGGGTGAAGATCCGTCTCTTGTGCGCAAATTAGATGATATACCTTTCTTACCAATTGAGTTTTTTAAAAATCATTCGGTCAAAGCGGGGAGCTGGAATCACCAACAAGTATTTACCAGCTCAGGCACTACAGGGCAACAGACTTCCAAGCATTATTTATATTCAGAATCCTTCTACAAACAGCATAGTCAAAACTGTTTCGAATCCTTTTATGGAGATCTAAAAGAGTATTGTGTACTAGCATTATTGCCAGCATATCTTGAACGGAAAGGTTCGTCTTTAGTCTATATGGCAGATCATTTTATCAAAACATCTTTGGATGTTGACAGTGGATTTTTCTTAGACGATTGGCAATCTCTTGCTGCTCTTTTACTAAAGAAAAAACAATCGGGTCAAAAGACTTTATTACTCGGCGTGAGTTTTGCCATAATGGATTTTTCAGAACAATATTCTATGGATCTTTCTGATATAATAATTATGGAAACCGGCGGTATGAAAGGGCGAAGAGCCGAAATACCCAGATCCGAAATGCACGCATTGGTGTCCGTTTTGTTTAATGCAGAGCATGTGCACTCGGAATATGGAATGACTGAATTATTGAGCCAAGCTTACAGTAAAGGAAATGGTGTGTTTGCTTTGCCGCCTTCTATGAAGTTCATGATACATGATATGACGGATCCTTTCAACTTGGCAAAGGCTGGAAAATCTGGGGTTCTTAATATTGTTGATTTAGCCAACTTTGCTACTTGCTCATTTGTTGAAACAGGAGATCTTGCTCGTGAAATTTCGGATGGAGAATTTGAAATACTTGGTCGCTTGGATCGTGCTATGCTAAGAGGTTGTAATCTTATGTATACAAGTTTGAGCTAATAGAGCTTTTTTACTAAAAAAAATGACTTATTTGTAAAATTCAATTATTTGCGTAGATTTGTTACATAAGGAACATTAACAATTTTTGCATCTATTGAGTGTCAATTATTAATACATTTTTACTATATTAAAAATAAATATGTATTGGAAAAGTTAGTGTTTCATCTTTGAAATAAACGAATATAAATATATTGTGTTGGTTTAGTTCTTTCCCATTAAGCAGCCGTTCATTTTTTAGCTATTTACAAATTATAATCATGTTGAAAGGCTGTAAAGAAATAAACCCTTTTTCGGCAGACTTAAGTCTGCCGTTTTTTTTTGTTTTTTTCTGAAAAAATAACCAATTCTAGGTACTGACTTAGACAATGAATTCTTCTCTTTGTTTAGCGAATGTTAAATCTTGTCGCTTATAGCTTATTTTCTTTTGTATTATTCGCATTTCTAACTATTTTGTCGTCATTAATCTCTTGTGTTTTCAAAGAAAGCTATTAACAAATTTTACTCATGAAAAAATTTTACAAAAATCTAGCCGGAGTTCTCTTCTTTT
>JBELIG010000006.1:39263-42618 GCA_042091035.1 Sphingobacteriales bacterium | reverse complement strand
TCAGACCGTCAAATTGGTGGATATCTAAATCCAATTTATCGTTTCGTCTTACCTCCAGATCAAGTCCTGTTGATCTGAGCATGTAAGCTAGGTTATAGGTAAAACTGTCGTAATTATCTATCAGTAATAGTCTCATAAGTCACCTGCTTTTTGAATGGCTGAACGGACTGCAGCCAATTTATTATGTACTTCTTTCAATTCACTGGAAGGCTTACTGTCCACTACAACTCCTGCACCTGCCTGATAAATAAGCTGGTTATTTTTGCTAAGAACAGATCGTATGATTATTGCCTTGTTTACCGTACCATCAAAACCCAAGAATCCTATTGCACCGCCATAGAAATTTCTGTTTTCCTGCTCTTGCTCCTTGATGATCTGCATTGCCCTGAACTTGGGCGCTCCAGATAAGGTGCCTGCTGGAAAGGTATCAGCGTATATATCCAGCGGAGAAGTCCCCGACATAAATTGACCTTTCACTTTACTTACCAAGTGAATTACGTGGGAAAAATATTGGACTTCACTAAAGTTACTGACCTCTACATGATCACAGTTTTTACTTAAATCATTCCTCGCTAAGTCGACAAGCATTACATGTTCACTGCGCTCTTTAGGATCTTCCAATAATTGAGTGGCCAGTACTGCATCCTTCTTGGTATCTCCGGTTCGGCGTATTGTGCCCGCAATTGGATTGAGGGTGGATTCGTTTTGATTGACTTGAAGCTGAGCTTCTGGTGAAGAGCCAAAAATTCTAAAGTCACCATAATCGAAGTAAAACAGATAGGGCGATGGGTTCAAACTTCTTAAGGCTCTATAAACATTGAATTCATCACCTCTGAATCCTTGCTTAAATGAACGGGAGAGTACAACTTGAAATACATCCCCACGCTGGCAATGGGCAACGCCCTTTTCAACCATTGCTAAAAACTCTGCATCATCAAGTCCTGATGATTCTGTTCCAAAAGTTTCAAAGCTAAAAGGATGATTGGAGCTGTTGTAAATAAATTGTTTTAAATCATTGATCGATTGATTACTGTCGATTTGACCATCCAAGGCATGCTCAACAATAGTCAGTGTGTTTTTAAAATGATCAAATACAAGAACAAAGCGGAATAGCTGGTATTTCATATCTGGATTATCCTTGAGTCCAGGTGCTGAAGACCTAAAGGTCAAATCCTCAAAATACTGTACAGACTCAAAAGAGCTGTATCCAAAGAATCCTGCTGTTGTTATATTGTCTTTGGCCTGATCATATTCGAAAGCATTAAAAAAGCTTTTGAACTTTGCGAAGACCTGCTTCTGATCCTCAAATTCAAAAACCGCAAGGTCTGATCCTATCTCTACTTCGCAATAACCTCCTTTACTTTCAAATCCAGCAAGCGGTTCTAGGCAAATAAAACTCTTACTATCGGAGCGATCATGAAAATCAGCACTTTCCAGTAAAAGTGGATTTTTGAACCGGTCTCGGAGATTGCTGTAAACCCCAACTGGAGTTAGCAGGTCAGCAAGTAGCTCTTCTTTTTTTGTAAATATTCTATGTTGTGTTTCCATAAATAAAAAAGGCCTGCGAGAAGCAGGCCTTGAGTTTTGTTAAATAAAATAACTGTGGCTTCTCAAATCTTTTGATTTAAAGTACACCACCACCAAGAATTAGAATTAAATATTGTAATTGACATTGTTTCTGACTTAATTAAAAAAAGGGACTACCAATGGCAGTCCCTTTATCTGTTATATTCTTCTATACATACATAACAATACTGCCCTCATCGGTTTCGATAAAGCCACCACTGCCAAGATTGTACCTTAATTGAATGCATTTTTCTAGTTTAAATAAAAAAGACCTGCTGAGAAGCAGGTCTTTTTTATAATATAATATACAATAAAAGAGCTTCTCAGATCATTAGACCGAAAGCCACCAAAAATTCATTGTATCTACATTATTTCTTTTCATCACTTCAATATTATTGAATAAATTCTTAAAAAGCAATACCCATTGCAATTATTTTTATTTTTTACTCAAACTTAGTATTCCTCCCAACAATTGATCTAAATCCCCTGTAGAATTATACAAATTTGGTGTTACACGCACAACTTCGCGACCTTCCAGACTTGCGGCAACGGTAAACACGCCAAAGCGATCATATAAATACTTTACTACTTCAGAGGAGGTATATCCTTCCATTCCAAAACTGGCAATCGCACAACTCCGCTGAGGGTCTGAGGGTGTATTCATTTGAACACCTGGAATCATTCGAGCTTGCTTCGTCCAGTAATTATTTAAATACCTTAGTCTTGCCTCCTTTACAGGAATGCTAATATCTTGATTATATTTTAATGCTGCCGGAAGGGTCATGACCACAGGAGTAGCTGGGGTACCAAAATGCCCCAATCTTCTGATATCATCCTTCGGTAATCTAGAATCTGCAAATAAAGCCCGAAGATCTTTGATACGTTCTTTCTTTACATAAAGTAGGCCTACTCCAAGTGGATTACTAAACCATTTATGCAAATTGGCGCCTACAAACTCAACACCAAGATCTGGTAATTTAAAATCTACGTGCGCAAAACTATGTGCGGCATCTACAACAACATCTATATTCTTTTCTCTTAGAGCTGAAGCAATCTTTGCAACTGGCAATATCTGACCTGTCAGATGCATCAAATGCGTTAATAAAGCACATCGGGTTTTTGAGCTAGTCTTAGATAAATAGGCATCAACCAACTCCTGATCACTTTTTGGATCAAAAGGTACATCTACGATTTTAAGTACAATACCTTCCTCTTGTTCAAGCATCTCAAAGATCTCAATCATACTGCCATAATCGTGGCGACTTAGCAGAACCTCATCCCCTTTTTTCAATCGTAATCCCTGAATAATGATATTCAAAGCTTCCGTTGCATTCCGAGTGATTAACAATTCCCCAGCTTCAGCACCAGCAAAAGTTTCTAATGACTCTACTATAGTAGCTAATTCTGGAAAGAAATCATTCCGCATATAATACGATCCTACGAAATTTACCTTTTCTATATTATTCAAATAAGCTTTATGCACTGGGCTTGGATGCAAACCAAAATACCCATTCTCCAAATTTGTAAACTCCTTTGATACGGGATAGAATGATTTCTTAAATCGCTTCCAGAATTTTTCGTCCTTGGTATTATCCAAAGAAAAAGGCTCCTTCCAATCAAAAAAGTCAACATTCTTCAGGCTGGCAAGGAGCGGTATTCCTGCCAAACCTAGACCCAGTTTCTTTATTGCTGTTCGTCGTCTCATACCCCATTCATTTATTAAATTTAGCGCTACTATAAACTACCAAATTTCAAGAACAATGTGAAGAGAAAGAAAGAATTTTCTAGC
>JBELIG010000006.1:25817-39163 GCA_042091035.1 Sphingobacteriales bacterium | reverse complement strand
CTAATTTTTCCTTGAGGTAGCTTCCCACTTCAAGAGCATGCTCTTGTAAACCTTCTCTTTTTACAGTCTGAACCACCTCGTGAGCGATAGCACAAGAAACTGGGTTGCCACCAAATGTGTTGAAAAATTCCATTCCATTGGCAAACTTGTCAGCAACCTCTTGAGTACAAGCCACCGCAGCAATAGGATGTCCATTACCAAGTGGTTTGCCTATAGTTACAATATCTGGAACCACCCCATGTATCTGAAAGCCCCAAAAATGACTGCCCACACGTCCACAACCGACCTGCACCTCATCAGAAACACAAAGTCCCCCAGCAGCTCTTACTTTTTCGTAAGCCTGGCTTAAGAAATCCTTTGGCAGATCAATTTGTCCTCCACAGCTAATTATGGATTCTATTATAAATCCACCAACAGCCCTTCCTTTCTTGTGAATTTGATCGATACACAATTGAACCTCTGCTACATATTGCGCTGAGGCATTTTTTCCTGTGTATTTTCCTCTAAACGTATCTGGAAGCGGAAAAATATGAGTATACTCTGGCGCTCCATGACCGCCCTTGCCGTCAAACTTATACGATGAGATATCAACACATATATTTGTGTTTCCGTGATAACCAACTTGAGAGGCAATTATATCCTTTTGGCCAGTTACGGTTCGAATCATTCGAACGGCAAGTTCATTGGCCTCACTACCTGAATTCACAAAGTGCAGGACATTTAACTCAGGCGGCAAGGTTTCAATCAATGCCTCTGTTAACTTATTTATATTTTCATGCAGATAACGCGTATTAGTATTTAAAACTGACATTTGTTGCTGACCTGCCTGAACGACACGAGGATGCTCATGCCCCACATGAGCAACATTATTAACCGTATCCATATACTTTTTTCCAGCTTGATCAATTAGCCAAACGCCATCGCCGCGAACCATTTTTATTGGAACATCATATTGCAAGCTCATCCCTTTCCCCAAGTGTTTCTTTCGAAAGTCTAGTATATCTGAATTAGACTCAAAGACAGGTTCAGTCAAATTGGGTTGCTTAAAGAGCAAATTAGGATCCGGACAAAAACTTCTCCATATTTCCTTTTCATTCGGGAAAGCAACCCCTGGAAAATCATCTTTAAAATCTAACAGGTCCAGCATGATTTGGAAATGTAAATGCGGTGCCCAATTTCCATTCTCATTCCGATCTCCAAGACGACAAATTTCTGCTCCTTTTTTTATATAGTCACCAACCTTATGTTTGAGTACACTGTCCAATTCATTATGGCCATACAAGGAATAAAACAAACAATCATCTTCCTCGTGCTTTAGAATAACTAGTCCGCCATAATTCTTATCCCCCGTGTCATTTGCAGCAACTACTACTTCACCGTCATATAAAGCATGCACAGGTGTTCCAGCAGGTAACCAGAAGTCAACCCCTAAATGCACTGCACGACTTTGTCTACCATAATTTCCAATCTTGTCATAAGAAGTCGCGGTATACAGTGCTCTTGGTTCCATATAACCGCCTGCCAGAATACAGTCTGGATGCTCTTTCTGTAATTGATCCAACTTGAATTGAAACAGATCCAAATCATTGAAATCATTACGATGTCCAACCCAGGTACTTGACACACTTAAGTCGAGTAACTGAACCTTACTTCTGCCAATCTTTGGGAAAAGGTCTGCCAAGTCAGGCTTCTGATTGATTGACCAATTTTTAAAGGACTCCTCATCAGGATGTGCAGTATATCCACAAGCTAAACGAAGCGCAAAATGTGCAAAGTCTGCACTAATATTTACCCATTTCTTAAGCAAGCTCCAAGCTGGTTTTTCACTGATCAAGAGATAGGTATTTTCAGGTTCCTTTTCTTTATTGATAGCAGATTTGCAGACTGAAATGACCAATCGCATAGCTATGCAGGTGTACAGATGTTCAAGCTCTTTTTCCTCCAGTTGAAAAAACTGATTATAACCCTTAACTACAGGAAGAATAGCATCCAAAGGATCTTCATGCCCCATAGCTGCATAGGCACAGGTGATTGCTAAATCATTGATGGACTGTGTTAGAACAGCATCTCCATAATCAATGAGTGCTCGTACTTCGGGATCAAGTAAATCCTCTGTTACGATTATATTGTTATCGTTTACATCATTATGTACAATTGATTTCCTGAGGGTACTATAAGATTCTACTCCAGCTTCAAATTGCTGAATGAATACCTGCAGAATTCCCTTTTCTTCATCACTGAAAAGATGTAAAAAGTCCTGCACCCATAGACCCTGTGCAATATCCCATTCTAGTTTACGACTAGCATACTCATGTTCAAAATCTACCAAAGCAGCGGTCAATTGCCCTGCTTGCTGTCCCAGACTTTCGCGTAAGCTATTGTTATGCGGATTAACAGCAGACCATAATCGGCCAGGTATCCAGCTTAAGACCCGAACTTTTCGCTGCATACCTTGCTTGTCCATGTAGACGGGTAACAAACTACCATCCAGACTTTTCATAATACGGGAAGTCTTTAAGGCAGTATTATTAGCGAGGTGTTCGGTAATACACTTTTGAAAATCCAGAAACTGCTCCTGCTCTTCAGGTCGGGAAACCTTTAAGACCAGTTTTTCACCCTCTGCTGTATGGCAAAAAAAGTTAAAATCTATCTCTCCGGGTAATTCTTTTACCCGAGCCTTTAAGCCATAGATGTCTTCCAGTATTTGAGCAGCTTCTTCGCTCGATATTTGAATATCTGTATAATTCATTTATTCCTTTACTAATAGCATAATAATATGTGCTGCAGTCCAGCTAAAGTTGTGAGCATTCAAACCTTCCCCTGTTACCGGATGATAGTTCTCCCGAATGGAAGTCCCTTTATCCAATAACCCTTCTGCACCTTCTAAAATAGTCAATGTTAATTGATCTGCCTCTTTTTCAAATCCATAATTTCGTAAACCTTGAACTCCGAAGTAGGCCTGATCCAGCCAATTTGGTCCTCGCCAGTATCCCTTCTGGGGATTGAACTCAGGATGAGATACACTGAGAGTTTGCAAGGGCACCTTAGTCAAAAAATGATTGATATCCAGCATAGTAGTCTTCACTGCATTTGCTTGATCCTGATTGGCCACCTTCGTCCAAAGTGGAATCCAGCCTTCACAAGCTTTCACCTTAATCAAAGAAGTACCACTGATATCAGTATCATAATACCAACCATCGGTGGTATCATAGAATTGATTATTGATTTTTTCTTTGAGAATGTATGCTTGATTGGAAAAGTCCTCTGCATCAGCTTCTAAACCTAGACTTTCTGCTAATTCACTAAGAAGTATCTTTTCCAGATATAAATAGGCATTCAAATCCACAGACTCCTGATTGAGAGAAAAGGCAGTCGGCCCATTCTGTAAGATTACAGCATCATCGAAGCGCACCGCATTATCCATACCGCTCTCCCATTTGGCAGCGATCAGGCTACCATCCGTGGATCCGTATTCACAGATTCCATCCTGATCATGGTCTCTGTCCCTGTACCACCAATTGTGATATTGCTTGAGCTTCGGATACATCATTTTTACAAAATCGAGATCAGCAGATTGCTTAAAAATCTTATACACTGCCCAGCTTGCTAAGGGAGGCTTGGTATCTCTGTAGTTATGTTTTTCAATAGTAGTATCTCTAAAGACTACATCGGGGACAAAACCATCTTCTTCCTGAAAGGCAAACATGAGCCGAACCTGCTCTTTCGCTAATTCAAGGTCATAATAGCTCAGTCCTACTGCATGTTTCCAACTATCCCAGGACCAAAAACCATTAAACCATTTATAATGATAAGAAGGAAACAATCCTGCATGTTTGATGCTACCTGCTGGCACTCTCCAATTATTTTGTAAGCTGAGTTTTGATTTGGCCAATAAAGTCATATAAACAGGATCTGAGAATTGAGGTTTTATCATTTGCTCTAAATCAACTAACTCATGATGCTTCTCTTCCTGTCTTTCTTTCAGGCTTTGATTAAATGTATTCAAACTAAGTTCCTCCTGTGTGAAAGACTCCAAATATTCGGGAAAAACAAAACTTTGGGAAACCAACAGATTCAAAGAATCTCCCGATCTTAATCGAAGTTGTTCTCTGGTATCTTTGAAGTCTATGAAACCTATTGCCTCTGACAAAGATGAATAAATCTCCAAACCCTTGTCAGTTCGTTTGGTTTCCATGCCATCGGCCCAGACTTCATTCACCTTCCAGAAATAATCGACGATCAATGCATTTGGTGAATGGTTTATTATGGTAGTATTTATATAGGCTGAATGCGCTGATGCAAAAACAAGTTGCTGGGTCAAGCTTAATTGTTCGGATCTAAATTCCTGTTCTAAATGACTAGAATACGCATTGGTAACCACGGTATCCCATTGCAGTCCCTCGATCTCTAAACTTAGCAAAGCATTGGATAGCCAAACTCCATTTTCTTGTGTCATTAGGAAGGGACCTGAAAAACCAACTTGTCTAGTATTATCTGAAAGACCATAAGCATACCAAGCCCCTTGATCAGAAAACATCAAGCCATTTTTATCAAACTTCGATTCGGGTGATATTTTATAATCCAACAGCTTGCTCTCTAGAACAGAAGTGTTCTCCTCTGTATGTACCAATTTTTCAACATCACAAGAGATAAACAGTAACACCGGAAGCATTGTGTAAAAGAGATGTTTTAGCATATCAGAATAGATTTTGAAACCGCTTAGCTATTCCTTTAAAATATACTTTTTAAAGTTTAATGTCGACTTTATAGAATACTAAAAAAGGTCAACTTTGGTAGAAGTTGACCTTTATGGAAAAAATGTAGTATAAATATAAGTTTAGAACTTATGACTTAATCCCAGACTGAATGATATTCCTGGGCTATATCTTGTGAAGTATTGATCTGCTGCATTGTAAGATGAGAACACACGTTCTACACTATCATTTAACAGATTTGATGCTTTTAAATCAATTGTTGTATTTTGATCTTTACCAACTTTCTTGTTGATACTGAAGTTTAGACTGTTGAAAGAATTCAAGTAAACGTCAGGATATAAACCTGAACTTACGATTTCCAAAGTCTTACCTTTTACATTAAAAAATAATCCAGCATCTAAACCTGCATCCGGATTATTGTATACTAGACCAAAGTTCACCACGAATGGAGATTGACCGGCCATTTGCCTTGTATTACTTACTGTCTCACCTACACGCTCATAATTCAAACGAGAATTAAACTCTCTGTCTGTCATATCAATTCGAGATTCAACAAAAGTGATATTTGTATTGAAGCTCAAGTTCTTAAGCGATGCAGAAATAAACTCCAAACTCTTTCTTACCTCGAATTCTACTCCATACAACTCACCATCACCAACGTTTCTTGGTTGAAAATCTGCACTGGTCTGAGATTCAGGAATACGAACAAGCTCTATTGGATTTTCAAACTGCTTGTAGAATCCACTTACTGAAAACATTTGACCTCTATTTTGGAACAATTCCCAACGAACATCAAAGTTGTTGATTCTTGTTTCAACCAGGTTACCATCCCAATCACTATAAGAATCAAACAAACTACCGTTGAATATTCTGTTTGAAAGCGGATCGATGATCTGAGCAAAAGAAAGTTCTTTGAAAGAAGGTCTTGCAATGGTCTTAGAGTAAGCCATACGGAAATTCATATTTTCCGTCACAGCATAAACTAGATTTGCAGATGGGAATAAATCAAATGCTTCCAACACTTTTTCATTATCTAAGAAATTATCTCCAGATCCACCCGTATGGAATTGAGTAAAGTTTTCACCACGAAGACCAAAAACCACATTCACCTTAGGTAATAATTCTGCTTCATTTGAAACATAGAATGCCATATTTGTAGCGTAAGAATTATATGCATTTGGATTTGGATTTCCATTACCTGACTGATAATAAACATTCAATCCATTTGGATAAATATTCTCAGGAGACATCAAGAAACCTAAGTCATATTCATCGAATTGAAGCTGACCCCCAACATTTACCCAGTTATAAGTAAGGATTTCGTAATCTCTCACCTTGTAAGAATAACTACTACCAAACTTAAGCTTAGCATCATTATTCTTAAATTTGTATTTTTTAGTAATATCAGCTTTCCCGACAATATTAGTTTCACTTAGTGATCTCCACACACGTTGAGGATTACCAACTTCACCCGCATTAATCTGATATCCTTGAGGACCTCCAACAGAAAGACCTGCTACACGAATATCCGGATCATCAGATGTAGATAGTGTTGGCGATACTCTCCAATCCAGTGTCCATCCGTTATTACGGAATTTATGAACTCCATTTAGAAGGATATTGGAAAGAGAACGCTGATTGTACTCCAGATTATCACGAATACCTAAATAACCAGACTGTCCAACAGCATCACCACTATTATCAATATTAAATTGTCCTGCACGTTTATCACCATTTTGCAAACGCATTGCGGTAAGGCGTATTTTTGAGTATTTCTTTTTGTAAGCAAGTACTGCTAAGGCTCCAATTACAGTGCTTTGCTCTGCTACTGTACCATCCTGAGTATTTGCATATCTCAATTCATAAGCATCCGATTGAGCAAATCGTTGATACTCTCCATTGAAATAATCATCATATTGAGTGTAGTCATTCTTGTAGGATAAAGAAACCATATAACCTAATGTTCCTTTGTCTACATTTGAATCAGCTCCACCAATCTTCTTTTGGTTACCAAATGTGAAGCTTGCAGAATAATCCAAGAATGAAGTGCTTGTCTCAGTACCCAGAACTGGGCTAAAATCTGAAACAAATGCATTTACCTGATCCGCAGAATATTGACTTGAAAATGCAATCGGTATATTTTGAGCTCTTGCACCAGCAGGAAGACCTCTTGCACCATTATCAAAACCCAACCAATCCGTTGAGCTTCCCTGGTAGGTTAAAAATTCATTGTTTAGGTTCATTGAAGGGTTGTAGCCAAAACTTACAGAAGCAGACATAATCTTATCTTCTGGAAAATCCTTAGTCTCCAGGTTAATTAATCCACCTGTAAAGTCAGCAGGCATTTCAGCTGTAAAGTTTTTACTAACAATAATATTGTTTAGTAAAGAAGTAGGAAAAATATCCATTTGGATAGTGTTTCTATCTGGATCCAATCCAGGAATATCAACACCATTTAGGGTTGTTTTTGAGTATCGGTCACCAAGTCCACGAACGTAAACATACTTGCCGCCTTCGATAGATACTCCAGTTACTCTTTGTGCTGCTTCTACAGCAGATCCATCACCTGTCAATTTCATTAGTGATGCAGAGATACCATCGATCATTGCTGGAGTCTTACGTTTGATAGTGACCAAAGCAGCCTCTGTAGTACGAACTGCTTTTGCAGAAATTACAACTTCTTTGAGTTGAAGCGCAGAATCCTGCATTCTGATTTCGCCGAGAACACTAGTCTCTGCTGGTTTTACTTCCACATCTTTAATAAGGATATCTTCAAATCCGACATAAGTAATTGTGAAAGTATAGCTTCCTGGTGCTAATGAAAGTGCGAAAGCACCATCCAAATCGGTGGTGGTTCCTGTACCCAATTCATTAACCATAATGTTTGCACCAATAACCGTTAGGCCTGTTGCATCTTCGATAATTGTCCCACGGATGATTCCCTGAGTATCGTTAGAAAAAGCTACTAAACTTGAAAAGATAAAAAGCACAAGTGTTACAATCTGCTTCATAATGTCTTTGTTTTTATACTACAAAATGGTGGAAAGAACCAAATGATATTTAGCTCTTTCCACCTATATATTCTATTATTATAATAGATATTCTTTTAATGGATTTAGAAATTTAAACCACCTGCAATACCAGCCCATGTCCATCCTAAACCAGAAACGTCAGCTTTAGATGATCCACCAGCAGAGATACCTGCAGGGATTGCACCTCCTTGCTCCATGATCGCAGCCAAGTTAGACTCATCAGTAGCAAAAGTTACGTTTTCGAAAGTCGCAGCAGCAACCTCATCATCAGTCATTGTTAAGAAGTCACCTCCGTCATCTAGAGGAGCTAAGAAGTGAACATTCTTCATATCTACAGGAGTACCGTTATCTGTATCGATTAATGAACCTCCAATTACTCTGCCACCGAAAATAGCCGCAACAGTTCCGTTTTGGATAGTGTGACGAGCAACGTATGTTCCTTCTGGACCATCTAACTCGAAACAAGAACCTGAAGGAGTTACAACTACAAAGTTGTCAAGTGTACCAGCCCACGCTTGGTCAGTATCGATTGCATCATCACCAGCATTCCATACAACTGCATTTGAAACATCAACAGTACCACCGAACCACTCGATACCATCATCTTGGTTTGCAACAACTTCTATATTAGAAATTACTGTACCTGATCCTACACCACCTAGTGTTAAGCCATTGATTTCGTTACCTTCACCAATATTTGCTCCACCGTGACGGATTGAGATATAAGTCATTACACCTGAGTTATCTTCATCATTGTTACCACCGTAAAGACCATTAGGATCAGAAGAAGGAATACCTTCAATCTGTACTTCACTAACGTCTTCATCGTTATCATTTGATGCAGAAATTGTAGCATTACCTAGAACGATAACACCTCCCCAAAGACCGTTGAAATCAGGATCTAGGTTTGGACTTGCAAATTCTCCAGCTGCAATATTGTCAACAGAAATATTATCAGCTACAGATGTAAAAATGATAGGAGCATCAGCAGTACCTTCAGCCATTAGCATAGCACCTCTTGCCACTAAAAGAGCAGTTGCGTTTACACCTGTACCAGCTTGTCCTTTTACGATTGTTCCTGGACAGATAGTCAGAGTAGCACCAGCTTCAACAGCAATTCTACCTCCTAATACATAAACATTGTCACACCATTCTGTATCTGTAGTAATATTTTCAGATACAATTACTTCGTCAGTTACAGGATCTACTGGATCAACTGGAGTGATTACCTCATCATCAGACGAACATGCTGTAAAAAGCATTGAGAAAACGATTGCAGTAGCAGCAAAAATTCTAAAGTTCATAATTAAGAGCTTTTTTGATTGTTTGATATGATGCAAAAATGGAGCTTAAATAATAACCGTAGATTAAGCCTGTGTTAAATATTGGTTAACTCGTAAAAAAACTAAAAAACCAATCCAAAAAGACTGAAAAACAAACACTTACAGAAGCACAAAAAACCTATACTGTTAGTAGTTTTTTTTTACCGTCAACCAAAACCGAGATGTGTTGTAAAGATTTACCTGTCAATAGGAATCAATAGAAAGGAACTGAAAAAACAAAAAAAAAGAGCCAACATTTCTATGTTGACTCTTAAGCTTCAAGTGAGCCCGATAGGATTCGAACCTATGACCGCCTCCTTAGAAGGGAGGTGCTCTATCCAGCTGAGCTACGAGCCCTTTTTTATAAGGCAACGCAAAAATAGCAACTCCAATGAAAAATAAAAAGAAATGTTCATTGAAATTTATTTTTTTTATTGAGCCGCTAAGTATGTTGACAAAACAAAGTCTATTTTGCAATCGTTCACACTTGAAATTCAATTTTTTACATATGACCATAAAGGAAACAGGTTGGAAAGCGCTGCTCAAAGAAGAATTTGAAAAATCCTATTTTAAATCTATTAAAGCCCAGCTCAAAGAATCAGACGAAAAAATCTATCCCAAAACCGATGATATCTTTGCTGCTTTTGAACTTTGTCCACTTCATAAAACAAAAGTTATTATCCTCGGGCAGGACCCCTACCACAAACCCCATGAAGCTATGGGACTCAGTTTCTCCGTGCCTAATCATGTAAAAGTACCTCCCTCACTAAGAAACATATTTAAAGAAATACAAACAGACCTTAATATAAGCCCTTCCTCCCACGGAGACCTAAGAACTTGGGCTAAACAGGGTGTCTTATTGCTCAACTCCATTTTGACTGTAGAACATAAAAAACCTGCTTCGCACAAAAAGTTAGGATGGCAAATATTTACGGATACTTGTATAGAATTGATTGGACAGAAGAAAAAAGGGCTGGTATTTATGCTTTGGGGTAATTACGCTAAGGGAAAGGCAGCCTTACTAAACTCAAATGATCATTTGATACTCGAAGCAAGCCACCCTTCTCCACTTGCGAGAGGTGCTTTTTTTGGGTGTAAACACTTTTCGCAAGCGAATAGATACTTACAAAGTAATGGAATGGAAGAAATAGACTGGTCACTTCCCCAACTACAACTCTTCTAGAATAAAATTGAGGACCTTATCGCCATCCAAAAGTACTAGATCTAATGCAGAATCAAAGTCACTAAAATAAAAATAGGCCTGCTCAAAATCAGGACAATCAAATGCAACCAGTACATCGAGCTCTTCATTTAATATCTCTACGCCACCATCCTTAAAACAAGCGAGGTAATGCCCCCTTGGTGTACTAGCATATTTGACCGTTTCGATTTTCTCCTGAGAAAGATAGGTCGAAAAAACTTTAAAGGTATTTCCCTTGTAACCAGACACTGAAATCTCTTGGTTAGAATACCCTATGTACTCTGGATTTGGCCCATCATCCATGTTTCCTAATAAAAAGCCTTGCATATCGGCCTGAACTATCAGATTAAAATACTGCCCCAATTCATTTATTATTCGAACTCTTCCATTGTTCATTGGATAAATCAATCTTTTTAGCCCCACCCCCTTAAGTTCATGAAAGCTAGACCAAGTATTTTGTTTCAAAGGAATGGGATCAAACAAATGTTTCCCATTTATATTTTGTCCGTAAAGACTATCCCCACAGAATTGGAGAACATAATCCATTGTATCACTAAAACCAAAATGACTAATCGAGCAATCCAGCGAATCGAATAGAGGAGCTAATTGCCATTCTGTACGTTGATCAAGCGTTAAAAATTTTAAACTACCATCCTTTTCCTTGATCCAAATTTTATGTTCAAGTGCAGGTCTGTCAGGATAGTTAATCAAGCCAAAAGTATCTGCATCAAAGAGAGCCAAAGGTGCCGGAGAATCCAAGAGCAGACCTGTGTTCAAATCTAGATATTCTAGCTTGTTCTTAAAACCAAGTAGACCAATATCGTCAGCACAATCAAACCTTAACAACTTTTCTTCCAATGGAATTCGCCAAAGATCTCTGCCATTCTTATCTATACAATTTAAGCTGTTATTATCGTCCTGATATAAAAAACAAAGCTTAGCTCTTTGGTCAAAAAATGAAAATACGCTGCCTTGATTATTCTTCAAGGAATGTTGAATTAATATTGGATTTACAGGGGACTCTTTTTCTGAATAAGTAAAATCTAAATGAGTCCCACTTAAAACACAAGTATAAAATCCTGTTTCAGGTAATAGCCCTAAGACCTTTGTCGGTAATTCAAATACCGAGCTAAACATATTTCCGAGGTCCTTTACTGAAAACACCCCTAACTCTTTCCAAGGTTCACTCAAAGAAAGTACCGTCTCTTCAAGAATCAAATGTGATAAGACAGATTCCAATATTTTGTATTCAGGACTTAAAAGTAATAGTCCTTCCCACTCAAAAGCATACATATCATCAAGTTGATAGCTGCTATTGTCACTAAGTCTCAAGTTCCAAACTTGATTAAGTTGAAATATATCTGCCATACCATACACCGTCTTTCGATCTCGAACATCAGCCTCATCAAATAAAAAATGCCCAGCACTATTATCGTAGATAAGCATCAAGGAAGATTCTCTCCAAATCAAACATCGATCTACAAAGGCATCTTCCTGGCCTTGATAGGAGTCCTCTATGCTTTTCTCAACTGAACGAAAATATGAATCTCCCTCCTTGATTAAGGTTTTAACTTTTGTACTGAACAAAGAATCCGGTTCCAAAAAACCTGTTCCTACTTCTAGCTCCCAACTATAGCGATCTTTGGGTCTTAAGACAAGGTCAGTTCCTTTATCGTTTATCTCTTGAGAAAGTATATTTGGTAACCAATACCTTAGCAACTGATCTACATTTAAAGTATTCGCATAATGCAGATCGGCACCATCACCCTGGACAATAGCTTGCAAGGCTGTTGGGAAAGAGGCTAGATAAAGTTTATCCTCCAACTCCATGGCATATCTTCCACTAGCCAGTTTATAGATTCGCTCCCCTTTGTAACGAATAGCATTTGCCTCATCATGGCCCTCTGCTAAACGTCCTTCCACAGCCAGCAGGTAACCAACATTTTTTCCTGAGTATACAGGTGCCCATGCGAATTTATCTGCATCAGTGTCTATATCTACAAGGTCTAGAAAGGAAGTCCAAAAATAATTAATCCCGCTCTGATCCAAAGGAGGTGTTTCTTGTTTGTCCTCCAGAAGATTTAAACCTGTTAATGCAGTTAAACCTGGGGAGTCCTCAGAAAGCGAGCAAGACGCATTGAATAAAAATGCGATACCCAGTAAAAATAAAATCAGCCGTTTAGAGTAGTTCATTAGAGATCAAAAAGGATTATGGATCTAAGTATAATTAATTGAATTATCTACTTTAGTTATAATAACAAGATTATGTAATTTAGCATAATATTGATTGTAATAACAAACACTTTTATTGAAATAAGAACATATGCATAAACCTACCTTAATAAAGGGCGCATCATTTTCCTTATTTGCAGTTATTTTTGGGGCATTTGGGGCGCATGCCCTAAAGTCAGTACTAACAGCAGATCAACTGGAGTCGTTCAATACTGCAGTTCGTTACCTTATGTTCAATGGACTTGCACTTTTAGTCCATGGAATACTTATGGAAAAAATGCAGCATAGTTGGATAAAGATTTCAGGTCAACTGTTATTCTTAGGGACGCTCCTGTTTTCTGGTTCTATCATGTTGCTAGTTTGCAGAAAACTATTTGATATGGAGTTCCTTAAAGTACTGGGGCCAATCACACCAGTTGGAGGCACCATACTCATCGCAGGATGGATACTATTCATAGTAGCAATACTAAAAGAAAAAAAAGCATGATAAAAGATAAATACCAAAGCGTAAAAAATCATCTACAAAAGATCTTCGATGTACAAGCTAGTATCGCATTACTCAACTGGGATCAAGAAACCAAGATGCCAAAAGGAGGAGCTCAACAAAGAGCTAGACAAATCAGTACACTGAGCGGTATAGCACATGAACTACTTACAGACCGTGCATTCAAATCAAAAGTAAGGGATCTAAATGAATGCCTGGATCAGCTAAACACCGAAGAATCAGTTAATATCAACGAAACCTTCAAGCAAATAGAAAGGGCCGAAAAATTGGATACTGATTTTGTGACACGAAGATCTGCATTAGTCTCTGAAACCTATCAAGCATGGACGGAAGCAAGAG
>JBELIG010000006.1:22048-25717 GCA_042091035.1 Sphingobacteriales bacterium | reverse complement strand
ACACGAAGATCTGCATTAGTCTCTGAAACCTATCAAGCATGGACGGAAGCAAGAGCAAAGAAATCATTTTCCGTATATCAAGAACAATTGGACAAACTCATTCAACTGAAGAAAGAAGAAGCTGAACGAATTGGGTACAATGGGCATATTTACGATGCATTACTTGAAGAATTTGAGCCTGGGATGAACAGTGCTATGGTTGATAAAATATTTGAGGGAGTCAAAAATCACCTACAGCCAATTTTGAAGAAAATAAATGCTCAAAAAAAACCTGACGATAGTTTTCTTTTCAAACATTTCAATAAGGACAAACAGTGGGACTTTGGAATTGACCTCTTAAAAAATATGGGTTATGACTTCAACAGGGGTCGTCAAGATATTTCTGTTCATCCCTTTTCCACTGGTTTTGGACCGGATGATATTCGCGTCACTACACGCATAAGTGAGAACAATTTTTCTTCTATGGTTTGGTCTTGTATCCACGAGGGAGGCCATGCGCTTTATGAGCAAGGAATGTTGTCTCAGAATTATGGTCTGCCAATGGGAAGTTATATTTCATTGGGTATCCATGAATCTCAATCCAGATTATGGGAAAATCATGTTGGCCGATCTAAAGCTTACTGGAAGTTTCATTACCCTAAAGTAAAAAATGTTTTCCCAGAGCAATTTGATGGGGTAAGTTTGAATGATTTCTATGCAGCAGCAAACAGGATTGCTCCAAGTCCAATCCGTACTGAAGCAGATGAACTCCATTATCATTTTCATGTTCTAATTCGATTTGAGATCGAAAAAGCACTCTTGGAAGGTAGTTTAAAGACTGCTGATGCAGAGTCTTACTGGAATGAAAAGTACAAAGAATATCTAGGGCTGGACATTACAGATCCTAATTCTGGTATTCTTCAAGATATTCATTGGTCTTTAGGAAGTTTTGGATACTTCCCTACTTATTCAATTGGAAGCTTCTATGCCGCTCAATTCCATGCGCAGGCAACAAAAGAGATTGATAATTTGGAAGAACAAACAACAACAGGAGATCACAGCAAGCTACTCACTTGGCTGCAAGGCAAGATTTATAAACATGGCAAACGGACTAGTGCCGAAGGCTTGTGTAAAGAACTAACAGGAGAAGGCCTAAACTATAAATATTTTGAAGCCTATGTGCAGAAAAAATATGGTGAACTCTATGAACTATAAAAAAAGGGGCAGCTTAATTAAGCTGCCCTTTTTCTAGACCTGTAAGCTCGTTAAGCCTTTGGTCTTCTTTGGTCTTACGTTGATATTTAAAATAGGTATATCCCAACACACCTGCAAATAGATAAGGAGCTGCGAGCATATAAAGAATACCTTTGTTCAGACCTTTACCATCTGAACCACCTTCTTTTAAATTGGATTCTGCTGACATTCGGCACATTGGACACTGTGCATCTGCCTCTTGAATTGGAAGAAATGATATCATTCCAAACAAACCTATAAGTATCAAAAATCTTTTCATAGTACAAATATACAAAAGAGTTAGCACCGAAAAATCATAGAATTCTAATAATATGGTAAAAGCATCAGATAACAGATCGGTCCTGAAACTGCTACATACAACCAAATCGGAAATACCCAGCGTGCCATTTTCTTATGCTCATCAAATTGATTTGTATACGCACGAATGAACGTAAACAAAATAAACGGGAAGATAGCCGCTGCAAGTACAACGTGCGTAATCAAAAGGATAAAATAAACAGTCCTCATAATACCTTCACCGCCGTACAAAGTAGCTTCAGTTGTAAAGTGATATAGTACGTAACTCAACAGGAAACCTACACTACAAGCTATTGCTACATAGATAGCCTTTTTATGTTGCTCTACTTTTTTCTGTTTTATAAAACGTAAAGCAATCACAAGCACCACTGCTGTCAAAGCATTCAAACTTGCGTGAAAAGGTGGTAAAAATGAGAAGGACATACCTTCTGGTAATGGAATTTTCACATAGCGCATTAGAAATACTAAAGCCAACACGGCTACGGTAATGATCCATGCCCAAACCTTAAGTTTCTTTGCTAATTTTAAATCTTCTGCTGTAGCCATTTTACTAGTTATTTTTCTGGACTTGGTTTATACTCGAACTCAGGTGATTTAATGAATGGAAATACCTTTACAATATGACCACCGAGTTTTGCTAAATCCTCTTTATTATTATAGTTGTAGTAATTCCTGATTTTAGATTCAACATCTATCAACACTAGATTATCTGAATCAGCGACTTTAAGTTCTTTGCGCAAATTTGCATATTGTTCTGCATCTACCTCAACAGTCATGACCTCTTCTGGCCTCCTTAAAGCAGCAACACGCTCACTAAAACGCTCCATTGAATCAAACTTATTTGCATAGACAACAAAAAGCAAGTCGTTTCTGTCACCGAACTGCTTTTGAGAATCTCTAAAAAGCTTCAAAAAGTTTTCTAATGATTCTTGATCCTGGGTCAAGCAGGTAATGATAACCTTTTGCTCGAGCAGTTCTCTTCGCTCCGCATCAAAAACTGCCAATACATCGAGGCTCGTACTATCTTTTACCGCTATCTCCTCAATAACACTCAACTGGTAATTAAATCCAGTCTTTAGATAGTAATACGATATAAATGGAAAGCCAATAAAAAATATAGGCAGTATGAGGATCTTTAAGAAGTTAAGGATTTTGCGTCCAAGAACGTTTTTCATTATGTCATTCGATTTAAGAAATAACAAAAATAGGTGCATTATGTTTATAAAAAAAGGTGAGTTAAACAACTCACCTTTTTTTTATTTAAACCGCAGGAATTAATGCTCAGCACTGTTTTCTAAGACAGCTTCTTCTTTAACAGCATTCTGCGAGATCATATCTTTTGATTCGATCTTATTCTTTTCTAGTATTAGGTCTCTGCGCTCCTTCCATGAATTACCCTCTTGGAAGAATGCAATAACGGCCCAAACAAAAAGTAGCATTGGAAGAACTACAGACATACGAAGTCCTTTTACCTCATCAGCCATGTGCATAAACATGTAAACGATGTAGTAAGCCTTGTATAATGAAAGTCCAATCAATAGCAAACCAACTACTATTAATAACGGCGCTATGTTTCCTTCAATTAAACCAAGATTTAGTTCGAAACTAAAACTAGGATCTATACCAAGGTGTCCTTTTCCAAAAAGAGAAACTAGTACTTCAATAAGTGTTATAACTGCTAGAAGTATAAGTCCTTTTTTTACTGCTTTGATTCCTTCTTCTTTAGATAAATGTCCCATTATATAACAATTCTAAGATTATTCAATATTGATTAAAGTAGGTAGAATGCAAGGAATACAAATACCCATACCAAATCGACAAAGTGCCAATACAATCCGATCTTCTCAACCATCTCATATCCATTCTTACGTTCAGCATACAATCCTGATGCTGCATTGATCATAATAATGAATAAGAATAGTACTCCAGAGAATACGTGAAATCCGTGGAATCCAGTGATTGCAAAGAATAGAGCACCAAATGCTTTTGGACCAAATGCTTCCGAGTAGGTGTCATCAGAAAATTCACCTGATTCATCCATAATCTTGTACTTCCTTTGCACAAAGCCATCTTTCACAACGTATGAAGGATGATCTCCCTCAGAATAATCTGCAGAAACCGCATGATCATCTCCATGAT
>JBELIG010000006.1:0-21948 GCA_042091035.1 Sphingobacteriales bacterium | reverse complement strand
CATCTCCATGATCATCTCCGTGATGTCCGTCATCATGAGCTTCATGACCTTCTTCATGTCCATCTTCTACGTTGCCTCCATCACCATGACCACCGCCATGTGCATGAGAAGCATGCTCAACGGAGTGAATCAAATAAGAAGATCCTATTTCGAACGTATCATCATTATTGATAGACCCATCATCATTTAAATAAGCGCCAGAATGTGTGTGCGTTCCAAAAGGATTAACTGTAACAGTCATTTTTTCCGTTCCGATCAGATTTGACCACTCCCAAGCTTGACAACCCAAGAAGGCAGCACCTCCAATAACAGTCATTAGCATCCAGAAAACGACACCTTTCTGATTTTCTCTATGGCCTTCCTGAACGGCACGAACCATAGTACCAGAACTAATAATTAAAATAAATGACATTACAGTCACGAATATCAAAGGCAATTCCTTTGATGCGTCAACAAAAGGGAACGTCTTGAAAACGAAATCCGGAACGGGCCATGTCGGGGAACTGAATCTTAGCGTACCATAAGCAATCAGGAAACCTGTAAATGTAAAGGCATCCGAAAGCAAGAAGTACCACATCATTAGTTTACCGTAGCTCGCCTTCATTGGCGCTTTTCCGCCATCCCAAGCACCATCTTCAGATGGTCCAACATGTTCTTTAACTGTATCTGTAGCCATTAGAACTTAATTTGATTAGTTTATTTTCTTTATTAAAAATTTAATGACACGATCATGAATCCAATGAGGTAAACCCAAAGGAAGTCCACAAAATGCCAAAAAATCGACGTTAATTCCAATCGAAGTACTCGCGCTGGAGTTGCTTTGAAAGGAAGTGTAAACCCATGTATATTTGCCAAAATAATAGCACCAAGCCCGCCTACTACGTGTAGTAAGTGCGCTATGGAAATTAAATAGACAAACGAACCGGAAGGATTACCATCAATGTAAATGCCGATTGCCTTTAGAGCATCCCAACCTTCAAATTGACATACAACAAATCCTATTCCAAGTACTAGACTCAACACAAGACTAACCTTATACATAGTTTCATTTCCTGAAACAAAGTACCTTTTTGCCATATGAATGGCTAAGCTACTTAATAAGATCACCAGGGTGCTGATGTAAAATACATTTGGAATTGGAAATTCCTGCCAGTTACCTTTAGCTTCTCTTACAATCCATGCACTCGTAAAAGCAACGAATAACATTGACATACTAGCACAAGATAATAAGAGTGCAAATTTTTGAGAACGACTTTTTCTTCTGATTTCTACATCCATTTTGATACTTGTTTGTTAATACATTAAACCTTGTCCACCAACAAGAGTATTAAACATAGTGGTAAATAGAAAAACGAGAAAAACATCAATTTCAATGCTGATTTACGATCATCATTTAAATGCAACATGTAGCCCATTATCGTATATCCAAGCGTCAATACAGACATACCTATCAGAGATATTACACCTGCATAACCAATTAGATAAAGTATTACAATCATCGGGAAAAGCATGAAAGCATAAAATGTTGAGTATACCCCAAGCATAGAATCTCGTTGCCCATTGCGTTCTGGTATAAATTTAAACCCAGCTTTCTTGTAATCCTCATATCCAAGCCATCCAATAGCCCAAAAGTGCGGGAACTGCCAGAAAAACTGAATACTAAATAATACAATAGCTAGGTCTGTAACAGTACCTTGCGCAGCAACACAACCTATAAGTACGGGCATAGCACCTGGTATAGCACCAACCGGAATAGCTGCACTACTAATTCGCTTTAGAGGCGTATAAATAAATGCATACAATACCATTGAAATGAAACCAAATACTGCCGTAGAGAGGTTGAAGCTTGCAAGCAAGGCAACACCCATAACAGATGTTAATCCTGCTATTAGAATAGCCCATGTATTACTTATCCGACCAGTAGCAATAGGACGATTTTCCGTCCTTTTCATCAATTTATCAAAATCTTTCTCCAATAACTGATTAAAGGTATTAGCAGCTGCAGTTATGCAAAATCCACCAAGACCCAATATAGCAACGGAAGAAAGGTCTAGAGCGAAAGAATCAAGAGCAATCCAATAAGCTAGTATTGCTGAGAATACCACCGTAATGGTAAGTCGGAACTTGAACAACATCATCAAGTCCTGAAATATCGAATATTTAGCTGTATTGACTTTTGAATAACTCATTTCGTAACCTCTTTATCTCCTTCTTTTATGAGTACCGTTCCCCTCGTTCGAGGAACGGTATTAAGTCTTTTTATTATTTAATGTACTTCAGATTCTTCTTCTCCTACAGGCTCAACCTGTGGATAGAATTCTCTTCCGTCTTTACCATAATCATAAGGCCATCTCTGAACTGTTGGAAGTTTTCCAGGCCAGTTACCGTGACCAGCATTGATCGGTGTAGTCCATTCAATCGTAGAAGCATCGTATGGATTTGCTACAGTTTGCTTACGTCCCTTCCAAATACTGTAGAAGAAGTTAACAACGAAAACTACTTGTAGGAAGAATACGATAATTGCAGCTACTGTGATAAACTTATTTAATTCACCAAATTGACTGAATGAATCAAATGTATCAAATCTGTAGTATCTACGTGGAACACCCGCCATACCAATGTAGTGCATTGGCCAGAACACAGCATAAGCACCAATCATGGTACCCCAGAAGTGAATCTTACCAAGTGTTTCATTCATGAAACGTCCATACATTTTAGGGAACCAGTGATATACTCCGGAGAACATTCCAAAGAATGCAGCAACACCCATTACAATATGGAAGTGGGCTACAACGAAGTATGTATCATGCAATTGAATATCAATTGCTGAATTTCCTAAGAAGATACCCGTAAGTCCACCAGAAATGAACATCGATACAAAACCGATAGCAAATAGCATCGCAGAGTTGAAACGGATACTACCTTTATATAGTGTCGAGATCCAGTTAAACACTTTTACCGCTGATGGTACAGCAATGATAAGTGTAAAGATCACGAAGAAATTCGAAATAAATGGATTCACTCCAGACATAAACATATGGTGTGCCCATACGATAAATGATAGGAATGCGATTGCAAGCATTGAGAATACCATCGCTTTATATCCAAAAATTGGCTTCTTTGCATGTACTGAAAGTACCTCGGAAACAATACCCATTGCAGGAAGTATAATAATATATACCTCAGGGTGACCCAAGAACCAGAACAAGTGCTGATAAAGGATCGGAGATCCACCAACTTGCTGCAGCGCTTCACCTCCAACAAAAATTTCATTCAAGAAGAAAGAAGTATTCATTGTTCGGTCAAACATCAACAGGAAGAAACCAGATACCAATACAGGGAAAGAAAGAAGTCCTATGATTGCAGTAATAAAAAACGCCCAAATTGTAAGTGGCATTCTCCACATGGTCATACCTTTCGTTCTTAGGTTCAGTACAGTAGTGATATAATTCACACCACCCAATAATACTGAAACCACAAAGAATACTAAGGATATAGTCCAGAAGGTCATACCTGCTCCAGATCCATCAGAGGCCTGTGGTAGCACACTCAAAGGAGGATATGCCGTCCAACCACCAGAGAAAGGACCTGTACTTAGGAATAATGAATAGAACATCAATGTACCCGCCAAGAAGAAGAACCAGTATGATAACATGTTCAACAAAGGCGAAGCCATATCTCTTGCTCCAATCTGCAATGGAATAAGTAAGTTCGAGAAAGTACCACTAAGACCAGCCGTAAGTACAAAGAATACAATTATTGTACCGTGCATAGTCACCAATGCATAGTAAAATTGGTTCGATAAAGCACCAAGTCCTTCTGCATTGACAGTAATCCATTTACCTAAAACTGGCTTTAACCAAGCCATATCAGCCTCTGGAAATCCTAGTTGAAGGCGGAAAACCAATGACATTAATGCCCCGATAATTGCCCAAAACATACCAGTAATCAAGAATTGCTTAGCAATAATCTTGTGGTCCATACTGAATATGTAGGTATTGATAAAGTTCGCGGAGAACTTATCGCCATCATGGTGATCATGAAAATGATCATCATAACCTAACTCTTCGATAAGTTTTTCCTCATAAGTAGGAATCCCTTTAGATATTACCATGACTTATTATTATTTATATTATCGTTTTTTTTCAATTATTCTGCTGACTCTGCATTCATTGCAACAATATCAGCATCTTCTGTAACTTCTTCAGCAGGAGCCTCCTCTTCAGGAGAATCACTTGCAAGCTTTTGACCTTTGAATGGGTCAGCATCTGTATTTCTGATAGAAGTCATATAGTAAGGTTGTTGCTCTTTTAACCAAGCATCATAAACATCGCGTTCAACAATCTTTACGATACGCTTCATTGAAAAGTGACCTTTACCACAAAGCTCAGCACATGCCAATTCATAATTAAAGACTTCCCACTTTTGAGGTCCTTCCGGATCTTCCAAATCAGCCGGCCCCTGGTACTCTTCATATTCCTTAAGATTCTCACGATACTGTTCTGTCGTTACTTCTGGAGTAAATACAAAGTATGTCGGCATCCCAGGAACTGCATCCATCTTCACTCTAAAATGAGGTAGATAGAAATTATGTAGTACATCCCTTGCAGTGATTCGTACTCTTACTTTTTCTCCTACAGGAAGTACAATCTCACCAGGGTGAAGATCATCATGATTCTTAATATCTTCCCAATCTTGACCAATCGGATTACTTCCGTCAATCATTTTGTAGTTACGAGTTCCTAAAAGGTTATCCGAACCTGGATATCTTAGATGCCACGCAAACTGGTAACCAGTTGCTTCGATCTCGATAAACTCATCTTCAGTATCTGCCATGATTTCATTCCAAGCAGAAAGACCAAATACAACAAGTATTGCCATTACAACTGCAGGGATAGCAGTCCAGATAATCTCTAAACGAGTATCATGAGCAATGTATTCAGCTTTAACGCCTTCCTCTTCCTTATACTTCCATGAGAAATAGAAAAGTGCTACGTGTGTTGCTACGAATACAATACCTGTAAAGAACAATGTGGTATTGAATAATGAGTCAATAAGCTTTCCATGAGATGAGGCAGCAGTATGAGGCCCGTATCCTAGGAAGTAATTTTTATAATGTAATGCAGATACCACGCAGAAAATCATAAATCCTGCAAGGAACCACATCATGTAGTTCGCATTTCTTTTGTTGGTAAGCTTCTGAGTTTCTTTGTCACCCCTTCTGATACCAGCAAGCTCAGTTACTCTAGCAATCTGTACAATTACTATCAGAATAAGAACCGAGATTAAAACAAAACCGAGTAAAGAATTCATCGGATATCTTTTTTTATTTCGTCAAATAAGACTAAAACTGTAAATATAATATTCTCAAATCCTAATGGTGCTCATGCGCATCGTGATGCATTTCTCCACCACCGTATCCAACATGGTGATGCGCACTTTCTTCCAAATAAGGATCATTCTTTGCTTCAATTGGCATTTTTGCTAACCTTCTGAATGTCATATATAAGAACAAACCAAGGAAACCAATAAATGTACCAACCTCAATCAAACCTGGCATTGAGAATCCCGCTATAGCACCATGAGCATGTTCGCCATGTAGTGCTGTATGTAAGATTCCTGGCTTCAACATCAAGAAGTAATCAATCCAGTGTCCAAATAATACAACACAGGAAGCAAATAGTAAAGTACCTCTTTTCCTTTTTGTGTCATTTCGCATCAACACGAAGAATGGCATGATAAAGTTTAGGAGCAAATTACCGAAGAACAGTACCGGATAATCATTCATTCGCTCATAAAAGTAAATGGTTTCTTCTCCTACATTTGCATACCAAATCAACATGAATTGCGAGAACCATAAGTAAGTCCAGAAAATACTGAAAGCAAAAACTAGCTTACCAAGATCATGAATATGTTCATCAGTCACTTTTGTAAAGTATCCTTTACCTTGGAAGTATATCAATAGTATAACTGTCAAAGCCATACCTGATACAAACCAACTCGCACCTGAATACCAGGCAAAAAGTGTTGAATACCAGTGTGCGTCAACAGACATCACCCATTGCCAAATTATAGCAGCTGAAGAAAAACCTAAAATAGGAAGGAAAGCTGCTGACCAAACTCTAATTTTCTTGTGAAAAGCAAATCCGCCGTTTCCATTATCCTCAGCAAGAGAAAGTGCACGCAATTTATAAGCGAAAAACGCCCAAGCACCTACGACTACGACAGATGCAATTGCATACCAATTCTTATTTAAAAAAGCTGATTTGTGAATAAGTATCTCGTCGTCTCCTGGATGCATCCAGTGGTAAACGTGAGCCAAATCGCCATATACAGCCACAACCATGATACCTACAAGTATCAAAGCAGGACCTAAAAGGAAGGAATACATAGATTCCCATAATCTTTTGAATACAGTATACCAGCCACCCCATGCAGTTACAGAGACAGCTACAAAGAATAACACCATAGTGGCAATCCCTGTAAAGAAAATGGAGTTATGCATGAAGTTCGACCAGAAACGAGTCTGATGCCCCAAGTCATCCATAAAAAGTGAGAGAATAAGGCAGATTACTCCTAAACCCATCATTCCTCCAAAAAGCATTTTTTGCTTTGATTCAAACGTAAAATTGTTCATTTTCTAAGCTTGTTTATATTTTCAATAGCTTAAATCAAATATATTCTTAGTGAGCACCTTCTGAATGATCATCAGATGCATGTTGTCCATGGTCAGCACCGTGATCTTCAGCATGTGCCTCATCATGGTTTTCTTCATGTACTTCTGCCTTTACCATACTAGCTCTTGGAATTCCAAAACTAGCATTTAAGGTATTTACAGTTTCACTATATTCAGTTCCCGTCTCTTTTGCCTGCAGCACACGGATGTAGTGGATTACTTGCCAACGTTCTTCAAAAGAAATTTTATCAGCATAACCACCCATTACATTCTTACCGTGCATAATTGCATGGTAGTAACGACCATTAGATGCAGCAATGAATTCTTCAGAAAGGAAGTTTGCCGGTGCAGCCGGGTATACTCCAGTTTCATAGATATATCCATTTCCGTCTCCTTTTTCGCCGTGACATACTCCACAAAAAATATTGTAAAGTTCTTTAGCTTCCTTTAAACGAGCATCCTCTATTGGGAAAGGGTTATCAATAACCTCAGCCGTAGCTCTTGTTCTTTCCTCTTCTGTATCGGCGTAGTAATAGCCAACATGACCATTCTTAGGCGTGTAAACTGAATTAGGAGCTTCTCCATTCAATACATCCATCATTTCTGTCACCTCACTACCTGTAGAAGCAGAGATACCTGCGTAACCACGAGGCACTGTTCCGTTTACTGGAAGTCTTGGACCGGAAAGGTCTTTGACTTTAAAGGTACTTTCTTCGTCCCAATTATTGGATTCTCGAATATCTCCATACACATTCGCCTCATAAGCTAGTGAGTGACCCATATCGGGCATAAACTCAGTACCAGTGTTATTTGGACCTGCCGGATCACAGGATACAGTGAAAAGAATCACCATACCAAGAATCAAAGCAAGTACTGTATTTTTTATAGCATTCATTTTATTCTATTCTTTAGGCTTTTAAAGCTATAGTTCGAATTAAATATCTTTTGTGTGAACCTCCTCAGCAAGTGTCTCTGAGAAGAATAACTTAATAGCGTTCAATTCTTCTTTTGAGTGTGCATCTGCATCAAAAGCAATACAAAATTTATCGTCAGTGATTCTATCATCTAATGTAGGATTCACTTTCCCTGGCCACAATCCACAGATCGCATAAAAAGTAACAACCATTGCTATAGAAGCAAATAATACTGTCAACTCAAATGTGATTGGAATAAATGCCGGCGCAGAAAAATATGGCTTACCACCAAAGATGATTGGCCAATCGCTTGTAAACACCCAAGTCATGAACAAGAATGCAAATGAGGCTCCTATCGCACCGAAAATAAATCCAACAATGTGCAGCCTAGACTCTGTAAAGCCCAATAATTCGTCAATTCCGTGTACTGGGAATGGCGTAAATACCTCCATAATTTCAAGGTGCTGGTCATTTGCTTTTTCTATAGCTGACAGCAACACTTCTTCATCATTGTACAATCCGAAAAGAACCGATTTATTTTGATTTTCCATAATTCTTAAATTTCTACTCGTTCTTAACTTAGTTTACAGCTTCCTTCTCATTTTCAGCCCCATGCGATCCATGTGAATATTGATCACCTGAAGATTTAAGAATACTCTTAACCTCTGCGATTGCAACTACTGGAGCAACTCTTGTAAATAGTAAGAAAAGGGTAAAGAATAAACCTATAGTACCAACAAACAAACCAATCTCAACCCACGTAGGAGTATAGTAAGACCAAGATGATGGAATATAATCACGGGCAAGTGTAGTAGCAATAATTACAAAACGCTCAAACCACATACCCACATTTACAAACAATGACATTACGAAAGTCACAAAAACATTTCTACGCATCTTCTTCCACCAGAAGATCTGAGGAGATAATACATTACATGTCATCATACCGATGTATGACCAATAGAAAGGTCCAAGAACACGGTTGTAGAAAGCAAATTGCTCGTATATATATCCAGAATACCAAGCAATGAACAACTCTGTCAAATAAGCAACACCAACGATCGTACCTGTAACAAGGATTACCTTGTTCATACTCTCCATGTGTTCTAATGTGATATAGTCTTCAAGCTTGAGTACTTTTCTTGTTATAATCATAAGAGTCTGTACCATTGCGAATCCTGAGAATACAGCTCCTGCAACGAAGTACGGCGGGAAGATAGTTGTATGCCAACCCGGAATCACGGATGTCGCAAAATCAAAGGATACAATAGTGTGTACTGAAAGTACTAGTGGAGTTGACAATCCTGCTAGGATAAGAGATAGAGCCTCCCATCTTTGCCAGTGCTTAGCAGAACCTGTCCATCCGAAAGAAAGACCATTGTAAATTCTTTTTCTTATACCCTTAGCACGATCTCGGATAGTTGCAAAATCCGGAACCAAACCTGTATACCAGAATAATAAGGATACAGTTAGGTAAGTAGAGATTGCAAATACATCCCAAAGTAGTGGAGAGTTAAAGTTTACCCATAAAGGACCACGTGTGTTCGGATATGGGAAAATGAAGAAAACCAACCAAATACGTCCAACGTGAAGTAATGGATACTGCCCTGCACAGATTACGGCAAATATTGTCATCGCCTCTGCCGCACGGTTTACACCGGTACGCCATTTCTGACGGAACAATAATAGAATCGCAGAGATCAAGGTTCCGGCGTGACCGATACCTACCCACCAAACGAAGTTGGTAATATCCCAGGACCATCCGATCGTACGGTTAAGGTTCCAAGAACCAATACCATAGTACACTGTCCAAAATACGCTGAATGCGAAAACGCCTAAAAGGGCTATCGAAGCAGCAAAAGCAATAAACCACATAGTTCCAGGCATACGCTCTGTAGGAGAACAAATGTCCTCCGTAATCTGGTGGTATGTTTTGCCCCCAGTTACAAGGGGCTGTCTAATAGGTGATACAACAGAACTCATTATAATATATCTTTGAGTTGTTTATAGTATTATTTTCTTAATCTTAGCTAATAGCCTCGTCTCTGTTTACGATCTTCGCAGAGTAATGCACTGAAGATTGAACATTCGTTTCTTCAAGTACTAGGTAGTTCAATTCTGAATCCAATGCCTTAGCTAAAGCACCATCTTCATTATTGAAATCACCGAAAGTGATTGCACCAGTCACACATGCTGTCTGACAAGCTGGCTTAACATCACCCTCTCTAAGTGCTCTACCTTCTTTCTTCGCAGTCAACTTACCCTCTTGGATACGCTGAACACAGAAGCTACACTTCTCAATCACACCACGAGAACGAACAGTTACGTCTGGATTAAGAACCATACGAGTCAGGTTATCTGCACCGAATGGAATCTCTTCACCATTTACTGAAACTTCGTTTCCACCAAACAAATCGGCAGTTGTATAATCGTACCAGTTCAGACGACGAACCTTAAATGGACAGTTGTTTGCACAGTAACGTGTACCGATACAACGGTTATAAGTCATTTGGTTCAGACCTTCTGATGAGTGGTTTGTTGCACCTACTGGACAAACGTTCTCACAAGGAGCGTTATCACAGTGCTGACACATCATAGGCTGATAAACAGTGTTTGGATTCTCATGATCACCGAAGAAGTAACGGTCGATTCTCAACCATGTCATTTCGTGGTGACGAGAAACCTCCTCTTTACCAACTACAGGTACGTTATTTTCAGCTACACAAGCCACCTGGCAAGCTCCACAACCCAAACATGCATTTAGATCGATTGCCATACCCCAGTGATGACCCTGGCTGTAGTATTTTTCATTATATTCTTCATACGGATAAAGCGTTGCATCATTTAAGTGCTTCGCAAAATCACGTTTTTCAGCAATTTTTGCTTTTAGATCATTTACCTCACTAAGGTTAGCTTGATAAATAATTGAACGATCAGTAAGACCTCCTTGGAATCCTTCACCAATTGTCATCAGTGTTTTCTCATCCACATTGATCTCCTTACCATCTTCTTGACCAGTAATACCGAAAGTATGGTGGTACTGAACACATGGGAATTCTGTGTCTACTAAATCTGTCTTCTTCGGCTCAGCATCAAGAGAATTGAAATACTGAACGTTTCCATCTTTATCTCTTGTCAACCAAGACATAGAGTTTGTACCCACATTCTTACCAGCAAAACCAACAACTGAACGTCCTGCGCCTAAGGCTGCAGAGAATGTATCCGTTGCAAGTCCGAAAGATGCAATACAAGTGATATTCTGAGCGATGCCATTCGCAGAAACCTCAACGATATCAGCATTACCTTTATACTCACCTTGGTTTAGGTCTTTGTATGTAACCATACTATTACCTCCTTCCCAAGAAACTGGAATTCCAAAGTAGTTACCCCATGTTGTGCGGCTTACAGGATCTGGAAGCTCTTGCAACCATGGATTATCAGCATACTCTCCTGCACCCATTGCAATCGTTTCAAATAGAACGATCTCCTCTCCTTGTCCAGGCTTACTGATTTTATTTAGATATGCATTTACATCCGCAACCATGTTTATTGCAGGCTCAGAAGCCTTTGCAGTAAATACACCATCGTGTAAGGTCTTATCCCAGAATGACTGGAAGGACATAAAGTTATTTTGCATTGGGAACATTGATGCCTCCCAATTAGCTTTCAAATATTCGTAGTATGGCTGATCAGATGTCTGATCCAAGTTTGCACTTGATGCCCATACTAATAGTGACTCTTCTCCTTGTCTTGTATCAAATAAAGGTGATATAGTTGGCTGTACGATGCTAAACATCCCTTTCTTAGGCTCTACATCTCCCCAAGCTTCCAAGAAGTGTGGTGTAGGCGCTGTATAGTTACAAAGTGCACCAGTCTCATTTGGTACAGAAGACATGAATACAGAAGTCTTAACTTTTGACATTGCAGCAGCAAAATCAGAAGCTTCTGGAAGATCATAGGCTGGATTTGCATCCATTACGATCATCGCATCTACTTTTCCTGACTTCATTTCTGCAACTAAGTCAAGTATATTCTTATCTATACCTTGACGCTGGTTTGATGCACGATCAAATGTTATTGTACTTCCGTAACTACCTAACATTTCGTTGATCGCATTAACTACAACCTGTTCCGCTACATTATTTGATCCTGAAACTACAAGTACTTTTCCTGAAGCAGCCTTTACTTTCGCAGCAAGCTTCTCAAGTGCAGTTCTTGCCTTTTCATTCAAATCAGAACCCATGCTTGATCCTTTCAATGCATTGTAGAATGCTTTTATAGCACTACCCTGCTCTGAAGGACGAACCATGATTCTATTATCTGCATTCGAACCTGTAAGAGACATGTAGGATTCGATCTGTGTATGGTGAGACATAGTTGGTGTCTCCGCTTTAGGATCTACTTTACGATTCTTTACATATCCATACTGGAATTCCTCTGAAGAAATCCATGTTCCTAAAAAGTCAGCTCCAAAACTGATAATGAAATCAGCTTTGTCGAAGTGGTATGAAGGTATAGTTGCCATGCCGAAACTTGCATCATTAGCTTCCAAAATACCAGAAGCCGATACAGCATCGTAATTCACAGCCTTTGCAGCCGGATAAGCCGCCAAGAATTCACCCATTGCCTTTTTAGCAGTAGGACTCATATTTGTGTTACCTACAAGACGTATATTCTTAGAAGATGCTAAAGCTTTCATAATTTCTTGATCCAGCTCTGCCCATGGCATACTTGGCTTGCTAATGCGGTTCACATTATATAAGTCAAGTACTGCTGCCTGTGCTCTAGCTGATGTTCCTCCATGAGAAACAGGAGAAAGACTGTTACCCTCTATCTTAATTGGTCGACCCTCACGAGTCTTAACCAAAATAGAAGAGAAATCACCTCCTCTAACAAAAGACGATGCATAGTATGAAGCTACACCAGGAACAATCTCGTCCGGTTTCACCACATAAGGAATAGCTCTTTTCACTGGGATCTCACAAGAAGCTGCAACAGTAGCTGCTCCAAGTCCAAAACCTAGGTACTTAAGAAAATCACGACGATTCGTCGAAGATTCCATTACCTTCTCATCCGCCATTGAATCAACCACAGGTACAGTGTTTGCAAACTCTTGCTTTGCTATTTCCTGTAACTCCGGACTATTGATGTCGTTATGACCAATCCAAACTTCTTTATTATTATTCTTCATTTTTATTGAAGTAGAGTTTTTACAAATTGATAATTAATTGACGCTCTTCAGAGCAAGCACTGTTTAGTAGTGACATTTTTGACATTCAAGACCACCGATCTCTTCAACTGTCACTTTATCCCTGTCTCCAGCACTCAACTGATTATGGTAGTTCTCGTAAGACTTGTAATATTCATTACCATCAAACTGAACTTCCGTTTTACGGTGACAATTAATACACCATCCCATTGATAACGGAGAATATTGTTCTACAACTTCCATTTCCTCAACCTTACCGTGACAGCTTTCACAATCAACTTCACCCACTTTTACGTGCTGCGCGTGATTGAAATAAACATGATCAGGTAAGTTGTGGATACGTATCCACTCTATTGGTCCACGGAAATCATCTTTTCTATCGTTTGTTAGTGAAGCAACCACTGCATCCCATTCTTCCTCAACCTGAGCTGCTTTCTTCTCTGGAGTCTCCTCTTCAGACTGGCTTTCTATCCAAGCCTTGAAGATCAACTCGATCTCTCCTACATCCATATTTTCATAATCCTCCAAGTAAGTACCTGACTTAGGATCGAAACCTATAGAAGCAAATATTTTTGTCAACTCAGCAGTACCGTAGGTAGAACCTTTCTTGATCGCTTTGTGACAGTTCATACATGTATTCGCGGCAGGAATTACAGAGTGCTTAGATCTTCTTGCACCATCATGACAGTAATTACAATCAATCTGGTTAAGCCCTGCATGTGTAGCGTGAGAGAACTTGATCGGCTGGTCAGGCATATATCCCTGCTGACGACCAAGATTGATGGCCTTATCTGCCATCATAGATCCTCCAGCAACAACTGCAATCAAAACGAATGTTGCAATCATTGATTTGGATTTGAGAACATCAAATAAGGTACGTTCTGGTTCCAACTCTTCGCCATCTTCGACTTTCACCATTACGTTCAGCTTCGAAGCAACACGCATTAGTACAAGAACCAATCCGATTAAACCTATTATGATCACAAGGAATAAAGATGAATTGTCTTCCTCCTCTGCAACAACAGGTCCTCCAGGTACAACCCCTTCCGGTACAAAATTGTATTGGTAATCGATGTAAGCAAGTACATTCGAAATCTGCTCATCTGTGAATTGAGTGAAAGAATTCATCACAGATTTGTTCCAATCGTTATATAACTGAGTAGCTCTTGGATGTCCCTCTCCAATCAACTTCTGTGAATTACGAATCCATGAGTACAAGTCCTCCTGTGGATACTCTGCCCATCTTTCTTCAACACCACCAAGCGCAGGTCCAGTAAGATCGTCTTTCATGTTCTTGTTATGACAAGAAGCACAATTGTTCTTGAACAGGGTTGTACCCTCAGCAATGTTGGCTTCTTGGGCCATAATCGTTGCTCCGGGTAAGAAAACCAAGAGGAGTAAAATTCTGAAAATCAATGATCTTTGAATCATCTGTTACTAAATTTATTTCTGTAGTATATCTAATTCTTTGACTAGTGTCATTTTCCTGTCAGCGCAAAGATAAAAACAGAAGCAATATTTACCAATACACTACAAGGTATTGTGCTATTTAGACCGATTCTAAATTGTTTAAATATATCTTCAAACTTGCACAGCAAGAATTTATATGGAAGGCTAACTTTTTTAAGAATGCTAAAGTAATGAAAATCAGCGAATCAAACAGAAACTTGAGCTTTAATATGTGGATGTGGGTCGTAATCTTTCAATTCAAAGTCTTCAAAATCAAATTGGAAAATATCTTTCACCGCTGGATTGAGGATTATCTTAGGTATTGAACGAGGAGTCCTGCTGAGCTGAAGTTTAGCTTGATCCAAATGATTATTATATAAATGGACATCCCCAAAAGCATGCACAAACTCTCCTGGCTCAAGATCGCATACCTGAGCAATCATAAGCGTAAGTAAGGCATAGGAGCCTATATTGAAAGGAACGCCAAGAAAAACATCTGCTGAACGTTGATAAAGCTGACAAGACAATTTGCCATCAGCAACATAAAATTGAAACAAAGCATGACATGGACAAAGAGCCATATCATCTAAATCTGCAACATTCCATGCACTGACAATAAGCCTCCTAGAATTTGGATTGGTTTTTATCTGTTCTACAACATGCTTTATTTGGTTTATGGTTTTCCCATTTGCTCCTGCCCAACTCACCCACTGTTTTCCATAAACAGGTCCTAAGTCTCCATTTTCATCTGCCCATTCATTCCAAATTCTTACTTTATTTTCCTGAAGATATTTTACATTTGTATCTCCTTTTAAAAACCATAGTAATTCATAAACAATAGACTTTAGGTGTAATTTTTTGGTTGTAACCATAGGAAAACCCTGACTTAGATCAAAGCGCATCTGGTAGCCAAAACAGCTAATTGTGCCTGTTCCTGTGCGGTCGCCTTTTTGTGTACCGTTATCCAAAACATGTTGCATTAAGTCTAAATATTGTTTCATAACCTTTGATTATAATTTAGTAGTTCATCGCTATGTTAGTACAATAACCAATTTCGGAAATAAATAATTACAAGCATAATCTTTTAACTAACTTTTCTGTTCTAAACATTAAAACCCAATAATGAAAAAATATACTTTTCTAATGATTATCATGTTTTCATCCTATTGCTTGTCCTTTGGCCAGGAATGGGTCCTATCTAAAGATGGTAAAGATCTGAAAACATATTACCGAGAATCTGAAAGATCAGCTATAAAAGAATTAAAAATAGTCACTACAATAAATGCTCCTGCCATTGAAATTTTTAACCTTTTAAATGAAATAGACCTTTATGATGATTGGGTTTACAGAACTACTGAGGCGAAATTAGTAAGAGAATACAACGACAAAAGTCTTCAATATTATGCTGTAGTTGACTTCCCTTGGCCATTTGATGATAGAGAGATGTATATCATTTCTCACTATAAAATTAGTGCAGATAAAAAGCTAATTACTACGAATTCTAAAGCAGTTCCGCGAAAGGATATTGAAAAGAGGGATGATCATGTGCGTATCACCGACATGGAACTAGGCTGGACATTGACAGAAAATGATAACAAGGAGACAGAAATTATTTACATCATGCGCTCAGACCCTGGAGGTGTCATCCCTGCATGGATGGTAAACCTAGCGCTAGAAGCTGGCCCAACAAATACTATGAATGGATTAAAGGACCTTGTGAAGGAGCATATGGAAAACAACTAAAGCAATCTTTAAGTAAAAAAATCAATCCAAAAGATCCCTTGTAAACAATATCCTATTTTGATTGATTTAGGTCATATATTTACACTACTGATTGACTCGATTTAATATGAAATATAATAGCCTGGCTGAGTGCGCAGCTGACCTAGAGAAGAACGGACAACTAATACGGATCACAGAAGAAGTAGATCCAAACCTAGAGATGGCTGCAATACACTGGCGTGTATTCAAAAAAGGAGGTCCTGCCCTATTGTTTGAAAACATCAAAGGCAGCAAATTCCCAGCCTTATCAAACCTATATGGGACATTCGAACGGACAGATTTTCTTTTTAGAAGTTCACTCCCCAAGGTTAGCAAAGTTGTCCAACTCAAAGCTGACCCTAGTGTTTTCTTCAAAGCACCTTTAAAATACTTAAGTGCACCCTTCACAGCACTATCCGCCTTGCCCAGAAAAATCTGGTCCAAAGCAGCTGTAGAATATGGTGAGACTACAATTGACAAACTTCCCTTAATAAGATGCTGGCCAATGGATGGAGGTGCATTTGTAACCCTACCTCAAGTGTTCACCTTACCACCTGATGATAAGAACATCATGAAATCCAATATTGGTATGTATCGGATACAACTATCCGGAAATGAATACGAAATCAATAAAGAAATTGGCTTACACTACCAATTGCATAGAGGTATAGGAGTTCACCACCAGCAATACAACAACTCAGACGAAGATTTCAGAGTAAGTATATTCATAGGAGGTCCTCCCTCTCATGCCTTTGCAGCCATAATGCCTCTTCCAGAGGGATTAACAGAAACTACCTTCGCTGGAATGCTTGCAGGTAAGCGATTTAAATACAAAACTAAAGACGGCCATGTGCTTTCCGCAGATGCTGATTTTGTGATCACAGGAAGGGTCCGTAAAAATGAAAAAAAACCAGAAGGTCCCTTCGGAGATCACCTGGGTTACTACAGCCTAGAGCATGAATTTCCTGTGGTCGATGTAGATAAAGTCTATCATCGAAAAGATGCAATCTGGCATTTCACAGCAGTTGGAAGACCACCGGCAGAAGATAGCTCATTTGGATACCTGATTCATAAAATAGTAAAGCCTCTTACAGGCAGTGAATTCCCTGGAATTAAGGATGTAAATGCTGTTGATGAGGCAGGCGTTCACCCACTCTTACTGGTTGTAGGTAGTGAGCGATATATGCCCTTCAGAGATATTAGACCAGAGGAATTATTGACTCAGGCAAACCACCTTCTAGGCAAAGGGCAGACCTCCCTAGCCAAATTCTTGATCATAGGAAATAATAACGATGCGCCTGGACTAAGTGCCAATAATGAACAAAACTTTTTCCAACATATACTAGAAAGAGCGGACTGGACACGAGACCTTCACTTCCAGACCAAAACAACCATGGATACGCTTGACTATTCTGGAGATGGCTGGAATACAGGCTCTAAACTTGTACTAGCAGCATGCGGTGACCCAATACGAACACTTGGAACACAAGTCCCTGCAATTGATGGCAATGATTTGTTCCACAGTCCTAAATTGATTGGTCCCGGTATCCTTGCTATCCAAGCTCCTAAATTCAATGCAGAAATTGGCTATCAACAAGCCGAAAAAATTGCAGTTGAATTAGAGGCTTATGATCTGGACAAATTTCCTTTAATTGTATTAAGTGACGATAGCACGTTTATGGCCGAAGACTATTCCAACTTCCTATGGGCAGCCTTTACTCGAACGAATCCATCGCATGACATACATGGAATACAGGCATTTGTAGAGCACAAACACTGGGGTTGTAAAGGTTCATTGATCATGGATGCTCGAATAAAACCGCATCATGCTCCAGAACTTGTTATGGATAAAAAGGTCGAACAAGCTGTTGAACGCTTTTTTGAAAAAGGCGCAAGCCTCGAAGGGTATTAATTTTTTACCTTTGCAAAAAAATCTATTATATGGATGCATTGCATAGCGCTTTCCTCAGACAAATGCAGGAGATCCTTCCGGAGGATAACAGCAGTTTCATTGAAGCAATCAATGGGGAAGTACCTATATCAGTGCGCATAAATCCCTATAAAAACAGTCAACTAGATCTTCCTTTTGACCAGCCTGTCCCTTGGACTTCTGAGGGGCACTATCTGGAAAAGAGACCTGTATTCACATTAGATCCAAGTTTTCATGCTGGCGCTTATTATGTACAGGAGGCTTCTTCCATGTTTATTGAACAAGCCATCAAACAATTGGTAGACATTGATAGAACTGTGCGTGCGCTAGACCTTTGCGCTGCTCCAGGAGGAAAAAGTACCTTAGTATCTAGCCTACTCAATGAAGAGAGTTTATTGGTATCCAATGAAGTCATCGGTTCAAGGTATAAGATCCTGATAGAAAACATGCACAAATGGGGCAATTCGAACCAACTGATTATCAACCACGATGTCAAGGATCTTGGTCACTTAAATGGTTTTTTCAACTTGATTCTTGTTGATGCTCCGTGTTCTGGAGAAGGACTTTTCAGAAAAGATAAAAAGGCCCGTTCAGAGTGGTCCGAAAATAATGTTGCCCTTTGTGCGGCCAGACAGAAAAGAATACTCGCAGAAGCGGCTGAATTACTAGCACCTGATGGTATTCTGATCTATTCAACTTGTACGTATAATGAACATGAAAACGAACAAAATGCAGCCTGGATAGAAGAAACACTTGGCCTTGAATCTCAAAAAATAAATACAGAAAAATCCTGGGGTTTGACTGAGAAAAAATTTGGTTACCAAGCTTATCCGCACAAATGTAAGGGAGAAGGATTTTATATGAGTGTATTTAAAGCTGAATCGAATAGGTCTGAAAACAAAATGAAACTTAAGTCTAAGGGAGGAAAAACATTGGACATCTTGAATGCAAAAGAAAGTGAAAAAGTGGCGGCCTTTCTAGAGAAACCTGAGTCCTACACCATCTATAGAAACCACCTGGATGAGCTTTGTTTTTTCCCAAAGGCATTAAAAAGAGAATTCCAATTTATTTGCCAAAGCCTTTACCGCTACCATGCGGGAACACCCATGGGCACATTCAAGCATAACAAACTAATTCCGAATCACGCTTTTGCACTTTCCAATAGAATAAAACATACTTTTCCAAAGCTGGACTTAGATAAAACCACAGCTATCTCTTATTTGAGGAAGGAAACATTACCCGTGCCTGAAGGGAAAGATCAAGGTTGGCATCTTATGTGCTACCAAGGCCTCAAACTAGGTTGGGGTAAAGTACTCAAAGACAGAATAAATAATTATTTTCCTAAGCATCTTAGAATTCGAATGCAGGACAATTAATCACTCTTATACCTCTATAGCTTCAACAACATTTATGGAACACTTCTCAAGTTTCCCAGCATCCTTGTAATAGGTATCAACACCTACAAGTTCATTTCCTTGGATAATACCTACAAGAAAATAGGTGCTTTGCTTAAGGTCATTCATAAATAGTTTATCAACGTCATAAACTTTAGATGAAATAGAAGCATAAATACCAGAAATACGCTGATTTCGTTTTTCGGCATACTGACCAGATTGCTTAAAATCATACTGGCTGTAAAAAAATTGATTAGGAATCCCCTCTATAATATTAAGAGCAGGTTTGAAGTCTGTAATCTCAGTGCTGTTTTTGTCGCCCATAGGACGACCGAAGAGAAACCCTCCTGCCACATAAGGGGCTGACACCTCTAGATGGGTCTTTACCGCCTCTAACACACGGTTAGAAATCATTAGTTTGTTCATTTTCATAGTGTTTTTGTGCTCAAAGCAACTTGACTTTGAGTCTTTTAATCTTAAGAAAGTGTAGTGTTCTTAGATCTGGAATGATCTAAAGGCGATAAGTTAATTTATGAATATTTTCAATCCAATTCAAGGTGAAAAATGTTAAGAAACAGATATATGACCCAAATAAATAAAAAACAGGTTTGCCCTTAAGGGACAAACCTGCTCAAATCATAGGTATATTATTCTTATTAAAGGCTGAAAGCAGCTTTTACCTGATCCACCATATCTAGCTTCTCCCAGGTAAAGGTCTCCACCTCCATTGTTTTTATATTTCCTGATCCATCCTTCAAGGACACCTTCTTTATTTCTGGCTGACGGCCCATATGTCCATAGGCTGCTGAATCTGAATAAATAGGATTTCTTAATTTCAAACGCTGCTCAATTGCATAAGGAGTCATATCAAAAATATCAATAACCTTGTCTGATATTTCCGAATCATTCATGTCCACTTTTGCAGTACCGTAGGTCTGAATGTATATATTCGTAGGTTGTGCTACACCAATAGCATAAGATACCTGAACAAGAACTTCATCACAAACTCCTGCTGCTACTAGATTCTTTGCAATATGCCTTGTAGCATAAGCCGCAGAGCGATCTACCTTGGATGGATCTTTTCCAGAAAAAGCACCACCACCATGTGCACCCTTACCACCGTATGTATCTACAATGATCTTTCTACCTGTAAGGCCGGTGTCTCCATGTGGACCTCCAATAATGAACTTACCCGTTGGATTGATATGATAAGTAATCTCATCATTAAAAAGGGCTTGTACAGATTCTCTGCAACTCGCTTTAATCCTTGGAATTACAATGTTAATTATATCTCTTTTGATTCGCTCTAGCATTGCTGGCTCAGAATCGAAATCATCATGTTGTGTAGATACTACTATCGTATCAATTGCAATAGGCACATTATCATCAGAGTATTTGATGGTAACCTGTGATTTGGAATCTGGTCGAAGATAGTCCATACCCAATGAACCATCTTTTCGTATAGCTGCCAACTCCATTAGTATCTTGTGCGAAAGATCTAAAGCCAATGGCATATAGTCTTCTGTTTCATTGGTTGCATAACCGAACATCATCCCTTGGTCTCCAGCTCCTTGCTCTTCTGGCTTTGCTCTATCAACACCTTGATTAATATCAGCGGATTGACCATGGATAGATGAAAAAATACCGCAAGAATCTGCGTCAAACTTATATTCTGACTTTGTATATCCTATTCGTTGAATCACATCTCTTGCTATCTGCTGAACATCTAGATAGGTCTGAGTCTTCACCTCCCCTGCTAACACCACCTGACCGGTAGTAACTAGCGTTTCACATGCCACCTTAGAGTTTGGATCAAATGCCAAAAAATGATCGACTAATGCGTCTGAAATTTGATCTGCTACTTTATCCGGGTGTCCTTCAGAAACGGATTCTGATGTAAATAAATATGGCATTAAGTATGATTTTTTTTAATGATCGTTAAAAATAATAAAATATGGCATTATGCCATCTAAAAGCATCCCTCGAGTTTAAATTTATTTAACATTAAAACAAAAACTCGATTCTGCCTGATTTCCAACGGATAGAAAGCCCTCTAGACAATCATCCATTGAAACAGGACCAACTCCTTCAGGAGTCCCTGTGAATATATAATCCCCTTTCTGCAGTTTAAAAAACCTGCTCAAGTAGCAAATAATCTCATCTATAGAGAATAACATATCTTGAACATGCCCTTTCTGTACCTCCACACCATTCTTCTGAAGTGTGAAATTTAAATCTTCAAGATTCAATTCACTTTTATCATAGAATTTTCCAATCACTGCCGAGTGGTCAAATCCTTTTGCCAGCTCCCATGGTTGACCTTTTTCTTTACACTGCTTTTGAATATCTCTTGCTGTGAAATCAATTCCAAGCCCAATTTGATTGTAATAGGTAGACGCAAAAGCTGGCTGCACATGTTTACCATTCTTACATATTTTCACAATTAGCTCAACTTCATAATGTATGTCGTCCGAGAAATCTGGAATAAAAAAAGGTTTGTTATTTATTAACAAAGCAGAAGGAGGCTTCATAAACACGATAGGAGCCTCTGGCGTCTCCGCTCCCATCTCCTTGGCATGCTTTGCATAATTCCTTCCTATACAAAAAATCTTCAT
>JBELIG010000128.1:0-8823 GCA_042091035.1 Sphingobacteriales bacterium | reverse complement strand
AGGAACGCTTTCAGTAGGAGAGAAGAAATGATATAAATAAAATCTATATTGTTCCTAAATTAATTTTCGTATTATTGTTTTAAGCACTTAATTAATTGTGGCAATTTTCTAATATTTAGTAATATTGCAGTAAAACAATAAGGGAAATGATAAAGAAGATACTTACCGTAGCTATGTTGCTTTTAGCGTGTTTTATGGGTTATGGCCTTTATAAAACAATTCAGGAGCCAATTGCATTCAAGAAAGAAAAGTCAAAAAGAGAAGAGGCAGTTATCGCTAGCCTTAAAAACATTAGAACTGCTCAGCAGGCCTACAGAGGAATAACTGGTGGTTTTGCGCCAAGTTTTGATACCTTATCTCAAGTTATTTTAAATGATTCGTTTATGCTTATCCAGATCTTTGGAGATCCAGATGATCCAACGAATAGCACATTCTATTCAGATACATCTTATATGCGTGCAGCTGATTCAATGGCTGTTGTGTTTACAGATAGTGATATATCTATGTTGGAATCTTTCCTAACAGAACTTCAAAGTGTGCCTTTTGCTGAGAATGATGAAACTTTTGAAATGGCAGCGGAGTTAGTTGAGTATGAATCAATTGAAGTCTGGGTTACCGAAACTCGAGTTCAAACAAAGGTATTTATGGGTTCAGAGTATGGTAAACAAAAGTATACCAACTACGATGACCGATATGATCCCTCTGCTTACTTAAAATTCGGTGACATGGGAACACCAAATTTATCAGGAAATTGGGAGTAAAATTAGAATACTACAAAAGTAATTTGACTTTTGAAAATATAAATGAGTTCAAGCTATTTCTTCTATTGAGAAGAAGTAGCTTGTCTTTTTTTATACTCGACTTAAAAGAGGAAGAACTTGTTTATTTTAAAAATGTGCTATATCAGGAGCATTTTGAGGAAACATTCAAGAAACTGTATTCTACGGATGATGTTTTATCTAAGTTTTCTGAAATAGAATGCTTGGGTCTTGATGTTCATGGATTTAATTTGATTCCTGATAGGCTTTATAATCCAGCACATAGGGCTTCTTATTTTAAGGATCTAGCAGATCTAAGTGGGAAAGAAATTGGCGACGATCTTCTTGCCGATCAAACAACACGGATTTTATATTTGAAGGATGCTGCCACTTTTGAATTCATTGAGCAGTATTATGACGTCGGAAAAATTGTTCCAAATTTTGGAGGTCTTGTTAATTCCTCTTTGCAGGCTGAAGACCCCTATGTTTTTTTGATGCATTTTGATGAAAAGAACTTGATTGTCTACTATATAGAGAATCGTCAGTTGAAATTTCTAAATAGGTTTGAATTTCATTCTTCAGCAGATGTTCTTTATTATACATTGAAAGTTTGCTCATTACTAAAGCTTGATCCCAAATCATTGCATGTAAAATTATCAGGGAATATCGATCAAGAATCAGAAATCTTTAAATTGCTGCATCGATACATCTTTGAGTTGAGTATTTATACCCTCAATGAAAATTACAATATCCCATTGTCTGATAACGAAATCCACTATTTTAATGATATCTTTGCGTTGCTTAAAAAGTGATCAGATATGCGAATAATAGGAGGAGAATTTAAAGGAAGGAAATTTTACCCACCAGCAGACAAGTGGCCGACTAGACCAACAACGGACTATTCAAAAGAAGGTCTTTTTAATATTTTAATCAATCGATATGATTTTTCAGCGTGGAAAGTCTTAGATCTTTTTGGAGGTACTGGGAATCATTCTTATGAATTCATATCAAGAGGTTGTGAAGATGTGACCTACGTCGATAAATTCTATCCTGCTGTTTCGTTTGTAAAAAAGATTTCAAAAGAATTGGGCATTGAGTCCAATATTAGAATTGTACGATCAGATGTATACAAGTTTATAGCCAAGGATATACATCAGTATGATTATATATTTGCTGGTCCTCCTTATCCGTTACCAACCATTGATACCCTCCCGGAATCTATATTAAGCTCAGGTCGATTAAAGCCTGGTGGGCTTTTAGTCATGGAGCACAATCCTAATCATTCTTATAAAGACCATCCTAAATATCAAGAAGAAAGGCATTATGGTAAGACCATATTTTCCTTTTTCAAAGAACCTGAATAGCAGTTATTGACAATAATTTGATCATCAAATTACAATTTGATAATATTCAATTGGAACTCATGGGCTTAGGTCTAAGTTTTGTAAGTGTATTTATTCAACTAAAAGTTAACACTTATGAAATGGAGGCGCTTAAATGGTGATCCTATAGATACCATAAAAACTAAGGTCGAAGAAACTATTATCAAAGAAATTGCTGATGGGCACAAACTAAAGGTTTGTATTGGGACAGACTCTCAGGTAAAGGGAAATATTGTTGAGTTTGCCTGTGTCATTGTTTTTTTGAGAGAAAAAAAAGGTGGCTTCATGTATATCAACAATTACCGGATGGAGAAAAATGATATGTCTCTAAAGAGGAGGATGATCCTTGAAGTATCTAGGTCGGTAGAGGTTGCCTACAGCCTCTGTGATGTCTTTGATACACATGATGTAGAGTTAGAGATTCATGCTGACATAAATACAGACCCTTATTTTGCTTCAAACAAAGCACTCAAAGAGGCAATGGGCTATATTTTGGGTATGGGTTTTGTTTTCAAAGCCAAGCCAGATGCCTTTGCATCTTCGTCTTGTGCAGATAAAGTAGTATGATAAAAGGTATTGTTCGTCAATAGCTTTTCTTTTTTGGTATAATTTTACATTCCTTTCCTACTAATACTAGAGTCTTTGGTTATTTTTGAGATGATTTACTTTCAAAATAAAAATAACCATTCTATGCAGATTAAAAGGCTGTTGTCCTTGGTACTTGCTGTTTTCCTCTACGCAGGATCTATAAGTGCGCAAGCAAACAAAATTAATTTTGTCGAATATGATTTGGATAATGGACTCCATGTTATCCTTCATGAAGATCATTCTACTCCAATTGTTACTGTTTCTGTAATGTACCATGTGGGGTCGAAAAATGAGAACCCTGACAGAACAGGTTTCGCACACTTTTTTGAGCACCTTCTTTTTGAGGGTTCAGAAAATATAGACAGAGGTGAGTTTTTTAAAATAATTGAAAATGCTGGAGGTTCCAATAACGCAAATACGTTTTATGACAGAACCTATTATTATGAGACACTCCCTTCAAATCATCTCGAGACTGGTCTTTGGCTTGAGTCTGAACGTATGCTTCAAGCACGTGTAGATATTGAGGGTGTTGAGACTCAAAGAGAGGTTGTAAAAGAGGAACGCCGATTAAGAGTTGATAATCAGCCTTACGGTTCTCTTTTGGAGGAAACAATGAAGCGTGTATATAAAGAGCATCCTTACAGATGGCCGGTGATCGGTTCTATGGCGCATCTTGATGCCGCGGTAGAAGAAGATTATAAGCAATTCTATGCTGATTTCTATGTGCCTGAAAATGCGGTGCTTTCAATTGCTGGAGATCTTGATATTAAATCTGCTAAAGTTCTGATTGATAAATATTTTTCTACCATTCCTGCTGGTGTAAAAACGGTTTATAGACCATCCATAGTAGAGCCACCTATGCAAGGTGAGACAAGAGATACTGTATATGACAATATTCAATTGCCTGCAGTTATTCAGGCATATAGAATTCCTTCACAAGGAACGGCAGATGCGTATGCAGTTGAAATGTTATCTACGCTTTTAGCTGTAGGAAATAGTTCTAGATTGTCTAAAAGGGCAGTAGATCAGGAACAAATGGCTGTTTTTGCGGGTGCCTTCCCTTTAGCAATGGAGGATGATGGTGTACTGATCAATTACGGTATTGCAAATATGGGTGTAGACCCAACAGATCTAGAGCGTCTATACGATGAAGAGGTTGCAAAGGTAAAGGAGGAGCTTATTTCTGAAAAGGAATTCCAAAAACTTCAGAATCAGATCGAAAACCAAATATTGTCGGCTAATGCCTCTACTGCAGGTATCGCAGAATCTTTGGCAAATTATCACATGTATTTTGGCGATACAGATCTTATAAATTCGGAAATCGAGAAGTATAGATCCGTTACACGTGAAGATATTCAGCGTGTAGCAAGGAAGTATTTAGACTTTGAGAATCGTGTTGTACTGTATTACTTACCAAAAGGTCAAAGACCATAAAACGAGAGAATTATGCGAATTAAGAATATAATTGTAGCATTGGGTATAACCCTTTGTATGAGTGCAAATCTCTTTGCACAGGAAGATTTTAGAAAAAACGCTCCTAAACCCGGTCCAGCACCAAGTATAGAAATTGGTGATTCCGAGGTGTTTAAACTAGATAATGGATTGACAGTTGTCTTGGTTGAAAATAATAAGCTCCCAAGAGTTTCTTTTCAACTTTCTGTTGATGTTCCAGATTTTAGCGAAGGGGAGAAGGCTGGATATGTGAATATTGCTGGTGAATTGATGGGGCGTGGAACGGAATCTATGGATAAAGCAGAAATCGATGAATCTATTGATTTTATCGGTGCAAGTTTTCAAACTTTTGGTTCAGGAATGTTCGGATCATGTTTGTCAAAGAATTCGGAGGAGTTATTAGCTATCATGTCTGATGTCCTAATGTATCCAGTATTCCCTGAAGCTGAATTTGAGAAAATAAAGAAAGCAACACTATCAGGTATAGCTCAAACGAAAAACAGCCCTGATGCTATTATGGCTAATGTAAGGAGAACTTTAGTTTATGGTTCAGATCATCCTTTTGGTTCAGTAGAAACTGAGGAGTCTATTAATGCTATTTCAGTATCTGATTGTAAGTCTTATATTGATGTGTTTTTTAAACCAAATATCTCTTACTTAGTAATAGTGGGTGATATGAATCTTGCTGATGCAAAGCTTGCTGCTGAGAAATACTTCGGTAAATGGGAGATGGGAGAAGTTCCTACATTAAAACCAATGCGCGTAGAGCGACCAGAAGGTGTAAATGTGGTTTTTGTTGATCAGCCAGGAGCTGTTCAGTCAACAGTTGCTGTCAGTTATCCTATGGATTATTCACTTAACTCATCTGATTATATTACGGGTTCACTTATGAGCACTGTACTTGGGGGATACTTTGGTAGTCGTTTGAACCAGAATTTGAGAGAGGATAAAGCATATACCTATGGAGCAAGAGGAGGCTTAAGACCCAATAAATTAATTGGAAATTTTGTAGCCTCTGCCAGTGTTCGTAATGAGGTAAGTGATAGTTCAATTACGGAGATGTTGTATGAGATGAATCAGATGATCAATGAACCTCTATCAGAGGAGGAGTTGAGTACTGTGAAGAATTTCCGTACAGGTAATTTTGCTATTGGATTGGAAAACCCAAGAACAATTGCTGACTTCGCATTGAACATTATTAGGTATGATCTTGATGCTGATTTCTATTCTAACTACCTGAAAGTTATGAATGCAATTACCGTTGAGGATATGAGTGTTGCTGCTAAAAAGTATTTAAATACAGATGCATGTTATGTCATTGTTGTGGGTAATAAAAGTGATGTGGCTGAGTCTTTGACTAAGTTTGATTCAAATGGTGCTGTCGATTATTATGATGCTTATGGCAAACTTATTGAGGATACTAAGATGCCTTTAAATGTTGATGCTAATACTGTAATAAGTGATTATCTCAATGCAATAGGAGGAAAAGAAAAGCTGGAACAGGTAGATGTTTTAGAAATGAGTATGGCTGCAAATACGGAGATGGGAGAATTGGAGTTCTATATGGTTAAAAGTAAGTCTTTGAATACTGTTCAGAAGATCAGTATGGGCGGAATGACCTTTATGAAGATGGTTGTCAATGGTTTTGATGGTTATTCGGAAGGACGAGGTATGACAAAAGATCTTTCTCCTATGGAGATTTCAGACGCAAAGGTAGATGCTGCACCTTTTTCAGAGTTAAATTACTTTAATACGGAACAATACAATTCTGTAAAACTGGCAGGCGTTGAGAAAGTGAATGAGGAAGATGCATACCGTATGGATTTAGTGCGAACAGATGGAGCTTCAATTACTGAATATTACTCGATTGCTTCAAGTTTGAAATTGAGAAAGGTACAGACAGGTGAACAAGGAGCTGTAACCTTGGATTATGAAGTTTATAAGGATTTTGAAGGCATTATGTTGCCGACTATCATAAAGGTTTCAGGTATGATGCCAACTCCAATAGAGCAGAATATCAAGTCAGTTGTGATAAATCCTAAAAATGCCAGTGACCTATTTAAATAAGGATTACTGAAATAAAAAGATTTATTCAACTAAATAGTGGTAAGCTCCTAGCTTATCACTATTTTTTTAATGTAAATTCTCTTAAATTTGCAGCTTAATTAAGGCTTTATAAAATCACCATAAAGAATGAATGTAATTGCATTGATTGGCGAGTGTGTCAAAAAAGGAGTTTCAGAACTCTATGGAATAGAAGTTTCGGATGCTCAATTGAATATCAGCTTAACCCGTAAAGAGTTTGAGGGTGATTATACTGTCGTTACTTTTCCTTTTGTTAAGTCAGCTCGAAAGTCTCCTGAACTGGTTGGACAAGATCTTGGTACTTATTTGACTGAAAATGTAGATGTAATTACAGGATTTAATGTAATAAAAGGCTTCCTTAACCTTAGTCTAAGTGATAAGCTATGGCTGGATTATCTTTATGAGCACCATTCGGATGAATCTTTTGGGGTGTCGGAATCTAATGGAAAAAAGGTTTTGGTTGAATTTTCTTCTCCAAACACGAATAAACCTCTTCATTTGGGCCATATTCGTAATATCCTTTTGGGATGGGCATCTTCCAAGATTTTAAAAGCTGCGGGTTATGATACATCAAATGTGCAGATCATTAATGATAGAGGAATCGCTATTTGTAAGAGTATGATAGCTTGGAAACTTTACGCCGATGGCGCCACACCAGCATCATCAGGCGTTAAAGGTGACCACTTTGTCGGTAAATGGTATGTTGAGTTTGAGAAGAAATTCCAAGCTGAATATAAAATATGGCAAGAAACTTCATCTGCGCTTGAGGCTTACACAACTAGGAAGAAGCAAGCAATGAATGAGGTAGAATTCTTCAAAGCTTATAAAAATGACTATTTCAATATACATAGTGCGCTAGGTAAAGCTGCAAAAGCTATGTTGCTAGATTGGGAGTCAAATGATCAGGCAACGCGTGATCTTTGGAAGCAGATGAATGCTTGGGTGTATGATGGATTTGAGGAAACATATAAGAAACTAGGCGTTTCTTTTGATAAGCTATATTTTGAATCGGATACCTACCTGCTTGGTAAGGACAAGATTGAAGATGGCTTGTCCAAAGATATTTTCTATAAAAAGGATGATGGATCTGTATGGATTGACCTTGAAGCGGCAAAGCTTGATCACAAGCTTGTACTTAGATCCGATGGAACCTCGGTATATATGACGCAAGATATAGGAACTGCGATTCTGCGCTATGAGGATTTTAAAATGGATCGAATGGTCTATACTGTAGCGGATGAACAAAATTATCACTTCAAGGTATTATTTGAGATCCTTAAGCGTATGGGAGAGCCATTTGCAAATGGGTTACATCATCTATCTTATGGTATGGTTGAATTGCCAGAGGGGCGTATGAAATCTCGAGAAGGAACAGTGGTTGATGCAGATGATTTAGTAAATACTGTTGTATCAGAAGCTTTCGAGAATATAAAAGAAAGAGGTGAACTGTTGACTTTGCCGGAAGAGGAATTAAATGAAATAGTAAGACGCATAGGTGTTGCAGCATTGAAATATCATATAATAAAGGTTCAGCCAAAAAAATGGATGACCTTTGATCCAAAAGAATCATTAGATCTTCAAGGGCAGACGGGTCCTTATATCCAGTATTCTTATGTGCGCATAAAAGGTATTCTTAAACGTGCTGATCAAGAAGGTTTGGATCTTTCAGGCCTAAGTGCTTATGCAGGATTAGAACCTGTAGAGCGCGAATTGGTCCTCTCGCTTTACCAGTATCCTGATTTAATAAAGCAGGCTGCAGAGGAATTAGATCCTTCAGTGATTGCTAATTATTGCTATACACTTGCTAAGTTGTTTAGTAAATTCTGGCATGATCTTCAAATATTTAAGGAAGCTGAGGACGCTAAGGTGTTTAGATTACAGTTGAGTAAATTAGTAGGGATCGTTTTAAAAAATGGTATGGATCTGATTGGGATAGAGATGCCAGATAGAATGTAATAGCCTTCAATAAATAAGATATGTCAGAATCAAAGAAAGAGTCTCTTAATTTTATAGAGCAAATAGTAGCAGAAGATATTGAGAATGGGAAGCATGAAGGGCGCATTCACACGCGCTTTCCACCAGAGCCTAATGGATACCTTCATATAGGTCATGCCAAGGCAATCTGTATCAATTTTGAAACAGCAAAGAAATATGGTGGTAAGACAAATCTAAGGTTTGATGACACAAACCCAACTACAGAAGATACCTCATATGTAGATAGCATCAAACGCGATATAAAGTGGTTGGGTTTTGAGTGGGCGAATGAGCTTTATGCTTCGGATTATTTTGATAATCTATATGCTTTTGCTGTTAAGCTTATTGAAAAAGGAATGGCCTATGTTGATGATTCTTCAGCAGAGGAGATTGCAGAGATGAAAGGTGTACCTGCTAAGCCTGGGGTTGAAAGTCCTTATAGAACAAGAAGTGTCGAAGAAAATCTGCGTTTGTTTCAGGGTATGCGGGATGGTGAATTTGTAGATGGCGCAAAGGTTCTTCGCGCTAAGGTGGATATGACTTCACCTAATATGCATATGCGTGATCCTGTAATTTATAGGATT